>CAMMVF010000017.1 GCA_946500295.1 uncultured Clostridia bacterium | reverse complement strand
CAGCCCCGCCTCAGAAACTTTACCGCTCCTCAAGACAGCTCATTTATTATATCAATCCGTCCTTTGTTTGTCAACATTTTTTTGCATCTTTTTTCTAAAACCGCGCAATTCGGTAATCTACGCTAAATATTTATCAATTACTCCAATTACTTGTATACCCTGCACAAGCGCGCCTCCATTTTTTTATGAAAGTTGAGATATAGATTTTTCCTAGGTAAGTGCTATAATATTTATACGACATAAATTTACCCAAAAAGCGAGGTCGATATTATGAGCTGTAAATATATAATTACGATCAGCCGTCAGTTTGGAAGCGGCGGTCGAATCTTTGGTAAGTCGCTGGCTGAGACTTTAAACATTGATTTCTATGATAAAGAGCTTGTATCTCTGGCTGCTAAGGAGAGCGGGTATAACCCCGAGATTTTTGAAAATGTAGATGAACGAGCCACAAACAGTCTGCTGTACAGTCTTTCAATGGGAATTTATAATCTCGGTAACGGCTATGCGCCCATGAGGGATATGCCTGTAAATGACAAGCTTTATCTTCTTCAGCATAAGATTATTAAGCAACTGGCCGTCAAGCCATGTGTTATTGTCGGCAGATGTGCTGATTATATACTGAAAGACAGAAAAAATCTTCTGCGTATTTATATTTACGCAAATATGGAGGACAGAATCAAAAGCGCTATTAAGCTCCATGACGTCCCCGAGAACAAGGCAGAGGCCATAATTAAAAAGACAGACAAGACCAGAGCAAACTACTATAATTTTTACACCAACCAGCGTTGGGGCGCTGTAGAGAATTATGATTTATGTCTCAACACTTCTACGATAAGCCGTGATAAGGCTATCAATATGATAAAAGCGATTGTGGAGTAACAGTTTTCATTAAATAAAATTTGAATTAAAAATTAAGCGTAGAGCCAAAATTTCAGCTCTACGCTTTTTTGCCCCTGAAACGAACGAGGGCGTGCTAACCTTAATTAATTATACTCATATTGCGTCGTTATTATTCAAATATTCGTCTGGATTTATTGTCTTTCCGTCAGCGCTCAGTTCAAGGTGAAGATGAGCGCCGTCCTTTTCCTCTCCTGCTATATCGCCGACCGTAGCAAACACATCTCCCGCACTCAGATGAGAACCGACTTTTATACCCTCGCTCGGCTCTACTCCACAGTAAGTGGCAACGCTGCCGTCGGAGTTTTCAATCACTACTACCCCACCCATGATTTCATCGGTTTTTATAGATTGCACTACTCCCGTTGTCATAGAGTGAACCGATGCTCCCTTCTCGGTTTTGTAATCGGTACCATCATGGGTACGATAATCACCGAAGGTAGCCGATTTTACCGGGGTTGAGCCGCTGTATTCCTTGAGCACCTCATTGCCGACCGGGTAGAAGTAGCTGCCCGCCTCGTTAGCTGGCTCAGTCACCTGAGTTGGCTCGGTGCTCTCGGGCAGAGTAGTCTCCACACGTTTGGCTACGGGCGCAGTCTCAGGCTGAGTTAGCGGCTGCGTTTGTATCTCTGTTGCGCTTTGTGCAGGCTCGGGGTCGGTTTCGATTACGCTTGGCTCCATATACTCGCTTACAGATGAATACGCCGACCACGCCGCACCTACCATAGCAAACATACAAAGTGCAAATATAACGTAAAAGCCCTTGGTGTATTTCTTTTTCTTCTGACTTGATTTTTTCTCGGGTTCTTTTTTATCCATGTTGTTTCCTCCATTTCGTCACTTTGCTTCAATAGTAGTATTATCCCGAGAACTCGCCTTTATACCATCGGTTGCTAAAGCTATAAAATAAATAACAAGCAGGAAAACGCAAACAATATATCAGTCAGATTGTTAATCTTAATTTAAGCCGACTGTGATAAATTTTTACACGACAAAATCTTTGCAAATTCGCTTATCTTGCCCTTTTTTTCTTGAACTGCGACTATTTTTATGTTAATATGAATACTGATTAAAAATTCTGAAGCCTGGCAGCGGCAAATTAACTCCGGCTTACATAAAAGCTTACACAAAATTTTAACATCACGGGAGGCAAGCAACTTGAAATCTAACAAGAAAATAACGGTTGCGGTCATATCTGCCCTGACCGCACTTAGTATAAGCACCTTTGTCGCCTATGCGGAGCCAACGGACAGCTCATTTGCAGATGAGTCAACCTACTCGTCCGATATTTACGATACACCCGACAGCAGCACCGCAGACACGCCATCGTCTGACTACACCTCATCATACGATGATACCACCTCTTATGATACTCCGGACTACAGCAGCGACGATAGCGGCGACTACTACGAAGACTACAGCAGCGATTACAGCTCGGATTATTATTACGATGATTACAGTTCTGATTACAGCTCGGACAGCTACCAGGACTACTATTCCGATTACAGCACCTCCTCCTATGGCGATGTTATCGACCGTGAGCAGGAATACTACGAATCAGGCACAATGGGCGATGATACGACCCAACCCGTAGTTGACAACAAACTGTACGACACAAACTCGGACATCAGCTCTGACGAGATGGAGGCAGGTGATTGGGATATAGCCTTGGATCTTGACAGCTCAAACGGAGGCGACGATTTCAACTTTATTAAGAACAACACCTCAGAGGAAGATTCAGTATGGTATCAGATGATACTCTTCGGCGGAATTTTACTGATTACCGTTTCGATATTTGGAATTATACTGATTATCATTTTGACCGCAAGAGCGCATAAGATGCGAAAAAAAGCGATGGCCGCTAAAGGAAAAAGGGCGGGTAGAGCCAAAGGAAGAACAAAGGGAGCGGCAAACAATCCCAAACCGCAGTTCAGTATTGAAAGCGAGCAAATAAAAAGAGAAAAACTCGACAGTGTGGACACAGCGGAGATAGACCTTTCAAAGTACGATAAATATCTTTAATAAACAGAAAGCAGCACAGAGTTAGCTCAGCCCTCTGTGCTGCTTTTCTATATATTCTTGTCAATAGCCGTGGCAGAGATTAAACGCAGTGGTTTGCATAGCTACCGGTGCTCTTTACAATCTGAGAGTCGTACGCTTAAGGCAACGGTCGCTTACCGGCAAAACAGGAGCCGCCTTCTGAGGCAACCCCTTTTACCAATATCAATCAAGCTCGAAGGCTCCCGTATAGAGCTGGTAGTACTTGCCCTTTTGAGCTATGAGCTGGTCGTGGCTGCCACGCTCGATTATTCTGCCGAGCTCCAAAACCATGATTACATCAGAATTGCGGACAGTGCTCAGTCGGTGAGCGATAACAAATACCGTTCTGCCGTGCATCAGAGCGTCCATTCCACTCTGGACTATGTTTTCGGTTCTGGTATCTATAGACGAGGTCGCCTCATCCAAAATCATCACAGGCGGGTCGGCGACCGCAGCTCTGGCTATGGACAGCAGCTGACACTGACCCTGTGAAAGTCCGCCGCCGTCGCCGGTAATAACAGTGTTGTAGCCGTCGGGAAGGTTATCAATGAATTTATCGGCGTTGGCAAGCTCAGCCGCTGCGTAAACCTCTTCATCCGTGGCGTCAAGTCTGCCGTAGCGGATGTTTTCCATTATTGTTCCTGTAAAGAGGTTTGTCTCCTGTAGTACCATTCCCAGGGAGCGGCGCAAATCGCTCTTCTTAATCTTATTGATATTTATGCCGTCATAACGGATTTTTCCGTCGGCAATATCGTAGAAACGGTTGATAAGGTTCGTGATCGTCGTTTTGCCCGCTCCGGTAGAGCCGACAAAGGCTATCTTCTGACCCGGCTCGGCATACAGGCTTACGTTGTGCAGTACGGTTTTCTTTCCGTCGTAGCTGAAGTCAACGTCAAAAAGCTCGACTTTTCCCTCAAGCTTTGTGTAGGTTACCGTGCCGTCGCCGTGAGGATGCTTCCACGCCCAAAGGCAGGTGTGCTCGTCAGTCTCGGTAAGCTCGCCGTTTTTGTCATACTTAGCATTGACCAAGGTTACGTAGCCGTTATCCTCTTCGGATTTTTCATCCATAAGATCAAATATTCTTCCTGCGCCGGCGATAGCCATAACAACCATGTTTATCTGCTGTGAAACCTGAGTTATCGGGTTGGTAAAGCTTCTGCTCAGCTGCAGGAACGAGGCAACAGCGCCTATGGTCAAGCCGCCGAAAACGCCGCTGATAGCAAGCGCACCGCCAACCGTTGCAACAACGACATAGAGCAGGTTGCCCAGGTTACCCATAATCGGCATAAGAATATTCGCAAAGGTGTTTGCAGCAGTGGCGCTTTGACAGAGCTTGTCGTTTAAAGCGTCAAACTCCTGTTTGCACTTATCCTCATGGCAGAACACCTTAACGACCTTCTGTCCGCTTACCATCTCATCAATATAAGCGTTGACCACACCAAGGTCTGTTTGCTGCTTTGTAAAGTATCTTCCGCTTTTTCCGCCTATTTTACCGGTAATAAATATCATCAAAGCGACAAACACCAGGGTAACTATCGTCAGCGCCCAGCTTGTCATCAGCATGGCGCAGACAACCGATACTATGGTAATAAGCGACGACAGTGTTTGCGGAATACTCTGGGATATCATCTGGCGGAGGGTGTCTGTGTCGTTGGTGAAGTGGCTCATTGTGTCACCATAGTGGTGGGTGTCGAAATACTTTATCGGCAAGGTCTGCATATGCGCAAACATCTCGTTTCGGATTTTGCGGATTATACCTTCAGATATTTTGACCATTGCCCAGTTGTAAAAGTAGGTGGCTGCCACGCCGATAAGGTAGATACCTGCCATCGTCAAAACAGCGGTTATCAGACCCGAGAAATCCGGCACGGCCTGTGAAAGCATCGGAGTGATATAATCGTCAATTAAAATCTGCAAAAACATCGAACCGATTACTCCGGTGACCGCACTTATAATGATACAGATTATTACGAAGATAAAGGTAATCCTGTAGTTTTTGATGTAGGACATCAACCTTTTTACGGTCTTTCCGCTTACCTTCTTATCTGACTTCGGTACAGCCTTACGTACTCCCGGTCTGTTCATTATTCGTCACCGCCCTTCTGTTGTGATGAGTAAATTTCTCTGTATATATCGTTATTCTCAATTAACCATTCATGGGTTCCTACGGCGTCAATTTTGCCATTATCCATAACTATTATCCTGTCGGCGTGCTCTACCGAGGAAATTCTCTGAGCTATAATCAGCTTTGTGGTATTCGGGATTTCTTTTTCAAAAGCTTCCCTGATTAAAGCGTCCGTCTTTGTATCTACCGCACTGGTAGAATCGTCAAGGATAAGGATCTTCGGCTTTTTAAGCAAAGCTCTTGCTATACACAGTCTCTGCTTCTGTCCGCCGGATACGTTTGTTCCGCCCTGGTCTATCATTGTATCATACTTCTCGGGGAACTGCTGGATAAAGCTGTCTGCCTGAGCGAGCTTACAAACTCTGATAATATCCTCCTGGGTTGCATTTTCATCACCCCAGCGGATATTGTCGTTTATCGTACCGGAAAACAGGACGTTCTTTTGCAGTACCATTGCGACCTCGTCTCTGAGAGCTTCAATGTCGTACTCCTTTACATCCCTGCCTCCGACCAAAACTCTGCCCTTTTGAACGTCATAAAGCCTTGGAATCAGCTGTACAAGAGTAGATTTCGCCGAGCCTGTACCTCCGATAATGCCTATTGTCTCACCTGAGTTGATCTTCAGGTTTATATTATCCAGGCAATGTCTTGAGGCGTTGCCATAGGCAAAGCTGACGTTATCAAACTCAATGGAGCCGTCCTTAACATCATAAATCGGATTTTCACAGTCCTGCATATCGCTTTTTTCATCGAGCAATTCAACAATTCTTTCTGCCGAGGCTCTTGACATGGTTATCATTACAAATACCATCGAGAGCATCATAAGGCTCATAAGTATCTGCATTGCATAGGAAATAAGGCTCATCAGCTGTCCTGTTGTAAATCCGAGCGCCGGATTGTTACCCGAGTCTATGATAAAATTAGCTCCAAACCATGATATCAACAGCATACAGGCGTAAACACAGAACATCATAAGCGGCATATTTGCCACCAATGCGTGCTGTGCAATGTTAAAGTCCTTGTAGATAGCGTTTGATACCTTGTTGAACTTCTCTGTCTCGTGCTTTTCACGGACAAACGCCTTGACAACTCTTATGCCCCTGAGGTTTTCACTTACTACGTTGTTCATTTTATCGTAGGACTTAAACACCCTCTCAAAGGCAGGTCTGGCGATTTTCATAATTATAATCAGACCGATAGCGAGCACCGGAATTGCCCCAAGGAAGATAAGCGCCATATCCGCATTGACGTTGAACGCCATTATCATGGCAAAAATCAGCATAATAGGGCTTCTGACTGCCATTCTGATTATCATCTGGTAAGAGTTTTGTACGTTGGTGACGTCGGTGGTCAGACGGGTAACTATACTTGACGGCGAAAAGTGGTCTATGTTCACAAAGGAAAACTCCTGAAGATTGTAAAACATATCGTGCCTTAAATTTCTGGCAAAGCCGGCAGACGCCTTTGCCGCAGTTTTACCTGCCATCGCCCCGAAAAACAGGGAAACCAAGGCGCACAGTACCAGAAACAGGCCCATCTTAACCACATAGTCCATATTGCTCTCGTTGATACCATAGTCAATGAGCATGGACATGAGCGTGGGAATGGCAACCTCAAGACCAACCTCGCAGGCTACTAAGATAGGAGTGGCTATAGATACACCCTTAAATTCCCTTATACTTTTCATAAGTTTTTTAATCATTACATCCACCCTTTCCGTTTTCACACTTTAAATTTTGCTTCATCTTCTCCGCTGTCGATATGAAGGCCTCGATTTCCTGTCGGCTCAGGCTGCTGCACAGCCGTCTCTCCAGACGAGCCATACCCTCGCGAGCCACAGTGTGAATCTGCTCGCCCTTTTCGGTGAGCTTTAAGGATTTCAACCTGCCGTCGCTTTTGTCATCGGAGCGTTCAATCAGTCCTTTTTTCTCCATCAGCTTAACAAGCTGGGTTACAGTAGAGCGAGCGATTGAAAACTCGCGCTCTATATCCCTTTGATATATGGTTTTGTCACTGTTATAGCTGAGGTAAGCCAAAATCCAGCTGTTGACCGCAGTAAGCCTGTCAACACCCAAAGCTGACATTTCTGAGTGAAACTCCCTTGCAAGCAGATTAGACAAAATTCGTATTTCCCGTCCAACCGCTTGTTCTTCGTCACGTTCGACAAATTTATCCATTATCACATCTTCTCCTATTTTGTTCGACAGCGAACAGTTCTATCGCAAACTATATTATAACTCTGAAAATTTTTAATGTCAATCATCAGTATATGAATCATCTGTAAACACAAGCGGGGTAAGAACTTTCTTTATTAACAGGCTGTTATTTTCCTCGATTTTATGTTATGATATCCGGTAAGCGGAGACTAATATGATTTCCAAACTTACTTTTAAATAGTAATAAAATAATGAACCGAAAGGATTGGAGAAATGAAAAAGATAATTAAAATCACCCTCTCACTGATCTGTACGCTGAGCCTCTTGCTCGGGTGCTTTACGGGCTGCTCCGACGACGGACAAGCCGACGGCGGCGATGGACTGAGCATAGTTACAACTCTATTTCCCGCTTACGACTTTGCGAGAAATATAGCCGGAGACAACGCCGAGGTGTCGTTGCTGCTGTCCCCGGGAGTGGAGGCTCACTCCTACGAGCCCACCCCGAAGGATATGGTTACTATTGAAGAATGTGATTTTTTCATATACAACGGCGGCGAATCCGAGACTTGGGTTGACAGCGTGATCGACTCGTCAGACGGCAACTTCACCGCATTAAAGATGCTCGACTGCGCAGGCGCCCTGCTTGAGGAGGATCACGACGAGAGTGAGGGTCACAACCACGAGGGCGACGAGGCAGGATACGACGAACACATCTGGACCTCGCCAAAAATCTGCATTGATATCTGCACAGCTATAAAGGACGAGCTGTGCAGGCTCGACAGCGAAAACTCCGATGCTTACGAGCAGGCGTATAATGAATATATACAAAAGCTCGGGGAGCTTGATTCCGCCATTGCCGAGACGGTGAACAACGCCGAGAGAAAAGAGATAATCTTCGCCGACCGCTTTCCTTTTAAATACTTTGCCGAGGAATACGGGCTCGCCTACTACGCCGCATTTCCCGGGTGCAGCACTCAAACAGAGCCGAGCGCCGCAAAAATAGCCGAGCTTATAGAGCGTGTAAACGAGGACGATATCCCTGTGGTATTTTATGTTGAGATGTCTAACCAAAAGGTAGCCGATACCATTTCGGAGAGTACAAACGCCGAAAAACTGCTGTTTCACTCCTGCCACAACCTCACCAAGGATGAGATGGACGCAGGAGAAGACTATATAAGTCTGATGTACAAGAATTTAGACAATTTAAGCATTGCGCTGAATTGAACAGAGGTAAATATATGGAGATAAATCTAAATGAGTGCGAGCATTTCGAGCCGCTCGGTGGTGGGCTGCAGGTAATCGTCTCAGACGTTCACCGCATAACGACCGATACGATTTTACTCGCCGATTTTTCCAAGCCCAAGCCGTGGGAAAGCGCCTGCGAGCTGGGCAGCGGCTGCGGGACAATCCCGCTTATATGGTGCAGAGAAAAGCCTCCAAAGTCGGTTTGCGCCGTAGAGCTTCAAGCGGACGGCGCCGATATGATTAGGCGGAGTGTGGAGCACAACTCACTCGAGGATAAAATCGAGGTCATAAACGCAGACCTGCGCTCTCTCGATATGCTGACACCGGCTTCCTTTGACCTGGTCGCCTGCAATCCCCCGTACAAGCTCATGGGCAGCGGGATTTTAAACCCCTCGCACGGGCGCAAGCTCGCACGGCACGAGGAAAGCTGCACTATTGACGACGTTTGCCGCTGCGCCTCAAGGCTTCTGCGCTTTGGAGGACGGCTGTGCATTTGCCAGCGACCCGAGCGGCTTTGCGACGTGATAGCCTCCATGAGGAGTTTTGGTATAGAGCCAAAAAGACTTCGCACCGTACAGCAGCGCCCCTCAAAGCCTCCTAAGCTGTTTTTAATTGAGGGAAAGCGGGGCGCAAAGCCCGGAGGCCTTATAATAGAGCCTACGCTCTTTATCGAGGGCGATGACGGCGGATTTTCCAGCGAGATGCTGGAAATCTACGGAGATTATAAGACAGGTCATATTTAAGGAGGACGCTTATGGGTGTACTTTATGTTGTGGGAACGCCTATCGGAAATCTCGGGGATATGTCACCGAGGGCTGTAGATACACTGAAGAATGTGGATTTTATCGCCGCAGAGGATACGAGGGTCAGCGTAAAGCTGTTAAACCACTTCAATATAAAAAAACCGCTTGTCAGTTACCACGAGCACAACAAGGCGGAGCGGGGAAAGATAATCTGCGCGAGAATACTCTCGGGAGAGGACTGCGCCCTTGTGACAGACGCGGGTATGCCCGCTATCTCCGACCCCGGGGAGGAGCTTGTAAGGCAGTGCCGTGAAAACGGGATAAAAACCGTAGCCGTACCGGGACCGAGCGCAGTGGTGACGGCGCTGGCAATTTCCGCCTTGCCGACGGGCAGATTTACCTTTGAGGGCTTTTTGAGCATGAACAAAAAAAGCCGTCGGGAGCATCTTCAGGAAATAGCGGACGAGAGGAGAACCATGGTATTTTATGAAGCTCCCCACAAGCTCGCCGCTACCCTTGTCGATTTATATAACGCCCTCGGCGACAGACAGCTTTCGATAGTCAGGGAGCTTACCAAAATCCACGAGGAGGTTATTCACACCACCTTGAAGCAGGCGGCGCAGGATTATGCCGACGGCGGATTAAAGGGCGAGATTGTGCTGGTAATACAGGGGGCGCAGGAAAAGCCTGCCGAGACCTACACCCTTAAGCAAGCTCTTGAGACAGCCCGAGAATATATCAACGGTGGCGACTCCCCGGCTCAAGCCTGCAAAAAAGCGGCAAAGCTGACCGGGCACAAGAGAGGCGAGCTGTACAAGCTGATCGCCGAAGAAAAGCAAATCGGAGGTTAAATTATGGAATTTACACAGGCAATGGAGAAGGTCTCCTCTCTTGAGCGCTTCGGGTCAATGCCGGGGCTTGAGAGAATCCAGCTGTTGCTCGACAAAATGGGGAATCCCGAAAGAAAATGCAGATATATTCACGTTGCGGGGACAAACGGCAAGGGCTCTGTATGCACGATGCTGGCGGAAACACTGCGTCAAAGCGGCTACAAGGTCGGGCTGTTTACCTCGCCGTATATCATAGAATTTTGCGACAGAATAAGCATAAACGGAGAGATGATTCCCAAACAGACCGTTGCGGATATAATAGATGAAATCTTCCCGCTTATCGAGGAGATGCAGTCTCAGGAACTGCCGATAACAGAGTTTGAGTGCGTTACCGCCCTGGGGTTTGAATATTTTTCAAGGCAGAACTGCGATATTGTTGTATTAGAGACCGGACTTGGAGGTCGGTTTGATTCGACAAATGTCATATCCTCCCCCATCGCCTCGGTAATAACCTCAATCAGCCTTGACCACACCGCAGTACTCGGAGACAGTCTTGAGCTTATCGCCGGCGAGAAAGCCGGAATAATAAAGCACGGCGGCACAACGGTGTTCTGTCCGCAGCAGTCTGAGGTGAACGACGTTATTATCTCAACAGCAATAAGGCGCTGCAACGAGATAATAACCGTCGATATGGAGCAGTGCAAGGTAACCGGCAGCACTATTGAGGGAAGTAAATTTGTCTATCGTGATAAGGAATACGAGATCTCCCTTTCGGGCGTTCACCAAGTAAAAAACGCCTGCACAGCTTTAGAAGCTCTTACTCCGCTTAAAGCGGCGGGCTTTAATATTACGGATACGGCTGTGAAGCAGGGGCTGAAAAAAGCCTTCATTCCCGCAAGGCTGGAGCTTTTGAGCCGAGAGCCGCTGATAATTTTGGATGGCGCTCACAACCCCTCTGGGCTTGAGTCGCTGTCAAAATCTCTCAGAGAATACCTCGGAGATAAAAGGATTTTCTGCATTATGAGTATGCTCAAGGACAAGGCTGTGGGTGAGGCTATGGTACATCTTGAGGGGATGTTTGAAAAGGTTTACCTCGTCGAAATTGACAGCCCCCGCGCAATGAGCGCAGATGAATTAAAGAGGATAGCCGACAAATATTTCAAGGAAACCGAAATCTGCCCTGATAAAAATTCGGCAGTACAAAGGGCTATCAATGACGCAAAGGCAAGCGGCGGCGCGGCGCTTGTATGCGGCTCACTCTACCTCGCCTCCGAGCTTAGAAATATAATTTTAAACACTCTGAAATAAAATTAAATCAGGCAACTTAATTCGATAAAAAAATTTATAAGGATGAAGTATCATTTTTCGTGATGGACTTCATCCTTTTTGTTTTACCCGGATTAATAGGAAGAGAGGAATACAAATGAATGTAAATTTCAGCTCCTTTCAGGGGGAGCTAAGGGCGTACTTGTACGGAGAAATCGACCACCACAGCGCCAGAGAGATGAGACGAAGAATTGACGGCGAAGCGGAAAGGCAGCACCCGAACACCTTGGTGCTGGATTTTTCCCATGTTCAGTTTATGGACAGCAGCGCCATCGGGCTTATCATGGGCAGATACAGGCTTATGCAGCTGCTCGGGGGTTATATCAGAGTGTCGAATGTTCCTCCGCATTTAAAGCGGCTGATTGAGCTTTCTGGAATAGGCGCTCTGGGAGTGCTGGAGTACAAGGGAAAGGACAGAGGAAATAATGAAAGCGCTTAACGAGATGAAATTGAGCTTTAAAAGCAAGAGCATAAACGAGGGCTTTGCCAGAGGGGCGGTCGCTTCTTTTTTAATGCAGCTCGACCCGACTGTTGCAGAGCTTGCAGACATAAAGACGGCGGTGTCCGAGGCGGTGACAAACTGCATTGTTCACGCCTACCCCGATGGCGAGGGAATGATATACATAACCGCCAAGGTATTAGAGGGTAGGATATTTACCGTAAGTGTCAGAGACAGGGGCTGCGGTATTCCCGACATCAAGCAGGCTATGGAGCCGATGTTCACAACCGGCGGAGAAGAGCGAGCCGGACTGGGGTTTGCAGTAATGCAGAGCTTTACGGACAAGCTCAGGGTGAGCTCTCGCCCCGGACGCGGCACCACCGTAACCATGACCAAGCAGCTGAGCCACAATGACTGAGAGAGACCGCTTTATCTCTGAAAATCTCGGGCTTGTACACTGCTGCGCCGCCAAATTTCGAGGACGTGGGATAGAGTACGAGGATTTGTACTCGGCAGGGTGTATCGGACTGCTAAAGGCATATGACCGATTTGACAAAAGTCTGGGATATAAATTTTCAACCTACGCCGTGCCCGTTATTCTCGGTGAAATCAGAGGGCTTTTCAGAACCGGAGGGGCGGTCAAGGTGAGCCGACGGCTCAAGGAGCTTTCGCTGAAAATCAATAAAATACGTCAGCAGCTAAACAACGAATCGGGCAGAAGCCCGACGATAACGGAGCTTGCCGAAATCACCGGGGAAAGCGAGGAGCTGATAGCTCAGGCAATCGACTCGAGCGTAACCGTGCTTTCGCTCTCGAGCGGCGACGAGGACGGCAGGGAAATAGACCTGCCCACCCCGCCGCAGGATGAAAAGCTCATTGAGCTTCTGTCGCTGAGACAGGCGATAGGTGAACTTGAGCAAAGGGACAGAGAGCTTATCTCGCTGCGGTATTTTAAAAACAAAACCCAGACCGAGACGGCTAAGCGGCTGAACATGACTCAAGTACAGGTGAGCCGTAGAGAAAAAAAGATTATGGCTATAATCAGAGAAAAGCTCAAATAATTTTTTCGTCCTACGTTCAACTGCACTGCGCTCGTATAACTTTGTGCCAATAAATAGCCTGTGTCCTTTTTTGACTTCTTTCACGTTAAAAGACCTGCTCTTTTTTCACAGGAGCAGGTCTTTTAACTATTACCCGATTTTACTCTTTGCTCGTTTTAAAATAGCTAGATAGTGAATTTTTATTTTGATTCTCGACAAAACTCTTGTCGGTTATTATATTCGCTCGTTATAAGCCTGTGCGAGACCCGGGGAACTAACCCTAAGTCTCGCACAAACTACTTTAAATTCAAGCCGCTTGCGGCTTCCACAACCGTGCCTTTGGCACGATATCACATTCGCCATCGGCGAATATTTCACCTGCGGCTTGCCGCAGATTTCACCGCACCGCTAGGTGCGATATCACTGCAACCGTTCTACGGTTGCTGCCCTTGGGGGTTTGACATCGCCATTATCTCCTCCTCGGTGAGCAGGATGATTCCGTTATCCTTAAGCACCTTTACAGCCTTGTCGTTATCGTCCACACGCAGTATTACAAAAGCAGTGCCGTCTTTCTGGCTTATAAAGGCGTAGGCATACTCCACGCTGATTCCGTTGCTCCACAGCGCATTAGTAGCCGCCGCTAGTCCGCCCGGAGTGTCATTTACCCCTACTGCAAGCACATCGGTGAGAGACACCGCCATGTTTTCGTTTCTGAACGCCTCTACTGCCTTGTCGGGGTTATCGACTATTAATCGCAAAATACCGAAGTCGCTGGTGTCAGCCACCGACATGGCTCGGATATCCACCCCCGCCTTTGCGAGAACCTCGGTTATAAAGGCAAGTCTTCCCTTTTTATTTTCGATAAAAACAGATATTTGCTGTATCATATTTATCCTCCTATCAAAGCTTTCTTTTGTCGATTACTCTTACAGCCTTGCCTTCGGAGCGAGGCAGGCTCTTAGGCTCAACAAGCCTTACCTTTGCACTGATATTGAGCGTTGACTGCAACGCCGAAGCAATCTTATGCTCAAGGCTCTCAAGGTTGCGCACGGTGTCGGAGAAATCTTCGGGAGGCATCTCCACCTGAACCTCCATTGTGTCGAGGTTGCCGACCCTGTCAACCACTATTAAGTAATTGGGATCCATTTTAAGCGAGAGCAGCACGTGCTCGACCTGAGACGGGAACACATTGATTCCTCTGATAATCAGCATATCGTCAGTCCTGCCCTTGGGCTTCGCCATTTTTACCAGCGTCCTGCCGCACTCGCATTTTTCCCTTGTCAGGCAGCTTATATCCCTGGTTCTGTACCTGATAAGCGGCAGAGCCTCCTTACCGATACAGGTAAACACCAGCTCTCCGTACTCGCCGTCGGGCAGCACCTCGCCTGTCTCGGGGTCTATGATTTCCGGGTAGAACCAGTCCTCGTTTATGTGCATACCCGTCTGGCACTCACACTCAAAGGCAACTCCGGGTCCGGCTATTTCGGAAAGTCCGTAGATGTCGTATGCCTTTATATCGAGTATCTTTTCAAGCTCGCGGCGCATATTCTCCGTCCAAGCCTCAGCGCCGAAGTAGCCTGCTCTGAGCTTTAAAGTCTTTGGGTCAATTCCCATATCCCTCACAGTCTCGCCTATAAACATAGCGTACGAGGGAGTACAGCAGATAATGTCCGAACCGTAGTCCTGCAAAATCTGCACCTGTCTTTTCGTATTTCCCGAGGACACGGGTATGGCGGTAGCGCCGAGCTTCTCCGCTCCGTAGTGAAGCCCCAAGCCTCCTGTAAACAGCCCGTAGCCGTAGGACACATGGACATAATCTGAGCGGCTGCCGCCGATGGACACCAGTCCTCGGGCACAGCTTTGCGCCCAGATATCTATATCGTGCCCTGTGTAGCCGACAACCGTTTGCTTCCCCGTTGTGCCCGAGGAAGCGTGAATCCTTATCAGCTCCTCCTTAGGCACTGCGAACATTCCGAAGGGGTATGTATCTCTCAAATCGCTTTTATAGGTAAACGGGAGCTTGCCCAAATCCTCTATCGACTTGATATCCCCGGGCTGAATCCCAGCCTTATCAAGCCTTTCCTTATATAAAGGAACATTGTTATAGCACCGTTCAACCATTTTTACAAGCCGCCGAGACTGAACCTCGGTCATTTCGTCTCGGGACATACATTCCCATTTTTCATCATAAAACCCGGACATTGGAAACACCTCTGTTAATTTATTAAATAAAGACGGAGAGCTGGCTCTTCCGTGTTGAAGTTATTATACAATAGTTTTGTATTTTAAGCAAGAAATTTTTAGATTTTGTATAAAGCAGGAAAGCGGCTTTGCCGCAGTGAAATTGCTCTGTCGGGCAGTGAAATTTGCGCTAAAGCGCAAGTGAAATATTTGGGGCGCAAATGTGAAATTGCGCCAAGGGCGCAGTAAAGGAAAACGCCAAGCGATTTGAATTTAAAGTAGTCAGATAGTGAGTTTTAATTTTGATTCTCGACAAACCTCTTGTCGGTTATTATATTCGCTCGTTTAAAAAAGGTGCCGGATTCGAGTAATAAACTCAAACCCGGCACATACTCAAAGCGAGATATCAGATTTCATAGCTTAACCGCTATATTCTGTTGACAAACCACCCGACGGGTGGTAATATAATAGTGTAAGGGAACGGCTTTGGCTGTTCTGCAAAGCTGATTAATTTTTATTTAACCGCTCTGTTGGCAGACAGGGCGGTTATTTCTTTATGTTTCTTATAACTTCACACATTGCTACCAAAACAATAGCAAATGCAATTAAACACATTGTGCTGGTCATAATTACATATACACCCCCTTTCATCGGGGTGTCAAAACAACCGCCACTGTTCCCTTACATTTTATAATATATCATATTATTCTTTTTTTCAACCTGGCGGCAAGCCGCAGTGAAATATCAGCTACGCTGATGTGATATCACGCCAAGACGTGGTGAAATATTCGCCAAGGCGAATATTTCACCTGCGGCAAAGCCGCAGATTTCACCGCAACGCAGTAGCGATATCACACGGCGCAGGGGCGGCGCTTGACCCTCTCTCCCTCTCGGGTTATAATGTGCAATACACGGAGGTGCGGATTATGAAAAAACAAATCTTCAGACTTTTTAAGCCGCTGGCTGTCTTGCTCTGCCTTATACTTTGCTCCTGCTCCATGCAAAGCGGAGGGCAGGTCAATCAGAGTGCGCAAAACAGTGTCAGGATAACTGTGCTGGACGTGGGAATGGCTGACTCGATATTCATTGAGCTTACAGACTCCCGCTGTATGCTGATAGACGCAGGCGAGAGCGAGGCGGCGGAAACGGTGGTTGACTATATAAGCTCGCACGGCTATGACAAAATAGACTACCTCGTCGGCACTCACCCACACTCCGACCACATAGGCGGCATGAGGGAGGTTATAAACAGCCTTGAAATCGGCGAAATTTTTATGCCGAGGGTCGAACACGACACCTACACCTACGAAAAAACCCTCGAGCTGATAGACGAAAAGGGGCTTGAGATAACCACCGCCAAATCTGGCGTGGATATAATTGACGAGGTCGAGCTCAGCGCAGAGATTATCGCACCCTGCTCCGACTCCTACTCGGAGCTTAATAATTACTCGGCGGTGATAAAATTGAGCTTCGGCAATACAAGCTTTTTATTCATGGGCGATGCCGAAACCGAGAGCGAAAACGAGATAACCGCCGACGTAAGCGCAGATTTTATCAAGGTCGGTCACCACGGCAGCGAGACCTCATCGTCAAGCGAGTTTGTAAATCGTGTCGGAGCACAGTACGCCGCCGTGTCCGTAGCCGAGGACAACGAGTACAACCTCCCCTCGCAGTCCGTTATAAGCCGCTGGGAGGAAAGCGGAGCCGAGGTGCTGATGACTAAGGACGTTGGAAACATAGTAGCCGAAAGCGACGGCAGCACTCTCAGCGTCGGCGGCGAAAGCTCAGGCGCTGGTGAAAGCTCAGGCACGGACAAAGGTACGGCTTTAAATACCGACGGCGAAAGCTCAGCTTCAGGCACAGGGAGCGAGGGCTCAGGTATTGGCGTAGGCTCGGATTCAGGCACAGACGAAAATTCCGGAGAGGAAGCAGGCGAAGCCACGAACACCAACGGCGCAGAGCCGGGCGCAGACTCCGCCGAAGCCTCTATCTCGGAGTATAGCTGGATTTTAAACACCAACAGCAAGCGCATCCACCGCCCCGACTGCTCCCAAGCGAAAAACATAGCCGAGAAAAACCGTGCATACTCAAGCGAGAGCCTTGACAAGCTTATCTCACAGGGCTACAAGCCCTGCGGAAGCTGTATGCCTGAGGAGGGCGAGCAATGAAGGTAATAATCGACAGGATAGAGGGCGGCTTTGCAGTAGTCGAGCTTGAAAACGGCTCTCACTTTAATCTGCCTACAGGGCTTCTACCCGAGGGAGCTAAGGAGGGAAGTGTGATTGATATAAGCCTTGACAAAGCCAGCGAGAAAAAAAAGCGCCGGGATATCTCCCGGCTTGAAAATAAGCTGTTTAAGTAAGCGGTGACAAATGTCACTTTCATCCTACGTTCGTCTGCACTGCTCCAGTATAAATCTGTGCCATTCTAAACTCTCTATCCTTCCATTACTTTTCGCTCGTTATAAAATTGTGCGAGACCCGGGGAACTAACTCTAAGTCTCGCACAAACTACTTTAATTTTAACACGAAGTGTTCCACAACCGCACGAAGTGCGATATCACATTCGCCTTGGCGGCGGCAAATGCCGGTGCCGAAGGCACTTCCACCCTACGTTCGTCTGCACTGCTCCAGTATAAATCTGTGCCAATCTAAACTCTCTTTCTTTCCGTCACTTTCACTCGTTATAAAATTGTGCGAGACCCTGGAAACTAACCCCAAGTCTCGCACAAACTACTTCAAATTCAAGCCGCTTGCGGCTTCCACAACCGCAGCGCAGCTGCGATTTCACATTCGCCAACGGAGAATATTTCACCACGCCTTTGGCGTGATTTCACCTCAGCGTATGCTGAGATATCACTGGCGCAGCCTTTGCGCCTGCGGCTTGCCGCAGATATCACAGCGGCAAAGCCGCTATATCACTGCGAAGCCCTGCGCCGCTTTAGGCGTTGCCTTTCCTGCGTGCAAACACCACTATTCCGGCAGCGGCGGCAAGTACGAGCAAGAGCATTGTCACGTTTGCGCTGTCGCCTGTGGCTACCTTGCCCGAAGTGCTTGTAGTGCCCGTAGGAGCAGTAACGTCCTTCGGGGTTGAGGCAGCTTCCGTTGCCCCTGTTGCACTTGTATCGCCTGTTGCTTCAGTAGGAGTAGTCTCCTCAGTAGTCGGCTCTGTTTCCGGCTGTGTGGCAGGCTCTGTAGGCTCGCTCGGGTCTGTCGGATCCTCGGCAGATACCGGCACAAGTCCCTGAGTGGCTGCCGCCTGCTCAAAGCTTCCCTTGCCTATATAGCGGTGGAGCGCCTCCTCGCAGGTGCCGTACTCGCTTTTAAGCTCGGTAGTCGAGATATGCGGGTATTCGGTATCATCGGAAACATAGTTGTTCATAGCTACAGTGTAAACCTTGTCAAGCTCAATAGGCTCTCCGCCGATTTTTACATCGCTGAGCTTGCTGCCCTCGGGCTGGCTGAGATCGTAATTAGCCTGTATTCCGCTTGTTTGAAGAACCGAACCGCTGTACTCCGGCCAGGAGTACTGGTACGGGTCCTCTCCTGCCTTCACAGCCTCCTTCTGCAATGTGTATATTTCGTCGCACTGGCGGCTGATTTCCAGAGAATACTCGAGAATATCTATTATCTGCTGTCCTGTTAGCTCCTTGGTAACCAGTACGTTTCCGTAGGGAGAGATGCTTATCAAATCGCCGTAGGTCACATCGCCCTGCGAAATTCCGGCTCTGACTCCTCCTGCGTTTTCAAACGCAACGTCGGCTCCTGTCCAGTCGAGATATGAAGCGGTCACGATTCTGCCGATTTCCTGCTCGGAAATGCGGATCTCCTCCCATGAATAGGGATAATCCTTACTGCTTGTGCCGACAAGCTCTGAAAGTACCGACTGCTCCTCCTGCTCAATGCCACTTATTACAGAAGCTACCTCAGCGTCCTCTTTACCTGATGTATCCCCAGATGATAGGAAGGTCTCGTCCGCTGTTACCGTACCCGTTTGAGTATCATAATTAAGGCTTAACACGCCTACATTGTAAAAATAGTAATTTGCCTCTACCAAGGGCACGTCCTTGCCCTCGCTGTCCTGATATACAGTGTCAATCAAAACATGCTCATGTCCTGCGATTACAGCGTCAACACCGCTGATATTATTGACAAAGCCCTCGCAGTCGCTCTGGTGGGTGATTGCTATTACTATATCGCAGTTTTCATCGTTGCGCAGGGTCTGAGCCATCTCGGTGACCTTTGCGGCTTCCTCGGTAAACTGAAGCCCCTCGACATTGCTCGGAACTGTGGAGGTGTAGAATTTATCGTCTATAGCTCCTACCACTCCCACCTTGAGCTGAGTTCCGTCGTCGGCTACTACGTCTTTAACAAGATAGGGCGAATCAAAGTAGAGACTGCCGTCGTCGTTTACCACGTTTGCAGCCAGAATCTTGAAGCTGCTTTGATCTTCAAGCTCCTTGAGCCTTTCAGCCGTGTAGGTCCAGTCGTGATTTCCGGGGGTCATTGCGTCATAGCCGCACTCGTCCATAAGCCTTGCTATGCTCATGCCCTCCTCCACTGTCGCAAATGCCTGACCGTGGAAGGTGTCGCCTATGTCAAGCACCAAATCGGCGTCCTGCTCGTCAATTACGGTTTTAAGCCCGTCAAAGCCAATCTGCCCTCTGTCGGTTGACTTGTAATAGCCGTGGATATCGTTGGTGTGTACGATTCTTATCGTAGTGTCGCTTTCACCCTCTGTCGCAGCAGCAGCAAACGGCGCTGCGGTCGCCAGAAGCATACCGGCAAGAGTTAAGCTCAACAGCTTCTTGCCCTTTAAAAATTTCATTATAACCTTCCTTTCCTTGATTAAATAAAAATAATTAATTGAATTTTAATATTGACCGGCATTTTTGTCAAGCATTGAAGTGATTTTCAAATTAGATGTACAACTTTAAAAAGCAAAAGGTTGACAGCCAAAAATCAGCTGTCGGCGAAAATTTAAATCTTCGTCTGCGTGACAAGCTCGTTTGACCACGTCTGCGACGATTGCAACCGTCGCAGGGGAGCTTTGCTCCTCAGGGTTGGGGGATAAACCTCCCCGAAAGACTGAATGCCCCCTCCGCCTACACAGGCGGGGGGACATTGCCTACTTGGTTATTCTTTTTCTTTGTCCGGCTTTTCCTGCTTATCTTCCTTTGGTTTTACCGTAACCACCGCGCTCTCCATGCGATGATCCTTAATAGAGGTGACGTGAATTGATAAATCGTTGGTCTCGAGCTGGATTTGCGTACCGTCGTCGGGTATAGTACCATACTCTCCGAAAACATAGCCGCCAAATGTATCATACTCCTCCTCGGGCAGTGAAACTCCCAGCTCGCGTGCTACCTCGTCGAGGTAGGCGGTACCCTCGATTTTCCATGCGCCCTCGCTCATCTTCTCTATCTCGAGCGGCTCTGCCTCTCCATCGTTCAGGTCGCCGACGAGCTGCTCCAAAAGATCGCTCATGGTGACTATACCCAAAACGCCGCCGTAGTCGTCCAAAACCACGGAGAAGTGGTTACGGGACTGCTGCATTTGCTGGAAGAGCACGTCCGCCTTGACCCTCTTGGGCACGAAATATACCGGGCGAACAGCCTGCTTCATCACGTTTTCACGGCTTTTATCCGTCAGTCGGAAGTAATCCCTTGTGTAAAGCGCTCCTATTATATTATCGACCGAGCCGTCACAAATTGGGAAAACGCTGTGGCGGTTTTCTCTGATTATCTTATCCCACTTTTCCATTGCTTGCTCAGCCTTCAAAATAACCATCTCAGTGCGGTGAGTGGCGATTTCGCCGACAGTGAGGTCGTCAAACTCAAACACATTTTGAATCATGAGCTTTTCGTCCTCGTCTATCACGCCCTTTTGGTTGCCGACGTCAACCATCATGCGGATTTCCTCCTCGCTGACCTCGTCCTCCTCAGCGCTGGGGTCTATCCTCAAAAGTCTTAACACTCCGTTGGTTGAGACGGTAAGCAGCCAGACTATCGGCGCAAAGAGCTTTGATATAACAGTTATCATTCCTGACATACCCAAAGCCAGCGATTCTGCCTTTTTCATTGCGATACGCTTGGGAACAAGCTCTCCGAAAACAAGGGTAAAGTAGGAGAGAATGAGGGTTATTACAATTAGGGAAATTGAATTGAGGGTTGACCTCGATATGCCTACGCCAAGACTGAGCAGCCAGTCAACCAAAAGTCCTGCAAAGTTGTCGGCGGCGAAGGCGCTGCCGAGAAATCCCGAGAGAGTGATGGCTACCTGAATTGTCGCCAGAAACTGAGCCGGCTTGCTTGTGAGCCTGCCGAGGCGGATAGCCTTTTTGTTACCTTCCGCCATCATCTTAGCGAGCTTGTTGTCGTTCACCGAGATGACCGCAAGCTCGGCGCAGGCAAATACGGCATTTAACGCTATAAGTACAACTTGTAGTATCAATGGAAAAACGATTGATTCGATCAATATTTATACCTCCAGTATGTATTGAGTTTATTGTCAATTTGATTGTTTAAGTGCGTCATAAGCGCACAAAAGCACAGCCCTGCGCAGCTAAGGCTGCGGGCTGTGCTTAAATATTAGCTTTATGTTTACGCAGTGAGCGGTCAAAACGCAGAAGCTGTTTCGGTTGTCGTCTCCGCCGTCTGATTCGTCCATCAAAAATTAGTATCCTTTCAATCAAATATCAACTTATGAGCGAATTATATCACACGCCATTATCATTGTCAAGTGCGGCGGCAAATGCCGCTTTTTATCCCTACGTGCTACTGCACTGCTCTAGCGTGAATTTGTGCCATTCTAACATTTCAATCCTTCCGTAGCTTTTTTCACGCTGGCAGTCTCAATCCTTTTTCTACAGAGTAATCCTTTTAACTATGCTCGTTTTCATCCTGTGCGAAGCCGCCGCCCTCGCCTCAGCGCAAGCTGAGATATCACCGGCGCAGCCCCTGCGCCTTGGCGTGATTTCACAGCGGCTTAGCCGCCCCCTGTGGTGCAAGGCGCTCCAGGTACTCGTCGTAGCTTTGAGTAATGTCTCTGATACCGTGCTCCTCAATAAATATAATTCTGTTGGCAACAGTCGAGATAAACTCATGGTCGTGCGAGGTAAACAGCACTATACCCGGGAATTTAACAAGCCCGTTATTCACCGCCGTAATGCTCTCAAGATCCAGGTGGTTGGTCGGCTGATCTAAAATAAGCACGTTCGAGCCGAACATCATCATTCTTGCGAGCATACACCTTACCTTCTCTCCTCCCGAGAGAACATTCACAGGCTTGAAAACATCCTCGCCCGAAAACAGCATCCTGCCCAAAAATCCCCTGAGATAGGTCTCGGTACGGTCGTTGCTCTGATTATAATCCGAAAGCCACTCCAGAATATTCTTGTCGCAGCCCTCGAAAAACTTTGTATTGTCATGCGGGAAGTACGAGCGGCTGGTGCTGACGCCCCATTTGAAGCTGCCCTCGTCCGGCTCGATATTCTCCATCAAAATTTCAAACAAGGTGGTTATGGCGATTTCGTTGTCGCTCAAAAAGGCGATTTTGTTTCCTCTTTCAACCCTGAAGGAAACATCGTCTAGCACCTTAACGCCGTCCACGGTCTTTGAAAGCCCCTCGACCGTAAGTATCTCCTTGCCAACCTCTCTGTCCTGTGTAAAGCCGACGAAGGGATAGCGGCGGGAGGAGGCTGGCATCTCCTCTACGGTGAGCTTTTCAAGCAGCTTTTTGCGGCTTGTAGCCTGCCTTGACTTCGATTTATTAGCAGAGAATCGCTGGATAAAGCTTTGCAGCTCCTTGATCTTCTCCTCGTTTTTCTTGTTCTGCTGTTTCATCATAGCCTGCACCATCTGGCTTGACTCGTACCAGAACTCATAGTTGCCCACATACATCTTTATCTTTCCGTAGTCCACATCGACAATATGGGTGCACACGGTATTGAGAAAATGCCTGTCGTGGCTCACGACGATAACCGTGCCCTCGTAGTCGAGCAGAAAGTCCTCGAGCCAGTTTATCGCCATTACGTCGAGGTTATTGGTCGGCTCGTCCATTAATATAATATCCGGATTGCCGAAAAGAGCCTGAGCAAGCAGCACCTTTACCTTCTCGTTACCCGTCAGGCTGCTCATCTGCGAATACAGCAAATCCTCAGAAAGTCCCAAGCCCTGAATCAGCTTTGAGCTGTCGCTTTCAGCCTCCCAGCCGTTTAGCTCGGCAAACTCCGCCTCAAGCTCCGAAGCTCTTAAGCCGTCCTCGTCGGAAAAATCCGGCTTTGCGTATATCTCGTCCTTTTCCTTCATTATATCATATAGCTTTTTATTGCCGTAAATAACCGTATCGAGCACGGTGTAGGAGTCAAATGCAAAGTGATCCTGCTTAAGTACTGACATTCTGACCCCCTCGGGTATGGTGATCTCTCCCTTGGAGGTTTCAAGCTCGCCGGAAAGGAGCTTCAAAAACGTGGATTTTCCCGCGCCGTTTGCGCCTATTATACCGTAGCAGTTGCCGGGGGTGAATTTCAAATTAACATCCGAAAACAGATTTTGCCCGCTGAAGTTCAGGCTCACATCAGTTACTGTAATCATCTTATCATCCTTCCAGTAATAAAGCTAAGAAGTAGTTTACCCTATTTCCCCAAAAAAAGCAAGGCGGAAAATGCCGCTTTCATCCTACGTTCGCCTGCACTGCTCTAGTGTACATTTGTGCCATTCTAGATTTACTATCCTTTTTTCACTTTTGCCCGTTTTGCGCTTGTGCGACGCCAATTAATTACTCAGGGTGGGAAAACCTCAAAAAAGCAGGATGCTTTTTATTGGCACAGGATAAAAAGAAAGAAGTGCAGCGGAACATAGGATAAGAGTGCCCTCGGCACTTCCATAACCGCACCCAGTGCGATATCACATTCGCCTTAGCGGCGGCAAATGCCGCTTTCATCCCATGTACTCCTGCACTGCTCTCGTATAACTCTGTGCCATTCTAAACTTTCTATCTTTCCATTACTTTTTGCTCGTTATAAAATTGTGCCGAACTCGAGCAATAAACCCAAACCCGGCACAAACCACTTTAAATTTAAGCCGCTTTGCGGCTTCCATAACCGCACGCAGTGCGATTTCACATTCGCCTTGGCGAATATTTCACCACGCCTTGGCGTGATTTCACCTCAGCGCAAGCTGAGATATCACCGGCGAAGCCTTTGCGCCTGCGGCTTGCCGCAGATTTCACAGCGGCGCAGCCGCTATATCACTGGCGGCGCTCCGCCGCCCTCGCTTCACCACAAGGTGCGCTATTCCACATGGCTCAAACCAAGGATAATCCCTATCGCAATGTATTTGTGTTTCCGGTCTAAGGTGCGGAACTTGCTCAACAGCACGCACTCGTCCTCGGTCAGATTTGACTGTACAAGCTTATCAAGCGACTGCCTGATATCGGTGTAGCCTATGAGATAGTCAACGGAGGTATTAAATATATCAGCCATATTCTTAAGCGTAGCTATGCTCGGCTCGCTCTTGCCGTTTTCGTATGCGCTTATCATCTTCTGCGAGAGGTTCACCTTCATCGCCAGAGACACCTGGCTGATGTTTTTTTCCTTTCTCAGCTCGGCTATTCTTTTCACTGCGTTTCATCACCCTTAAAATATACTTAACAAGAATAATCTTATAACAATAGGGTTGACATATTTATGCGTATTAAGTATATTTTTACTCGTAAAAAGTATGTTATTAAATTTCAGGCTGCAATCTACTCAGCTCAAACATTTCACCATAATGTATTCCTCATCATTTTCCCCGACAACTTCAAAGCCCAGAGCCATATACATCCTAACGGCGTAGTTTGCTTTTTGAACGGAGAGGGATACTTGCTCATAGCCGCTTTCTTTAAGCTTAAAAAGCATAGCCTTCATCATCGCCGTTCCGATTCCACATCCTCTATACTCTTTATATAATGAAATTGCAAGCGAGGGCGTTTCATCGTCAACGTGACCGTAATCATTCATCACTCTGACCCAGACTGCTCCGACTATCTTACCGTCCGCTTCCGCAACCAGACAACGGTCGTCCTTTTTCTGTCCAAAATTTTCGATATATACCTGCAACTCCGGCAGGCTGACTATAGATTTGTCCGGCGGCGAAGTCCCTTCCGGAATAAAAACAGCCTCGTACAAAAAATCGCCAAGCAGAGGATATTCCGATGTCCTTATTTCACGTATTTTGTAATCCATCTCGCCCTCCTTATTTCACTCACAGCAGGAATCATAAAGCTCCAAAATCCGCCCCATCAGCTCGTAGTCAAGCTCATAGCATTTGCTCTTATCCAAATATTTCTCCATAAATTCGGCTTTGATTTCGGCGTTGTATTCACCGCCGTTTTCCTCCACATAGGCGGTATAATCCTCATTTAGCTGTTCCCTGTAGCTTTTCGCCGCCTGAGAATAATATATGTAGCTGTGACCCCTGTCCTCATATTCAAGAAAGGTAAATCGCGGGTCGTCTGCGTAGACCTCAAAGAACTTATCATACCCGTTTTCCGGCAAAACCGTGGCATCGTCCTTGCTTTGTATCACCATGATATCGGCGTCCGTATTATTAAAGCCGTCAACAGCGCTGTAATCGGCGTATTCGCCGAATTTAAACCGCTCGTAAAGTGAAACATAGGGCATAAACAGCTTGATGCCGCCGCCTATCATTGATTCTCCCTGTTGTTCAAACAAATCCGTAGATTTGTCAAAGCCGGCAACCAAAACCGCCGCCTCTACATCGGGATGGCTGTTGAGCACACTGCCGACTGAATATCCTCCCCAGCTGTGCCCGAACAGCACTATAGGCAGGTCTTTATATTCAGGGAGCTGTTTTACGTATCGCAGAGCATAATCAAGGTCTATCACGCCCTGCGGCAAGCCCTCTACGCTGTCGCCCTCGCTTTTATCGTTTCCCGTACAGTCATAGGCGAATACCAGATAGCCGTTGGAGGTAAAATAGTCGGCGATGTCCATATACGTATTGTGTCCGCCTCCCCCGAATCCGTGGGCAAGCACAGCCACGCCTTTTGTCGGCTCAACATCCTTGGAATATTTATATCCCGCAAGGAGCTGCCCGTTGTTCGACGGGAAGGAGCACTCCTCAAGCATCAACCCATCAAAGTCATTCACGGAATACTCCATCCATTCGGCGGTTTCAAACCTCGAGCCGAAATTATCCTCGTATATAAAAATCGTAAATATCGGCATCATCACAAAAACAACCGCAATTAAAAAGCAAAGGAGGGCAAGCAACGCCGTTTTCAGTCTGCCGCCTCGCCGTTTTGCCCTATTCTCCGTTTTACCCTCTGTCTTTTCTTTATCCTTTACCATTTCATATACCTCTCTGTTTTTTATTTTTATCGGGCTTCCGCCCCACACCACAAAAAACAAAAGAGCCGCACCGGGCAACCCGGCACAGCCCCAAATCATGCTGATTTAATTAGAAAAACTTTGCTATTGCGTTAAGCCCCAAAACAACAACGACAAAAACAAGTGCGAACACCTTTGTCCAGCGGGCAAGAAAAGCATCTATCGAACGCGCCTTATTCTTGGAGAAGAAGGTGTCGGCTCCGCCTGTGATAACGCCGAGACCCTGCTGCTTACTCTCCTGAAGAATAATTACGACGATAATAGCAATCGAGAACAGCAGCAAAATGCCGCCGAGTACATATTCCAAAACGCCCATAATTCTCCTCCTTTCGATAAGTAAATGTATAATTCCTAGAATACAACTTAGATATTGTAGCACATATAAAGTCAAATTTCAAGAGCTGTAATCACTTTTTTCTCGTTAATTCCGCCCACTCTCAAGATATTTGTCCAGAATCTTTTCGAGCTTTTTAAAATCACAGCAGCGGCGAGTGAGATTTCTATTCTTTTCGGGTAATTGAGTGACGAGACGATATACTTTATTTGCCCTGTTTTGAATCGTAACGCTATTTTTCCTACACCATCTCAGTTGATTCTGCATTAATTCCTTGCGCTTTTTCACGGGCACAGCATCATTACCATGCAGCTTTAAATCAAATTTTGTTACAACTGAGCTATCAACCGGAATCATATTGTTTATATTAAGTATTCCTATCAATTTTGGGCATCCGTCAGAATTTTTACACTTCTCATCATATATTTTTATAAAATCCACTTGGCTTTTCCTTGATTTAAATTTGTCCTTTGGAGATGTTAGCGGAATACAGTATTTTTTTCCGTTCATCAACACTACTACTCCAACAAATGGTCGAATCTCTTTACCGATTTGCGGTGATATATACATCACCTTGTCATCTGCCTTTGACAGACTGCGAACATATTTTAAATCTATACTATAAAAATCCAATACATACATCATAAATTACCGCTTCCCTCTCGTCACAAAGAAAGGCTGTGTCCTGAAACACAGCCTTTAAAATCCTAATTTGCAAGGTAGGGCTCCCATCTTTAAAAACCCCAATTATTTTATATGGTAGGGTTCCCATCTTTAAAAACTCCCAATTATTTTATATGGTAGGGCTCCCATCTTTAAAAACTCCCAATTTTGCACGGCAAGGATATACCGCTCGTAAGCGCAAGCTTACCTCATTAATATTATACAAACCAGCACAAATTATGTCAAGCCTGTATCAAGGAGTAACTCACCGAAACCCTCGACCGCTTAATCTCACTCCTGCTCAAGCGAGGGGGTTACAAAAAGCGTCTTTTGGTTTTTGTATATCACCATTCCCGGCTTTGCGCCCGAGGGCTTGCTGACGTACTTAATCAGCGTGTAATCCACCGGCACCTTGCCAGCCTCCCTGGCTGAGCTGTGGTAAGCCGCAAGCGAGGCGGCGTAGAGTATGGACTCATCGTCCGGGGTTTGACCGCTTGAACAGAGTATCGTGTGAGAGCCGGGGATATCCTTGGTGTGAAACCACAAGTCGTAATTCTTGGCAAGCTTCAGCGTCAGCCTG
This sequence comes from uncultured Clostridia bacterium, assembly GCA_946500295.1. Classification (GTDB taxonomy): domain Bacteria; phylum Bacillota; class Clostridia; order Oscillospirales; family Acutalibacteraceae; genus UBA7067. Next base: position 18,321 of record CAMMVF010000017.1, on the reverse strand, counting down.
TCGTTTTGAATATTGTTCCTGCCGACAAGGATTTTCAGCCCCGACTTTGTTTCAAACTCCAGCGGAGGAAGCGCGCCCTTGGGGCTTTGCTTGGTGCGGATTCTCTTTACATATCCGTTATCGGCAAGCTCCTGCTTTATCTCCGAAAGCTCCCTCTCTGTTTCAGCTCGTGAGAGACTGTCGAACACCGATTCGATATATACAAGCTCCAGCTTCGCCTTTTCTATCTCAGTCGTGAGATATTGCTGAGCGTTTTTAGCCTTGCGGTAGTCCTTGTAGTATTTCTGGACGTTTTGAGCAGGGCTTAAGGCGGGGTTAAGCGCAATTTTTATCTTCGGGAGACTTTCATCATAGAAATTTTCAACCTCTATCTCGGTATCTCCCTTATTCATCCTGTAAAGATTCGCCTGAAGCAGATCGCCCTGTATGCGGTACTTCTCCCTGTCCTCGCTGTTTTGAAGCTCGGCTCTTTGGGTGTTTATCTTCCTTGTGAGCCTGTCGGTTATATTCGACAGCAGCTTTAATAAATCCTGGCTTTTCACCCTCATTCGCTCGGACTTGTCCCTTTCAAGGTAAAAGCTGTCGAGCAGCTCGCTGTAGCCCTGATAATTTACGGTTTTCGCCGCCGTGCCGTACTGGAGGATATTCATAAATGAAAAATCCATCGGCTTGCCCTCAAGACTTTGAACCATGCACGGCTGACCCTTAATCTCACGAATCTCAGCTATAGTCCTCTTGAGGAAAAATTTAAGCCTGCCAAGCAGTTCCTCACTGAGTTCATTGGTCGTAAGCGACGCTCCCCGCCCTGTGAGGTGCTCGATCTCCCTGCACACTATTGGGGAGAAGCCCTGCACGCTTTGGAGCAGAGCTTTGTTTAGGCTCATCGGCTTTTGTACGGATTTTATTCTCTCGATTATCTCCTCAGCCTCAGAGTTTAGCGGATTGAGCTTATTTTGCGGTGGGGGGAGATGATAATCAAGCCCGGGCAAAACCTGTCTTTGGGAGGACATTGTCAAGTCCACCCTCTTGAGCGAGTCGATTATCTTTCCGTCTGAGTCTGTAAATATAATATTGCTGTACTTTCCCATTATCTCGGAGATAAGCGATAATGCTATCTTATCCCCAAGCTCGTCTGTAGCCTCAAACTCAAAGCGCACCACCCTCTCAAGCTCGTGCTGAGTGATTGCCCTGAGTTTTGCTCCGGTCAGCTTTTTCCTCAAAAGCATACAGAGCATTGGCGGGGTTTGGGGGTTTTCGGGCGGATAGGAGGTGATATTCACCCTCGGCGAATTTGCCCTAGAGGACATCAAAAGCTTATAAGCTCCACTGATTCCCCTAAAGCCTATCACAAGCTCGTCTCGGTTGGGCTGGAATATCTTCTCCACCCTCAGTCCGACAAGCTTTGAGTTAAGCTCATTTACCAAATATCTTAAAAACGCACCGTCAAGCGCCATGTTAATCCCTCCCGGATTCGGCAACGCCTGCGGCGTTGCTGGTGAAGTGCCGCCAAAGGCGGCGTGAAGCTTTTGTCTGCGGCAAAAGTGAAGTTGTGCTGTGCACAATGATGTTTGCGCCAAAGTCGCAAATGCTGCGACGCTATCCGCCATGTCGAAAAGCCCGCTTTGAAATTAAATCAGCCTGTGGAAGCGTCGAGTGCGCCTTTTAGTCCTACGTGCATCTGTACTGCTTTATCTTTGCTCTGTACCAATTAAGGGCGTCTTTCTTTTTGGGTATCCACCCCTGAGTAAGCGATTGGCATTGCACATACTCAAAATAGGTAACAGTTAAAAGAAATACTCTCTTTCAAAAGGAAATAAACTAAAAGCAGGCTAAAGTCATAAAAGGGTGATAACCCTTAATTGGCACAAATTTATACCATAGATGTGAGTGGTACGTAGGGATAAAAAATCCCTGTACCAAAGGGCACAGGGAGAAGTATAATTATCAGTCGCTTGTGTAGGGAAGCAAAGCGAGGTGTCTTGCACGCTTGATAGCTACTGTGAGCTTTCTCTGGTGGCAAGCGCAGGTGCCTGTAACTCTTCTCGGGAGAATCTTAGCTCTCTCGGAAAGGTAACGGCGGAGCTTTGCGATATCCTTGTAATCTATATCCTCTACCTTGTCTACACAGAAAGCGCATACCTTTCTGCGTCCCTTGCGTCCGCCTCTGCGGACTTCTCTCTCAGGTCTGTCAGCCATTTCTTTATCGCTCCTTTACTGTAAAATGACAATTACGCATAATTCAAATCAATTAAAACGGAAGATCATCGTCTAAAGGCATGTCCTCAAAGTCGCCTGCACTGCCTGATGAATAAGTGCTGGGATCCTCCTGCGGAATCGGCTCGGGAGCCGCCGGCTGGTAGGAGTTTTGCTGATATCCGCCTTGCTGCTGATATCCTCCGCCCTGCTGCATACCTCTTCTGTCGCCTGTAAAGTAGGCGTTTTCCACTACAACCTCGAAGGCCGTGCGGTTGTTGCCGTTTTTATCCACATACTGACGTGTCTCTATAGAGCCGTCCAGCGCAATGAGCTGTCCCTTGGTAAAATACCTGCAAATGAACTCCGCTCTCTGCCTCCATGCGACAACATTTATAAAGTCGGTCTTGCGCTCGCCGCCCTGCTTGACATAATTTCTGTCAACCGCCAGACTGAAGCTTGTCACCGAAATGCCGTTTGGAGTTGTTTTTAACTCCGGATCGGCTGTAAGTCTTCCCATTAAAATGACTTTATTCATAATACTCTCTCACTTTCCGCATCTTACGCTCAATTACTCTTCATCTTTCTTTACAATGAGTGAACGCAAAACGCCGTCGGTGATCTTGTAACGTCTGTCAAGCTCCGCAGGGAACTCAGCAGCGCCTTTGAAGTTGAAGAGAACATAGTAGCCCTCTGTCTCCTTGTTGATGGGATATGCAAGTCTCCTTGCGCCCCACTCGTCAACGCTCTCGAGAGTAGCGTGCTGCTCAATCAAGGACTTGAACTTCTCAATCATCTGAGCGATAGCTTCTTCGCCAAGCTTATTTGAAATAACCATGACTGATTCATAAGAACTTACTACTGCCATTATAAGCACCTCCTTTTGGACTTTAAGGCTCACCCAAGGTGAGCAAGGAACAGGTAAATCACCTGAGCTATGTCGGCATCTGACCTGCACACATAACAGGTTTATTTTATCAAACCCCAAAGAATAAGTCAAGGATTTTTTTCCTGCGTGCTGCTGCACTGCGCTGATATAAGAATAGAGCCGTCATATAATTCTTACACTTTTAATCCCTTCTTTTTATATACTACAGCAAATAAAATCAAAAAAATAAACGCATTGCCCATTATTATAAGCACTTTTTCAATTTCAAATTTATTATTAATATTATTTAATAAATCATTTATTTGCTGGGTATAGATGAAGCGTGAAATCATCCTGATATTTTCATTAAATGTTGAAAAAAGAGGAAGCAAAGAAACAATCAATGAAATGGGAGATACAATGGAAGCTACGCTCATTTGATTTTTAGATAAAATTCCTAATACTGAGCCCAGAATCATTGACGGTATTAACCCTAACAATAAAACAATAAAAAACTTTACTTTAACTAATATTTCTCCATTTGTCATTAATGAAAAGATAAGTATAATAACAAGACAAGCTAAAAAAATTACGCTTCCTATTCCTAATAAATATTCAACGGATTTTACAAAAGCGAATTTTAATGCAGTTAACGTATTCTTTTCTTTTTCCTCTGCAATGATACTAGCCATACAGGATAAGGGAGTCATACCGATAAATATGGTTGAAAACATAATAGGAATTGACGACTTTATTTCTTCATCCGGCACTACCACAAGCATTAGAATAGCAATAAGAGGAAAAAGAAGAAACTGCAATAGTATGGTTTTGTTTTTAAAAATATCTTTGAATTGTTTATATGCTATTGCTGAAAAAACGTTTAATTTCATTTATCACACCAACCGTTTCCCTGTCAACTGAATAAAAACATCCTCTAAATTCGGTTCTAACGAGTGGATAGCTTCAATATGCGATTTATCCTTTTGTTTAGATAAATACTCACTAAGGTTCTCAAGCGAAATAATTTCAGTTTTATTTTTAAAAATAACCTTAACCTGTTTATTCTTATTATATTTAAAGCAAATATTGTCAGGCGTTCCATATTCAATTATTTTTCCACCGTCTAAAAGCGCAATATTATCGCACAGCTTTGAAGCCTCACTCATATTATGCGTAGTCATAAATACTGTTGTTCCATTCTTGTTCATTTCACTTATTATATTATGAATACTATTTGCGCTTACCGGGTCAAGACCCGAGGTAGGTTCATCAAGAAACAAAAGCTTTGGCTTGTGCATAATCGCACGAGCAATTATTAATCTTTGTTTCATACCTGTAGAAAGCTTTTGAACAGGCTTATTAATAGAGTCACTGAGACCCACCTTGTTTAACACCTCGTAAATTCTCTGTTTTTGTATACCGTAAATCCTTGCAAAGATATATAAATTATCACCGCAGCTCAATCTATCGTATAAACCGCTCTTTTCATATACAATACCTATATTTCTATATATTTGGTCTGTTAAACCACTGGAATTACAACCAAATACCTCTGCACAACCGCTTGTCGGATTTAACTGTCCTGTAAGTATTTTAATCAGCGTTGTTTTTCCGGCTCCCGATGGACCTAAAAGCCCAAAAAACTCACCGTCTACAATATTTAAATTTATCTTATCTAAAACCCTTTTATGGTTAAACTCTTTTTCCACTTCTTTAATGTTTATGGACATTTAACTGCTCCTTAAAAATATTGATTTATACTCCTCCTCAAGAGTATCACTGCTTGACAAATCGCTTACTTTAGCTATTTTTCCATCTTTAAGGAACACGGTCTTCTGCACTATTTTGTCGAGAAAATCTAAAATATGGCTTGAAATTAAAATATAAGTTCCCTCGTTGGCATAAAACTCCAATATTCTCTTAAAGCTTATTACACTTTCTATGTCAAGATAATTAAGCGGCTCGTCAAATATCATAATTTTGGGATTGCCAATCAAGGTGCAAACAATTGACACCTTCTGCATCATTCCTTGAGATAACGAGCTTATTTTTTGATGCTGAAATTTCTCAACACCTAAAACCTTTATTAATTTATCAATATATTTATCATTCAAAGCATTAACTTTCATTACGCTAAAATACATTAACATTTGCCTGACCGTAAAATTAGGTATCAACCATGAACTATCAGGCATAAAAGATATAAAGCCTGAATCTAACTGCTCAAGCCTCTTTGAATTAAAGCTTATCTCGCCGCAATCAGCCTTAATCAATCCTGCCGCTATGTTGAACAGAGTTGATTTTCCCGAGCCGTTCGGTCCAATTACGGCCGTGATCATCGGTCTTTCAATATCAAAGGAAATATTAAATATTCCCTTTCCGTTTTTGTACCGTTTAGATATATTATTAATTGCCAGCATTTTTTACCCTCTCAATCTTTTTGCTTCTGTTTGTAACCAATATAAAACCAGCATAAATCAAGTTAAACAGCGGTACAAAAGACGCCATTATATCCGTCAAAAAAGCTGACATCGCAGAACTATTTACGCTTAATTTTTTATTGGCAGTCTTTATCAGCGCATATTGAATTGGAATAAAATACAACAAGCAGATAACACAAATTAAAACATATGTTATCTCAAACCCGACTAATGCAAAATACAAGATCAGGCATATCAAATTGAAAAAAACGGACAGCGATGTTACCACCGCTAACGACATCTTATAAATTTCCGATTTACTTATACCCAAAATCACATATAAAGCTCTGTTTTTAAAATGAACCATATATACATCTATTGAAAGTAATGCGGAAAAGAAAGTGAGCAAATATATCGTGATTATAAACGCAAGCTGATAATAAACTCCTATAACCATCACAGCTATAATTGATATAAAAATTATCACCATATCCACATATTCATATCTTCCCTTTTTATACCCGAAAAAGGTTTCGTAAAAAAACGCAGTATATTTATTTTTTATAAAACAATTTGAAATGGTAAAACCTTTTCTACCAACGGCTACTCCGTTGTTCTTTTCAGACTTAGTAATAATTAATTTGTAAAGATAAAATACAACAATATTTCCCAATATAAATGTAAGCAAAAAGCAAAGACCAAAATTAATTCGCCAATAAATCAGGAAATTAGCAATAACAATCGACATTGAAATGTTTGTGATAATCGTCTTTAAATAAGACAAAAGTAAAAAATCTATTTCTGTAAATTTTAAATATTTAAATAGTTTATACTCGCCCGCCGGCATTTTGTCAAGCATAGTCAGACACATCATAGAGAGATATAAAAACGATAGAATTATCGGTATTATAAAGGCATAATTGGAAAGCGCTGAATATAAATTTTCTGCGTAAAAAGACGAAGCAATCAGTGCGATTAAAACGGCGATGAGAATAAAATCATTTTTATTTAACCGAGTTTGCACCGCCTTGTTTTTAAACAAAAAGGCTATGTGCTTTATGCTTTTAATTGCAATCACATCCTAATAATATAATCAACTTTCACCCCTAATGGGCGATTTCATGGTTCAAAAAGTGCTTGCTTCCGCCTCTCTTCATCTCTTCACTGTGCTAAAGGCGCTTACAGCTTATCGCCGCTTAAGCCCTCAATCTTTTTCGGCGCACACCTGCCGCAGTTTGAGCAGCCGTTGCAGATGATTTTGCTGCCGCAGTCCAAGCACCGTTCGCCAAAGCTCGGGGTGTACAGCTCATTCTCGGGAATCTCCTCTCCAAAGAGGTTTGTAAGCTTAAATACACTGCGCTTTCCTATATAGCTCAGCCCCGATTTATACGCCTGTCGGCTTTGAATCTGCTTATTTGGCAGGTAATACTCACGACCGTCCTTAATAAACCTCGTGCCTGTCTCGATAAAGGCAAAGGTCACGTTGTTTTCACGACATTCCCGGCTGAGTTTGTAAACCCACTCATACCGACAGGGTCTTGAGCCGTCGTAATTTTCTCCGCCGCAGACCACCTGCTCTATCTGACCGCTTGCAAGGTGTTCATTAACACTCACCTCGCCTACCAGCGGGGCGCACATTATTCCCTTGTGCTTAAACGGAAGCTCGAGCAACAGCGGTATTCTCTCATCGGCTCTGCGTTGGTTTTCACAGCTGACATTGAAAAACACGTTTTCCCAGCCCTCGCCCCAGTCCTCGGGCAGACATTCCCTGACCCTCTGCGGGCGCTTTGTCAAAAGATAAAACACTACGTCGGGTCTGCGGCGGATTATCGACCACGCCTGCACTCTCCAAGCGTCCGCCTGCGGTAAAAAGAAGTCGGATGTCATACACACTCGCAGCATCTCGCCGCTTTTGACCTTGAAATTTCCCTGCCTGTCCTTTTGCAGCGGATAGCGAAAAGCGGACTTGGTCATATAGATATCCGACCCCTTTTTATCCCTCACCCTGTCAAGGTAGTACATATAGCAGTTTTGGCAGCCCTCGCTTATCTTCACGCAGCCGTGCCACGGATTCCAGATGTCGTGCATTTTATCACCCACTTTTAAAAAGGGCTTTTATTTATTCCTGTTTTTATTCCTTTTTTTCAATCACTGCCGACTTTTCAAAAAGCTCCAGCAGTCTGTCGGTGTCACCCTTGAGGTAGAGGTATCCCCACAGAGCCTCCAAGCCAGTAGCCATATGATAGTCCGAGGAGCTCGCGTTTTTCGGGGTGCTGTTAGTCCTTGCATTTCTCCCCCTTTTGAACACGGCAAGCTCCTCCTCAGTAAGCTCGTCTATCAAGCCTTTGATTATCTCAGCCTGACTTTGGCAGCGCACGGCGCTTACCTTTTGACTGTTGAGCGAATTTACCGGGGCGTTTGCGTTGCACACCAGCCTCTCCCTGACCATCAAATCAAAAACTCCGTCGCCCACAAAGGCGAGGGTCAACGGACTGAGCTGAGCGGGGTCGCAGCCGTCCAAGAGCAATCTTCCCATATCTTCACCTTATTCCACATAATCAAAGTCCAAATCGTAGATCGAAACGGTGTCGCCCTCCTGGACTCCCGCCTTTTTCAGCTCCTTGATAATTCCGCTGTCAACCAGCACTCTCTGGAAATATTGCAGCGACTCGTAATCGTTGAAGTTTACAGAGCGCATGATATTCGCTATCCACTTGCCCTCGACAATATAAACTCCATCTACCACCTTAACGGTGAACTTCTTGTCCCTGAGCTTGTCAGTCTCGATTTTCGGCGCAGCCTCCGCCTCATAACGGACAATCGGCGGCAGCTTGCTCAAAAGCTCACGGGTTTTATTTAAAAGCGGGTCCACGTCATAGCGAATAGCAGCCATTATCGGGAAAAACTCGTAACCTTTCTCCTCGACATAGGTCTTAAACTCCGCTATCTGCTCGTCAGTTGCAAGGTCGCATTTATTACCTGCAACGAGCATCGGGATTTTTGTAAGCTCGGGATTAAAACGCTCAAGCTCACGGTTGATAATCTCAAAATCCTCCTTGGGGTCTCTGCCCTCACTGCCGGAGACGTCCACCACATGAATTAGCATCCTGCATCTCTCGACATGGCGCAGAAACTGGTGTCCCAAGCCTACACCCTCTCCGGCATTCTCTATCAGTCCCGGGATATCAGCCATAACGAAGGATGAGCCCTCGTCCAGGCGCACAACCCCGAGCACGGGGGTTATGGTGGTAAAATGGTAGTTCGCTATAACCGGCTTTGCTTCGCTGACAACGGAGATAAGCGTGCTCTTGCCCACATTCGGGAAGCCCACCAAGCCAACATCAGCCAAAAGCTTTAGCTCCAAGCTTACCTCAAATTCCTCGCCGGGCATACCGGGCTTGGCAAATCTGGGAATCTGGCGTGTCGGGGTGGAAAAATGAGCATTGCCCCAGCCGCCCTTGCCGCCCAAGGCTACAGTAACAGGCTCGTCGCCGGAGATATCGGCTAAAATCCTGCCGCTTTCTATCTCCTTAATCACTGTACCTCTCGGCACCTTAATAATTAAATTCTCGGCGCTCTTTCCAAACCGCCTGCCGCTTTTTCCGTTTTCTCCTCTGGGGGCTGAGTATTTGCGCTTGTAGCGGAAGTCGGCAAGTGTGGAAAGGTTATCGTCAGCCTGAAAGCATATATCTCCGCCTTTGCCGCCGTCGCCGCCGTCGGGTCCTCCTGCGGCTACATACTTTTCACGGTGAAACGACACCGCCCCGTCGCCGCCGTCGCCTGCCTTAATACTGATTTTTGCGTAATCAACAAACATATTCTCTCTCCTTTCAGGCTGTCTCTATTCCGTATTTCTCCTTGACGTTTTCAAGCCCCTCCAGAACCTCGGCCAGACAAAAATCACAGCGGTCAAGCTTAGCTTCATCAAGCTTTGAAAGCCTGTCGTAAAAATCTATCGCTATTTCGAGATACTCGGGCTTTTGCTCTGATTCAATGCTGTCAAACAAGAGATTTTCAGCCTCGTTTATCTCACCGAGCTCTATCATTCGGCGCAGCTTTAGCGCAAGCTCACCCTCGCCCAGGGGATTTTCCTCCCCGTCGAACAAAAGCTCATACTCGGGCGATTCCTTGCCGAAAATCAGCTTAGCCAAAAACCCCGTCATCATCTCTATCTGCCTTAAAATGTAGTCGTTTTCAAACATTGCCGTCCTCCTTCGGGGTAAAAAAAAGGAGGCGCCAAACTCCCAGCGCCTCCGAAATATTCATTCACACCGCATTACTGCTCAGCATATACGCTTACTCTCTTGCGGTCACGACCGACACGCTCAAAACGGACAACGCCGTCAACCTTGGCAAAGAGGGTATCGTCGCCGCCACGGCCTACGTTGTTGCCGGGGTGGATGTGTGTTCCACGCTGCTTAACGAGGATGTTGCCTGCCAAAACGAACTGACCGTCTGCACGCTTTACGCCGAGACGCTTTGACTCAGAGTCACGTCCGTTCTTAGTAGAGCCCATTCCCTTTTTATGTGCGAACAGCTGAATATTGACCTTAATCATTATCGTTACACCTCCGTATAGTTTACCTTAATATATTCTGAATACTGCTCTTCGAGCTGAGTCAGGTGCAGCTTAAAGCCCTCGAGTATATCCCGACAGCCAGCCGCGTCCCTTTGCATAATTCTAAGCATCATATCGCCCTCGTCGGCGTTAAGCTCACAGGAGATATGGAGGATTTCGGTAATCGTGTTCGCCGTCATTATGGCGGCTGAGCTGACTGCCGCGCAGACAATATCGCTGCCCTGCTCCGAATACCCCGAATGTCCCTTAATTCTGAAGCCCAAAAGCTGACCCTTTGAGGTTGTATACAAGCTTATATCAATCATACTTATGCTTCGATGCTCTGAATCTCAACCTTAGTGTAGGGCTGACGGTGACCCATCTTTCTCTTCTCGCCCTTCTTCGGCTTGTAGGTGAATACAGTAATCTTCTTACCCTTGCCTGTCTTTAAAACCTTGGCTGTAACCTTTGCGCCCTCAACGTAGGGTGCGCCGAGCTTCAAGCCGTCGTCGCCTGATACGGCAACACAGTTAAACTCAACGGTTGAGTCGTCCTCGGCTGCAAGCTTCTCAACATAGATAACGTCGCCGTTTTCTACCTTGTACTGCTTTCCGCCTGTCTCAATAATTGCGTACATTTTTCTATCATTCCTTTATTTCAGACTCGCTACCAATGGGCGGAGCACAGCTCACTTGATGCCCACAATAAGCGGCTATAACATTATAGCATTGACTAATGGTCGTGTCAACTAAAATTTTCTGTTTTATGCGCATTACTTCGCCATGTCGTCGGTCTTGATAATCTCCTTAAATGAAGCCGCAAGCCCTGCGAGAGACTGGATTTCCGAGGGGATGATGATCTTTGTCGATTTTCCGTCAGCTGCCTTTTCAAACGCCTCAAGTCCCTTGAGAGCTATGACAGCTTCACTCGGGGAAGCTTCGTTTAACATTCTCAACGAGTCGGCATACGCCTTTTGTACCGAGAGTATAGCCTCGGCTTCACCCTGAGCTTCACGGATTTTTGCCTCCTTGATAGCGTCAGCCTCCAAAATTGCGCTCTCCTTTTTGCCCTCGGCTATGAGGATAACGCTCTTTTTCTCGCCCTCTGCGTCCAAAATCTTTGCACGGCGCTCACGCTCCGCCTTCATCTGCTTCTCCATCGCCTCCTGAATCTCACGCGGCGGGAGAATGTTTTTCAGCTCTACTCGCTTTACCTTTATTCCCCATGCGTCGGTAGCCTCGTCCAGAATCACACGGATTCTCTCGTTAATATCATCACGAGAGGTCAGAGTGTGGTCAAGCTCCAAATCGCCTATGATATTTCTCAGAGTAGTGGCGGTTAGGTTTTCAATGGCAAATATAGGATTTTCAACTCCGTAGGCGTAGAGCTTCGGGTCGGTTATCTGAAAATACACAACGGTGTCTATCTGCATTGTGACATTATCCTTAGTGATAACGGGCTGGGGCGGAAAGTCAACAACCTGCTCCTTGAGCGAAACCTTTTGAGCTATCCTGTCCAGAATCGGGATTTTCACATGCAGTCCCTGTCTCCATGTATTGGAGTAAGCTCCAAGCCGCTCGATTACAAAGGCATTTGACTGTGAAACCACCTTGATATTACAAATTATTATTAAAAGTATGATTACCAATACTATCGCTAAGATTATTAAGCCTGTCATGTTCTTACCATCCTCTCAAAAATTAATCTTTTTTATTTGCGGCTGCGGCGTGCACTCGCTCAACCACCAGCTTTGCCCCTCTGATTTCGAGCACCTTAACCCTTGTGCCCTTTTTCATCTCTTCACCGTTTCGGCTCACGGCTGTCCAGTAATCGCCGAGCACCTTGACTTCGCCGTCGCTGTCGGGTGTAATGTCACGCGTCAGCGTTGCCTCAAGACCTATGGCTCGATCAAGGTTTAGCTTGACCTCATTCTGCCTGCGTTTAAACCGCTTTACAAGCGGTCGAGTTAAAATAAGAGATACAACCGTCACAACTATAAAGACGGCGAATTGAATAATCGCATTGTCGGTAAAGATACAGCTCAAAGCCGCCGCAAAGGCTCCCAATGCGAACCAGACGGAGATGAGCTGAGTGCCAACCGCTTCAATTATAAGGGCAAATACAGCTATCCCAATCCAAATAAAGGGCATATAATCCATTTAATTCACCTCCCGTAGTATTGCAATCATACACTATAAATCTTCGCCGCAGGGGAAAATTTCACTGCGCCTCAAGACGCCATTCACTGCTGTGGCTCCTCCATCGCCTTGAGTGCATCCTTGGCAAAGTCCTGGTTGCCCGTAAGCAGGGCTATTACCGTGCTGTATATCAGCTCGGGGCGCTTCAAAAAATTTTTCTCTATGACCTTAGCCTGATCACGGTCGGCTACGTTCAATACTATACTGAGCAGGTCGTCTGTTTTGTCGCCGAGCACCCTGCACCTGACCTCACAGCCGCTGCCGCTGTTTGATATTTCTACCTTGTTTTCACGCAGCCTCCTCTCTGTCTCGCACAGCTCAAGCGTAGTTGCAACCGCTCGCTGACGTACAGACGGAGGTAAATCATCTTCAAGCCTTTGGGCTATCTCCCTGCCCGAGTCGGTCAACAGACAGATTTCACCGTCCAGCTCGATATTATGAAGTTTAATTAAATCGCTTAAACAGTCAGAGGCCTCAAAGTAGTTCACGAGCTGAGAATTTATCAAGGCTCTTTCAAGGCTCTGCCGTGAAAGCCTGGCGGCACACTTTTCAAGAATATAACAGATAAGAATTTTTATATCCTGCTTGCTTCTGAGTCCACCGGGTCTTATACCGGCATCGAGAGCGTCGTTTTCCACTTTATCACCCCAATTTCACTATATGCTGAATAGATTATATCATACCACCGCTGTAAGTGCAACGGCGAAGGCGGCAAATGCCGCTTTCATCCTACGTGCGCCTGCTCTGCTCTAGTTTACATCTGTGCCAATCTAAACTCTCTGTCCTTCCATTGCTTTTTTCACGTTGGTACTCTGTTTCCTTTTTATACAAAGTAATCCTTTTAGCTATGCTCGTTTTCAGCTTGTGCTGATTTTGAGCACAAAACCAAAGTCTCGCAATTACTACTTTAATTCCAAAGCCGGCGGCAAATGCCGCTTTCACCCTATGTTTCACTGAACTGCGCTCGTATAGCTCTGTGCCAATCTAAACTCTCTGTCTTTTCATTACTTTTGCTCGTTATAAAATTGTGCGAAACCCGGGGAACTAACTCTAGGTCTCGCACAAACTACTTTATTTCCAAGCCGCTTGCGGCTTCCACAACCGCACGAAGTGCGATATCACATTCGCCGAAGGCGAATATTTCACCACGCCTTGGCGTGATATCACAGCGGCTCAGCCGCTATATCACCGCGCCTGTGCTAAAAGCACAGGCGCAAAAAGGGCTTGGGTCAAATGACCCAAGCCCAAATAAGCTCGTTAATTATTTGAAGGAACAACAAAAATTAACTATATTACTCGTTGATAGCAGTAACAACGCCTGAACCTACAGTTCTGCCGCCCTCACGGATAGCGAAGCGGAGACCCTCCTCGATAGCGATAGGAGTGATAAGCTCAACGTCCATCTCTACGTTATCTCCGGGCATGCACATCTCTGTTCCCTCAGGAAGAGAGATAACGCCTGTAACGTCAGTTGTTCTGAAATAGAACTGCGGACGATAGTTGTTGAAGAACGGAGTGTGACGGCCGCCCTCGTCCTTAGTAAGAACGTAAACCTGACCGTGGAACTTTGTGTGCGGGTGAATTGTACCCGGCTGAGCAAGAACCTGGCCTCTCTCGATCTCTGTTCTCTGAACGCCACGGAGAAGAGCACCTACGTTATCTCCTGCCTCAGCATAGTCAAGAGTCTTTCTGAACATCTCGAGTCCGGTTACAACAACCTTTCTCTTCTCATCGGTAAGACCAACGATCTCAACCTCTTCGTTTACCTTGATTACGCCTCTCTCAACACGGCCTGTAGCAACAGTACCACGACCTGTGATTGTGAATACGTCCTCAACAGGCATAAGGAACGGCTGGTCAGCCTTACGCTCCGGAGTCGGGATATACTCGTCAACAGCAGCCATGAGCTCGTGGATGCAAGCATACTCAGGAGCAGAAGGATCTGTTGATGAGCTGTTGAGTGCGAGGTAAGCAGAGCCGCGGATGATCGGTGTATCGTCGCCCGGGAACTCGTACTCGTCGAGGAGCTCACGAATCTCCATCTCTACGAGGTCGAGAAGCTCTTCGTCGTCAACCTGGTCGGTCTTGTTCATGAATACTACGATGTAGGGAACGCCAACCTGTCTTGAAAGAAGGATGTGCTCTCTTGTCTGGGGCATCGGGCCGTCAGCAGCTGATACAACGAGGATAGCGCCGTCCATCTGAGCAGCACCGGTGATCATGTTCTTTACATAGTCGGCGTGACCCGGGCAGTCAACGTGAGCGTAGTGACGCTTGTCTGTCTCGTACTCAACGTGAGCTGTGTTGATTGTAATACCACGCTCTCTCTCCTCAGGAGCCTTATCAATGTTAGCGTAGTCCTCAAATGCAGCCTTACCCTCGAGGTTCAATACCTTTGTGATAGCAGCTGTAAGAGTTGTCTTACCGTGGTCAACGTGGCCGATTGTACCAATGTTAATATGTGGTTTATTTCTTTCAAATTTTTCCTTTGCCATTGGAATATCCTCCCTTGATATATATTGGAATTATGCCCGTAAGGCTATTGTAGCAATTTATTTTGAAAATTGCAATAGTATTTTATAAATTAAGCCTCAGATTTCTTGCGAGAAGTAATGATAGCCTCTCCAACAGACTTCGGCACTTCAGCATAGTGGCTGGGCTCCATTACATACTGTCCTCTACCCTGAGTCTTGGAACGCATATCTGTAGCGTAGCCGAACATCTCGGAAAGCGGAACGTTAGCGTTGATTCTCTGTGCGCCGTTTTCTGCCTCCATGCCCTGAATCATACCGCGGCGGGAGTTGAGGTCGCCGATAACGTCGCCCATGTACTCCTCAGGTACGATTACAGTAACCTTCATGATAGGCTCGAGCAGTACGGGGTCAGCCTTCTGCATAGCCTCTTTAAACGCCATAGAACCGGCAATCTTAAACGCCATTTCTGAAGAGTCAACCTCGTGGTAAGAACCATCATAAAGCTCTACCTTTACGTCAACTACGTTGTAGCCTGCGAGCACACCGCTGAGCATAGCGCCCTGGATACCCTGGTCAACTGCCGGGATGTACTCCTTCGGGATAGCGCCGCCGACTACGGAGTTTACAAACTCGTAGCCCTTGCCCGGGTTCGGCTCAACTCTGATCTTAACGTGACCGTACTGACCCTTACCACCTGACTGTCTGGCGTACTTCTTGTCCACTTCTGCGTTTCTGCGGATTGTCTCCTTGTAAGCAACCTGCGGCTTACCGATGTTGGCCTCTACCTTGAACTCACGAAGAAGTCTGTCTACGATAATCTCAAGGTGAAGCTCACCCATACCGGCGATGATGGTCTGGCCTGTTTCCTCGTCGGTGTATGCCTTGAAGGTCGGATCCTCCTCGGCAAGCTTTGCAAGGGCAATGCCCATCTTCTCCTGACCTGCCTTTGTCTTGGGCTCGATTGCAACCCTGATAACAGGCTCGGGGAACTCCATAGACTCAAGGATAACGGGGTTTTTCTCATCGCACAGCGTATCGCCTGTAGTGGTGTTTTTCAATCCGATAGCAGCTGCGATGTCGCCTGCGTAGCAGGTGTCGATATCCTTTCTGTCGTTTGCGTGCATCTGTACGATACGACCGATTCTCTCGTTATTGTCCTTAGTGGAGTTATATACGGTAGAACCGGCTGTAACTGTACCCGAATATACTCTGAAGAAGCACAGCTTACCAACGAACGGGTCTGTGGCAATCTTAAACGCCAAAGCGGAGAACGGCTCGCTGTCGGATGAATGACGAACTGTCTCTTCCTCGGTTTCGGGGTCTACGCCCTTGATAGCCGGAACGTCTGTCGGCGCCGGCATATAATCTACGATAGCATCCAGAAGCTTCTGAACGCCCTTGTTTCTGTATGAAGTACCGCAGGTTACCGGTACCATTGTGTTGGCGATTGTGCTCTTTCTGATGGTTGCTTTAATCTCATCCTCAGTGAGCTCCTCGCCTGCGAAGTACTTCTCCATGAGCTCCTCGTCCTGCTCTGCAACGTGCTCGATAAGCTCATCGTGATACTTCTGTGCAAGCTCCTTCATATCCTCAGGGATTTCCTCTTCCCTCATGTCCTTACCGAGGTCATCGTAATAAACCTCAGCCTTCATCTTGATGAGGTCGATAATTCCCTTGAAGTCGTCCTCAGCGCCGATGGGGAGCTGAATCGGAACTGCATTACACTTGAGTCTGTCCTTCATCATCTGCACAACACGGTAAAAATCCGCGCCCATGATGTCCATTTTGTTTACATAAACCATTCTCGGAACACCATAGTTGTCTGCCTGACGCCATACGGTCTCAGACTGCGGCTCAACTCCGCCCTTAGCGCAAAGTACGGTTACGGAGCCGTCGAGAACTCTGAGCGAGCGCTCAACTTCAACTGTGAAGTCAACGTGTCCCGGAGTGTCGATGATGTTGATTCTTACATCCTTGCCCTTGCTGTCTTTCCAGAAGCAAGTGGTAGCAGCGGAGGTGATTGTAATGCCTCTCTCCTGCTCCTGTACCATCCAGTCCATGGTTGCGCCGCCATCATGAACCTCACCAATTTTATGGTTGATACCGGTGTAAAAAAGGATACGCTCTGTAGTGGTTGTCTTACCGGCGTCGATGTGAGCCATGATGCCGATATTTCTCGTTTGTTCAAGAGACACCTGTCTGCCCATAAAATCCTCCTTGTATAATTACCATCTGTAGTGTGCAAATGCTTTGTTTGCCTCTGCCATCTTGTGTGTATCGTCGCGCTTCTTAGCTGCGCCGCCTGCACCGTTGACAGCGTCGAGGATTTCACCGGCGAGACGCTCCTTCATAGTCTTCTCGCTTCTGGCTCTCGAATAAGTCGAAATCCAGCGAAGACCGAGTGTCTGACGTCTCTCGGGGCGAACCTCCATAGGCACCTGGTAGGTAGCGCCGCCGACACGGCGAGCCTTAACCTCCAAAACAGGCATTACGTTTTCCATAGCCTGCTCAAAGACCTCAAGGGCCTCTTTTCCTGTCTTTTCAGCAATGATGTCAAATGCGCCGTAAACAATCTTCTGAGCTACGCCCTTTTTACCGTCATACATAATGTTGTTGATAAGACGGGTAACGAGCTTAGAGTTGTAAAGCGGATCGGGCAATACATCACGTTTTGCTATAGAGCCTCTTCTTGGCACTTTACTTCCCTCCTTCACAAATTAAGAGATATCATAGGTACTCGAAAGCGACAAACTCCCGTTGGCCAATACAAAAGGCTCCTATATATAAAAGCACAATTGTATTGTACTGGTTTAACTTAATTAAACTCTCTACGGCAGCTGCCAATTCCTTATTACTTACCTGCCTTCGGACGCTTTGCGCCATACTTGGAGCGAGCCTGCATACGCTTGGCAACGCCCTGAGCGTCAAGTGTTCCTCTGATGATGTGGTAACGCACACCAGGGAGGTCCTTAACTCTTCCGCCTCTGATTAAAACTACGGAGTGCTCCTGCAGGTTGTGGCCTACGCCGGGGATGTAGGAACTGACTTCGATACCGTTTGAAAGTCTTACTCTGGCAATCTTACGAAGAGCTGAGTTAGGCTTTTTCGGGGTAGCTGTCTTAACAGCAGTGCAGACACCTCTCTTTTGTGGGGAGCTCTGGTCAATAGCCTTGCGCTTTTTAGCGTTCCATCCCTTCAAAAGTGCGGGAGCCTTGGCCTTCTTCTCAGACACCTCACGACCCTTGCGAACCAGCTGGTTAAAGGTTGGCATAATCTTCCTCCTTTCAAAATTTATTCAATGTATATTTGACGTGGACAAATCACCCGTAAACGGGCGCAATTATATATTGTCCCACGAATTGTAATTATACACTTCCATCCCCTATTTTGTCAAGATTTTTATTTCCCACGTGCGACTGCACCGCTCCCGTATAAATTTGTGCCATTCTATACTTACTGTCTTTCCAATACCTTTTGCCTGTTAAAACTCCCCTGCCTTTTATTACAAAGTAATCCTTTTAACTCCTACGTACGACTGCACCGCTCCCGTATAGCTTTGTGCCATTCTATACTTACTGTCTTTCCAATACCTTTTGCCTGTTAAAACTCC
>CAMMVF010000016.1 GCA_946500295.1 uncultured Clostridia bacterium | reverse complement strand
CCTGTAGTGGACTTTCACCACCTAGTTACTGCCCATTCTGGGCAAACTAAAAAATAACGGTCACAGGCGATAGATAAACGTCTGTGACCGTATAAATTAATTTGACTAAATAAACAGCTTATGCCCTTGCACTCTTATAAAGTTGAATTGACAATAACCAAGATACGCCAAAAATCACCGCAGAGCCACCAGCTAAGCTCACCATAAAGATATTTGTATTATAGCTTGGAAGAGCAATAAGTCCACCCGGATCTCCTATTGAAATTGCTGCGACAATAATTACCACGCAGATAAGAAAATAGACCAGTCTGCCTTTTTCTGCCCCGAATCTAAATACAAAGGGGAACATCACCCCGGAAATTATCAACCCCTCAACTAACAATTCAACAATCAGAAAAACATGCTCATTAACTGAATATTCCCCACCGGACGCCAATAGTATCAACTCAAAAATACTTGCCGCCACCGCCATGATTCCCAGTAAAATCGAACTTAGAACATATTTAGCTGATACAATTTCCGCAGCCGAATACGGCAGCGTAGCACTGTATATATTCCATCTCTCCTTTTCTTCAACCGCAATAATCCCTATTGGTATGGCCGAAGCCATAATAGCACAGTAAGCTGCAAAGCTATAATTAGAAGCAACAAAAACCGTAGCAATAAGTGCAACAGCAACTATAATCATATAAATTTTATAGTATCTGAGTATAGTGTAAAAATCTTTTAGCAATAACCCGCTCATACTCCATCCTCCTTAACCATAGATACAAATAACTGCTCTATATCAACAGGTTTAACGTCAATATTTTTCGGAATCAATCTGCGCTCTGCTATAGCCTCAACCCCGTATGGCGACTCTTTCTTACCTATTACAGCAGCCTTATTTATGTTATTAAATTCTTGTGCAGTGCAGCGAATCACACCGTACCTTTCGAGCAGCCTATCCTTTTCATCACAAAGCAGCAATCTGCCCTTATGCAAAAATGCAATATAGTCACAGATTTTTTCCAAATCGCTGACAATATGAGAGGAAATTAATATTGAGTTTCTCTCGTCCCTTGTGTACTCCGTAAGCAAATTAAGCAGTCCGTCTCTGGCAAGGGGGTCAAGTCCCGATGTCGGCTCATCCAGAATAAGAAGCCTCGGATGATGTGAAAGAGCTACGGCAATACCGAGCTTCATTTTCATCCCCCTTGAGTAATCACCAAATTTCGTTTCGTTTGGGATGTGAAATCGTCTGAGATAATCACAGTAAGCTTTATCATCCCACCTGCGAAAGCTGCCTTTCATTATCCGACCAATTTGCAAGGAGTTCAAGCCCACCGGCAGCCCCACTTCATCCGGCACAATACCGATTTCCTCCTTTATTAGCTTCATATTCGCTTTGTTATCTCTGCCCAGCACCGTTACACTTCCTTTGTCTGCATGAACTATATCCAAAATAAGCTTCATGGTTGTACTTTTCCCAGCGCCGTTTTCGCCTACCAAGCCCAAGACGCATCCTGTAGGCAAGGTCAGATTGAGATTGGATATTGCAAATGTCGGATAGTTCTTGCACAAATCTTTAATTTCAATAGCGTTCATATTTGTTCCCCCAAAATCAAATCAAACATTTCCAGAATCTCATTTTTACTCAGGCTGCAGTTTATTGCCAGCCTTGATATTTCCTCCATATGTTCCTCAATTCTTTTTAAGTTTTCCTCTCGGAGCAGTTCTAAATTTTTAGGTGCAACAAAAAAGCCCTTTGCCGGTACCGCATATATAAAACCCTCCTTTTCCAGCTCATCGTACGCACGCTTGGTAGTAACTACACTTATCCTCAGATCTTTTGCCAGAAATCTAATCGACGGCAGCGCTTCGTCTTCAACAAGATCTCCTGCTATAATCTGCGATTTAATTTGAGAATAGACCTGCTCGTAAATCGGTATTCCGCTTTTATTATCAATAAAAATATTCAAGGATCCACCTCCTGTCACTGTATATATACAGTATATACAGTAAATGCAGTTTTGTCAACCCTGTAATAAAAAATACGAGCGTGCCCGAAATCAGCACGCCCGATAATAGGCATAGTATTAAAACACAAGAAATAAATGCAAGGTTTTACAACAATCTAAAAACAACGGTAACACACATACCGCCCTCTAATCTCTTTGCGAAAACCTCGCCGTCCATCATATTCATCAGCTTGCGGCAGATGTACAGTCCCAGTCCGCTTCCGGGCTTATTTTTCACATTTGAGCCTCGGTAAAAGCTACTAAAAATATGCGGAAGCTCGTCCGGCTTTAGCGGCTCTCCGGTGTTGCTTATACTCACAAGCCTTAAATCATCCTCCGCATCAAAGGAAATTGTAATCTTTTCGCCGTCGCCGTATTTTATGGCGTTTTCCATGATATTCTGAATAACCTCAACCGCTCTGTCCATATCGCCCTTGAGCAGACAGTCGCTGTATTCTTTTATCTCGAAGTCAGTTCCGAGCAGGCTGAGTTTTTCACTGTAATAGCTCTCGATTTCATTTATCAGGGCTGAAAGATAGAACTCGCCGTTTTTCACCTCGAGATTTAAAAAGTCCTCGTTGCTCGCCTTGATTATATCCCTGAGGTATGATTCTATCTCGTCGGCGTTTTTATCAATTTTAAAGGCGATTTCGTTTTTCTTTTCCTCGTTATCTTTGTAAAGATTTTTAGTGAGCGCCTTTGAGTAGAGCTTAATTGCGCTCAGCGGAGTTTTTATATCGTGGGACAAAGAGAGCACCAGGGTCTGCTTATCCTTTAAGACGCTCAGTTCTCTGGCACGGCTGTCCTCCAAGCTTTCGCGGAGGATGTTTAACCCCCAGATAAAGCGGCCAAAATACTTGCTCTTACTCTCCTTGATATCCCCAGTGAGGTTTCCTTTAGCTATCTGCTGAGGAAGCTCGGAAATTTTATTAAACGGCATAATTATTCTCTGTCTCAGATAAATCAATATTATTATAACCGTCAGGGCAACCGCCGCCAGCGATAAATTCACCGCCAGATAGATAGAAAGGTAATCCTCATTCCCACTGATCTCATAGTCAAAGCGGTAATAATCCCCGTCTATGAGCCTGAGCGCATAATCGCCCCCGGGATTTAAAAACTCCTCCTTCTCGCTTAAACTTGAATTTTCCCCTAGCTTTTCTATATTTACAAGGCTCGAGTATTCGCTTAAATCAACCTCCTCGCCCTGCTTTAGCTGGTTTTCGGCACGGTTAATCTCCACAATATACGGTCTTGAACCGCCTGTACCGAGAGCATTTGAGAGGAATAAATTTGCACCTATAAATACAAATGCAAAAATTACGATTACTGCGGCAAACAGTTTATTATACCCCTTCATCTGACCACCTACACAAATTTATATCCTACTCCCCAAACAGTGAGAAGCCGCTCGGGATTTTTGGGGTCTTTTTCAAGCTTTTGTCTCAGCCGCTTAATGTGTACTGTCAGGGTCTGGGCCTCGCTTTCGCTGTCAAAACCCCAGATTTTGTTAAACAGCTCCTCCTTGCTCACGACCCTGCCTTTATTCTCAAGCAGTAAAAGCAACAGTTCGTACTCCTTGGAAGTCAGAACCAAGGCTTTGCCGTCGAGGTAAACCTCGTGCTGTGCACAGTCAACCGTGAGGTTTCCATCTTTTATCACCTTACTGCTATAGCGGCGCTTAAAAATACCGTCGATTTTGGCAAGGAGGATATCAATGTCATAAGGCTTTTCTATGTAATCGTCAGCGCCCAAATTCAGCCCGCTGAGGACATCCTCTTTTTCGCCCTTTGCGCTGACTATTATTATCGGGGTGTCGCCGATACTGCGTATTTTTGAGCAAACAGCAAAGCCGTCTATCCCCGGGAGCATAATATCGAGCACGACAAGCTTGGGGCTGTGAGACGAAAAAAGCTCTAACGCCTCCTCCCCGCTCCCGGCGGTTTCAGCCTCATAGCCTTCGGCGCTCAGAAAATCCAGCAGTAAGCCCGCAAGCTCCGGGTTATCCTCCACTATCAGAATATCCAACTTTATCAACTACTCCTTTTTCTGCGTTCATCTGTACCAATTAATGGTTTACGGCTGTATGTCCTGCATTTCACAGCCAGGCTTTAGTTTTTCTGAGGCAATTAAGAGCAAGTCTCCTTTTGTAATTTTTGTTTGTTCCGTATCAAGCTTACTCAAAACAAGAGACACTAAATTACTCTGTTATAAAAGGATGTAGACTCTCTACGCGTAAAAAGCAAATAAAGGAACCAAGCTTTGAATTGGCACAGATTAATACCATAGCAGTGCAGGAGCACGTAGGATAAAAAATTACCAGCCCATGTCGAGAAGCCAGGCGTTCAGCGCTCGCTCACGCTCACGGCTGTCGGCTTTGGGCTTTTCCCTATCAAGATTATACTGTCCCGTAATGCAGCCGTCAACTATATACAGCACCCTAGAGCACGAGGACGCAACCTTTACATCGTGGGTGACAAGCATTATTGTCGTGCCGTCCCGGTTTATGCCGGCAAGCTCGGCTATTACTTCGTCGGAGCTTGCTCTGTTGAGCGCGCCGGTCGGCTCGTCGGCAAATATCATCTTCGGCTTGTTTATCATACTGCGGCAGATACACGCCCTTTGAAGCTGACCGCCAGAAACCTCGTTTACATCGTTTTCGGCAATTTCAATTATTCCGAGGCGGCGCATCAGTTCCTGTCCTCTCTTTATTTTTTCCTTGCGGCTCATGTTAAGCTTTTTGGACTGGAAAGCGGGCAGGAGGATGTTGTCGATTATGCTCAGATTTTTGAGCATATACATCTGCTGGAAGATAAAGCCCATATCGTCAAGCCTTATCTCGGCAAGGCTTTTTGACTCAAGCTTTGATATATCCCTGCCGTCGAAAATCACCTGTCCTGCGCTCGGCTGATCCATGCCCGAGACGGTATAAAGCAGGGTCGATTTGCCCGAGCCGGACGGTCCCATGACCGCCACCATCTCTCCGCTTTCTATTTTTAAATTTATGTTTTTGAGCACATTATTCTGTCTTTTGTTCACAACATAGGTCTTGCAGAGGTCATTTACCTCAAGAATGGTGTTCATATTAATCTCCTCACTCCATATTATTTATGTCTCTCGCCCTTATGCCTTTGAGCTGTAAAGCCGAGAGCAGGGCGCAAACGGTGGTAACTGCGAGTAGTATCAGGGGATAGACGCAGTACGACATCAGCGGGTCAACAACCACATTAACGCTTGAAGCTCCCATAATCCCGAAAACATAGCCTAAAATCCAGCTTGACAGCGGCAGGGTTACCAAAGCCCCGAGTATCACAGAGACTATCAGCACCAGAGATATTCTCAGGCTCTGCCACAGCACGAGGGTGCGGTTTTTAAAGCCGAGACTTTTGAGCATGGCTATATCTCCTCTTTCACGGGTGATAAAGGTGCGAACCATCAGCACGGCTATCAGGGCGTTTATCGCCATTACGATAATAAGTATCACCTTGCTCACGGAGTCGAGCATATCCGAAACCGAATCGCCTATCAATCTGTCGATGTACCCTTCAACATCCACAACCTCATAATCGGGGAAAATATCCTGAATTTCATCAAACCTTTGCTGTTTTTCCTCCTCGCTAAGCTCATCGGTAAACTCAAATTGAATCCCCATTTCTCCTGCCTTTTTACTGTAGTCGAGCTCGGTATCCTCGGTAAACCTCACTCCCTCTCCCATATTTGTCACTGATTCAAACAGAGCTGTAATGATAAATTTGCGGCTTTCGCCGTCCATGGCTATCTCTACTGTATCGCCTATATCAGCCCCCAGATTCTGTGCTATAACCGAGGTAACTGCAATCTCGTTTTCAAGCTCAGGCGGAGTTCCCTCGGTGTAGCGGTAGTCCTCGGTGTCGGTGTAAATGCCCTGAGCCGCTATTGAGGATACAAGATTTTCGTTGTGGCTCAAAGTATATTGAAAAATAATCTCCCTGAACACCTCAGCCTCAATCCCGTTGTCTTTAAGCTTTGCTTTAACCTCGTCCAGCTCCTTTTCAATCTCCGAGCGCGACTTTGATATAATATCATTATCTCCATAAATCACCGCTCCGTCGCAGGGCGACATCTGCATAAGATATATCATCTCATCGCTTTTCAAGGTTGACACGGCGTTTGAGGGAATATTGATCATAATTACGCCGAGGGTGAAGATAAGTATCATCATGGCAAATTTTTTTATTCCGCTTAAAATATCGTTTAAGGACATAAACAGCGGCAGCGGCAAAAACCCCGAGCGTTTGAGGCTTAGGGCGCTGCTGCGGCTGAAGCTTTCTCCGGTAGAGCCTGAGCGAATCGCCGTTATAGGTGAGATTTTCTTCACCCTGCCGGTATAGAAGTAGCCTAAAGCCAAAACTATCGCAAGCACCGCCAAAGCCGACAGAATTTGAAATACAACGATATTATTATCCTCGAGCATAATTCTGCGCGAGGCGCTCTCTACCATAATATTCCCGAGCGGAAGGCTACAGCCAAGCCCCAGCAAAGAGCCGATTAAAGCTAAGGCTATGTGCTTTGAAAGATACAGCAGTCTTATGCCGCTGTTTTTGATTCCGAGCGCCTTTAAAATTCCTATCTCTCGGTACTCCTGCTCCATTGTAAAGGCTACCGTAAATCTTAGCACCACCAGGGCAATAATTATCAGCACAACGCTGACTACCGCAAAGATAACGGCTATTATCATATCCATCATATACGCCGCTTTTAGCGTGGAAAGGCTAAGATTAAAAATGCTTTGTATTCCGGAGCTTAAAAATTCGTTTGTAAACTCCTGCCGGTTGTTGATATCTGCCATGTAAAGGTAATATTCCATATTATCCGCAGACGAAGCCGCCGCAAGCAAGGTATCATAGTCCTCTTGATTTAAAAGCACCCTCTTCATGCTTATAAAATCCGAGCCAAGCACGGCGTCCAGCATCTCGCCCGCTATTTTAAGCTCTACCGAGGTATCGCCAACGGTTACTTTAAGCTTATCGCCTGTGCTTAAGTTATTAGCAGCCATCAGCGAATACGGCAGGTAACACTCGCCCTTATTCACCTTTGTGATTTCCTGCTTATCTGAGGAATTAAAATAGCTCTGACCGCCGCTTAAAGGATAAGAAAGACCGAGAGTAGAGGTATAACTGAACTCACCCTCGCTGTTAATTTTAATGTCATCTTCACTAATCATAAACTGAATACTTGAAATCAAGCTCGAGCCGACATTTTCGCTGTTTTTCAAAAGCTCCTCAAGCTCAGGGGAGCTTTGCTCGTCAACTAAAACGATATAATCCCCCACCCCGGCTTTTTCAAGGTAGCTGTCAAGACCGCCGACGGTTGCGTTAAGGCTCTGAATACTTGAGCCTATGAAGGCCGTCGCAAGCATTACAAAGGCCGTGAAAATCAGGCTCATCGCCCGTTTTCGCCTTAAATCTCTTTTTAAAATCGTCAGGTACATATATCTCTGCCTTTCATCTGTGATGACAAAATTATAAGGGATAAATTATTAAATAATCCTTAAATCCTGAAATAAATTTAACTAAGGTAACACGAGAAGATTATACCACATTGATTTTTAAAAGAAAAAGGCGGCGAAAACCGAGCCTTGCCCAATTTTCGCCGCCGTAAGCCTTATTATCAAATTCAGCTCTCAATCGAATGAATGAGATTTACCATCTCGATCGCGCCGAGTGCGCAGTCATAGCCCTTGTTGCCGGCTTTTGTGCCTGCACGCTCTATAGCCTGCTCGATGTTCTCGGTGGTGACAACGCCGAACATAACAGGAATACCGCTTTTGAGGGAAACCGAGGCTATACCCTTTGAGACCTCGTTGCAGACATAATCATAGTGGCTTGTGCTGCCTCTGATTACCGCTCCGAGGCAGATTACGGCGTCGTATTTTCCGCTTTCTGCCATTTTTGAAGCGATAAGCGGAATTTCAAATGCGCCGGGAACCCATGCCACCTCTACGTTTTCCTCCTTGACGTCGTGGCGCAGAAGTCCGTCCATAGCGCCGCCAAGCAGCTTCGAGGTGATAAACTCGTTAAAACGGGAAACTACAATGCCTATCTTAATTTCCTTTGATACTAATTTTCCTTCAAACACTTTCATGGTATGTCCTCCTTATTTTTATTTATCATAATTTAAAATATGCCCCATGCGCTCCTGCTTTGTTTTAAGATAGCGCAGGTCATAATCGGTTGCCTCCATCTGAATCGGCACTCGCTGAGATATTTCCATACCGAACTCCTCTAGCTGATAAACCTTGTCGGGGTTGTTTGTAAGCAGTCTCAGGCTTTTTACCCCCAAGTCACGCAGAATCTGAGCTCCGATGTAATATTCCCTCTGGTCGCCCTTAAAGCCTAACGCTATATTAGCCTCCAGGGTATCCATACCCTGCTCCTGAAGCTCATAGGCTCGCAGCTTATTTATAAGCCCGATTCCTCGCCCTTCCTGGCGCATATAGAGGAAAATTCCTCTGCCCTCCTGCTCAATTTGCGTCATTGCCGCCGCAAGCTGCTGACCGCAGTCACAGCGCAGAGAGCCGAAGGTATCTCCCGTAAGGCACTCCGAATGAACTCGGCAGAGCACATCCTTGCCGTCGCCGATATCGCCCTTTACCAGAGCCACATGGTGCTCGCCGTTTAGGCGGTTGACATAGCCGTAAGCCTTAAAGCTGCCGTATTTTGTCGGCAAATCGGCAACAGCCATGCAGTCAACAAGCTTTTCATGGCATTTGCGGTAGTTTTGCAAATCCTTAATGGTGATGAATTTCAACCCCCACCGCTTTGCAAGCTCCATCAGTTCCGTGGTACGCATCATAGTGCCGTCGTCCCTCATAATTTCACAGCAAAGCCCACATTCCTTCAATCCGGCAAGTCGGCACAAATCGACCGTGGCTTCGGTGTGACCGTTGCGCTCCAGCACGCCGTTTTTCTTGGCCAGCAGCGGGAACATGTGACCCGGCCTGCGAAAATCCTCGGGCTTTGCCCCGTCCTCCACACACTTCATAGCCGTAATTGAGCGCTCGGCTGCGGAGATGCCGGTGGTGGTGCTCACATGGTCTATAGACACGGTGAACGCCGTCTCGTGGTTGTCGGTGTTTTGAGACACCATTTGAGGGAAGCGGAGCTTTTGCACATACTCCTCCGACATCGGCATACAGATAAGCCCCTTACCGTGGCTTGCCATGAAATTGATGTTTTCCGTCGTGGCAAACTGCGCCGCACAGATAAAGTCCCCCTCGTTTTCACGCTCGGGGTCGTCCGTCACCAGAATTATCCTACCGGCTTTAAGCTCCTCTAAAGCCTCTTCCACTGTGTTGAATTCATACATTGCACTGCCTCCTTAAAATCCATATTGGGATAAAAACTCCCTGGTAATATTGCTTTTACCGCTTTGTTCACTGTCCGTTTTAGGGGACAGTAGTTTTTCTACATATTTTCCGATAATATCATTTTCCAGATTTACAGCATCTCCCACCTTGCGCTGTCCCAAAACCGTCACAGATACCGTGTGGGGAATTGCCGAAAAGGAAAACTCGCTCTCACCTACCCGAGCAACAGTCAGGCTGATTCCGTCAACTGTAATTGAACCCTTCTCCACAATATAGCGGAGTATGGAGCTATCCGCTTTAACTGTGTACCATATCGCCGTGTCGTCACGGGTTATTTTTACAATAGTTCCCACTCCGTCCACATGACCTGCAACTATGTGACCGCCGAATCTGCCGTTTGCGGGCATGGCTCGCTCCAAATTCACCCGGCTGCCCAGCTTTAAGCCTGATAAAGAGGAGCGGTTCAGAGTTTCGTGCATGACATCCGCCGTAAAGCCATTTGAGGAGACCGTGGTCGCCGTCAGGCAGATGCCGTTTACCGCAACGCTGTCGCCTGTTTTTAGATCCTCCAAGACCTTTTCGGCTTTGACGCCGAGCGTTGCCGAGTGCTGACCTCTTTTGATTCCAACAACAGTTCCGACTTCCTCAACAATTCCTGTAAACACCGCCGTCCACCTCGCTTTCAATCAAAATATCCTCACCCAAACGTGTAATCACACTGTTTTTTAATACGGGTGAATCTTTTATCTCTGAAAATCCCCTGCCCTCTACGGGGGTTTTGGCGCTCTGCCCGCCTAATAATTTCGGGGCAATATACGCCTGAACCTTATTGACAATTCCGCTCTCAAGTGCTGACCAATTTAATGTACCTCCGCCCTCGAGCAATATGCTGTCAATATTACGCTCACCGAGTAATTTCATAAGCTCGGTCAAGTCTATTTGACCGTCCTTGCCCGGCACGGACAAGACCTCACATCCCGCCTTGATATACGGAAGGCGCCTTTCCTCATCATCACAGCAGGCGGCAATTATTGTCGGAATTTGCGCTGCCGTAGCTACAATCTGAGAGGATAAGGGGGTGCGAAGATTTGAGTCGCAGATAATGCGAATAGGACTTATACCGCCCTCAATACGGCAGTTTAGCAGAGGATCATCAGCCAAAACAGTGCCTATACCGACCATTATGGCGGTGTATTTATGCCTTTGCTGCTGGACATGAGCCCTCGCCTGCTCCCCTGTAATCCATTTAGAAGCGCCGGTCGAGGTTGCTATTTTCCCATCCATAGTCATGGCATATTTCATCACCACAAAGGGCAGCTTTGTTTGGATATAATAAAAGAATACCTCGTTAAGCCTGTCACATTCATCCTTCATAACACCCTGCGCTACATCAATTCCGTTTTGCTGCAAAATTTGTATTCCCTTTCCGCTCACCAGCGGGTTCGGGTCGGCTGAACCGACGACAACACGGCTGATTCCAGACTGCAAAATTGCATCAACGCAGGGCGGCTGCTTTCCGTAATGACAGCACGGCTCCAATGTCACATACATAGTTGCTCCCTTCGGAGATTCAGTGCAAGCGGAAAGTGCGTTGCGCTCGGCGTGGGGCTGACCGTATCTTTGATGCCACCCCTGCCCTATTATACGTCCGTCCTTCACTATTACTGCGCCTACCATAGGGTTAGGAGATACAAAGCCGCAGCCCTTTTCCGCCAGCTTCAGCGCCAAGCCCATATATTCGTTGTCATTCATCGCTATCACCCCAAAATCAAACGCCCTGAACCAAAAGCTCAGGGCAATCAAAAAGCTTGTACTAAACTACTGCTTGTAAACAAAAAGCTCTGAAATGTAAGAACATCTCAGAGCAATAATTTATATGAAAAATTTACACGCACCCATGTACAATGTGCACATCAATCTTCTTTTATCCAGACTGTACTGTCGGCTTCGGAGTTTCACCGAATCATGCCTTGCGGCTCGTGGGCTGTACCACCGGTAGGGAATTTAACCCTGCCCTGAAGACTATATTTTATTATATTATTAGTATATACTTCGGGTTTGGATTTGTCAATACAAAGCGAAATATCTTTCTTCCTTCTCATGTTTAAGGCTACAGATAAAGTCTCATCCGGAAGCTCTGTTAAATCATCTTGATGATTTTAGCCGGAACTCCCCCGACTATGGCGCCCTCGGGCACGTCCTTTGTTACAACTGCGCCTGCGGCGACAATGGCGTTATCTCCTATGGTTCTGTCGGGGAGAATCGTGGCATGCGAGCCAATCCAGACGTTTTTACCGATATGAATCGGCGAGGGATAATTATCGGCACGCTCTTTCGGGTCTTGCCCGTGGTTAATGGTTGCAAGCACCACATGAGAGCCGATTAAAGTGCCGTCTCCTATATAAACACCACCCTGGTCCTGAAAATGACAGCAACAGTTGATAAAGACGTTCTTGCCGATGTGTATGTTTTTGCCGCAGTCAGAATAAAACGGCGGAAACAGGGTGAAGCTCTCGTCAATCGGCCTGCCTGTCAATTCTTCCATCAAACGTCTGATTTCCTGCGGCTCGTGATAGCCTTGATTTATAACGGCAGTGATTTTCATTGCATTGAATGCCAATTCAGTCATGCACTGATGAGCTTCCGAACCGGCAGGTGCCTTTTCACCGGAATTCATCTTCTGTAAAAATTCTTCTGTATCCATACTATACAACCCCTTAACGATTATTTTTTTAATTATGCCTGCACATTCTTCATCGGTCATTTTACAGGAATCTGCACGCATTGAATTTTCCTGCTCAAAGCGCAAGCCCATGTGAAATAAGCTGCCGATGTGTAAGTTTATTTGCTTATCCTTATTGTTTTAGTGTAGTACAGATTTTGCAAAATAGCAAATACCTTGTTTTTATTTCATTTCATGCTTTACAGGCATTGGATAAATGGGTATAATTACCTTAAAAGCTAGGCGTAATTTTCATAATAAGGGATAAAACAGAGGAGTGATAGAATGGAAATCAGGGTGCTTCGTTATTTCCTCACAGTCGCCAGAGAGGGAAATATCACGGCGGCGGCAAATTATCTGCATTTGACTCAGCCGACGCTATCACGACAGATCAAGGATTTGGAAGATGAGCTCGGGCAGCAGCTGCTGATAAGAAAAAGCCGCAGGGTAATTCTCACTCCCGAGGGGATGTTGCTCAGGAAACGAGCAGAAGAGATTATATCAATGGTGGACAAAACCGAGGCAGAATTTTCATCTATGGACAACACCATAAGCGGCGATATCTATATCGGCGGCGGAGAAACTCAGGCTATCAAGCTGATTGCGAATATAATGAAAGAACTTTCAAATGAGTATCCCGGTATTCGTTACCATCTGTACAGCGGCAATGCACCGGACGTAACCGACAGACTTGACAAGGGGCTTTTGGATTTCGGACTGCTGATACAGCCTGCCGATTTGACAAAATACGATTATCTTAACCTCCCCGAAAAGGACTCCTGGGGAGTTATAATGAGACAGGACAGCCCCTTGGCGGAAAAGGAGTATATCGAGAAGGAGGATCTGCTCAAGCTGCCGCTGATATGCTCAAGACAGGTAGTACAGCTTAAGGGCTATGGAAATCAGTTTGCCGAGTGGTTCGGCGAGGATTATAAGAAGCTCAATATAGTGACAACCTTTAATTTGATTTACAACGCCACAATAATGGTCGAGACAGGCATGGGCTACGCCATAACCATAGACAAGCTGATAAATACTAAAGACAGCAGCCTCTGCTTTCGACCGCTCAAGCCAAAGCTCGAATCAAGGCTTAATATTATCTGGAAAAAATATCAGGTCTTTTCTCCGGCAGCGGAACTGTTTTTGCAAAGGCTGAGAGAGGAATTCGGCGAATAAGTATGTTTAAATAAGCGGGGCTGCCGCAGGCATTAATTAGCTGCGACAGCCCCGTAAAGTTTATTATGAACCTTTATCTAAGTCGCCGATTTAAAATTCTGCAATCTAATCTTATTCAGCACAGAGCTGAGCGTTTGCCCTACTGCCCCGTTTAATCCTTATTTACCTCAATTTTGCCGTGCTTTTCCTCGTATTTCTCTATACAGTCCCGAATTAAAATAAGTATCTGACTGTTTGCGCTGCGCCCCTCGTAGTCGGCGACAACGTGCAGTTTATTAAGCATTTCACTGTCGATTCTCAGTGATAACCTTTTAATAGCCATAATTCAAGCTCCCGTTTGATATATCATGGCTTTATTATACAACAACACCTGCCAAAATGGTTCAAATGGGCTTATTTTAACTCCAAAATATGTTCATATTGAGTCAACTGGAACACTTACTTTTAACCTCAGTATTAATCCTTATCCACCTCAATCTCGCCGTGCTCTTCCTCAAAGCTGCGTACCCTCTGCTTGATGTACTGCTCAATTTCACGGTTGGCAGAGCGCCCCTCGTAGTCGGCAATATATCTGAACTTCTGGAAAAGCCTGCGGTTGACCCTGAGGGTGTATCTCAAAATGTTATCGTCCATTTTCGCGTCTCCTTAATGCTATTATGACATCATTTTAACTTAATTATTGCACTAAAACGAAAATGGTGGTATTATGGCGGCAAAAATTCAGGAGGGGCTTATGAAGGTAGCTGTAATAGGTTCGAGGAAGCTTACAATAAACAATCTCGGCGATTATCTGCCAAGGGAAACAACGGAGATAGTCAGCGGCGGCGCAAGAGGGATTGACCGCTGCGCCAGATACTACGCAATTTCGCATGGCATTAAGCTGACGGAGTTTTTGCCGGAGTACGAGCTTTACGGCAAAACTGCGCCGCTGAGGAGGAATATTCAAATAATATACTACTCTGACTTTGTGCTCGCCTTTTGGGACGGACGCTCCCACGGGACTAAGTTTGTAATCGACAACTGCAAAAGGCTTAACAAGCCGGTGAGGGTGGTAGAGATTTAAATCTTCGCTCCCGTGACAAGCTCGTTTGATCACGCCTGCGACGATTGCAACCGTTGCAGGGGAGCTTTGCTACTCAGGGTTGGGGGATTAAACCTCACCGAAAGACTGAATGGAATCCGCCGCCTACAGAGGTGGGTCGACTTGGTTATATAGATAATAATATATACCCAAATGCACAAAACCGCCGCAGAAAATCCTGCGGCGGACAAATTTTTTGATTAAACCGTTATAACATCTTCAGCGCCATTTTCTGCGCTATAATAGCGTCCAATATGCCTATTTCGTCATCACCGTCAAGGTCGGCGTTTTCCAGTGCCTGCCCGGTAAGTTCGAGCATTTCCATGGGAACCATTTGGATATAAATAGCATCTTCCAAAGTTACCTGACCGTCGCCGGTTACGTCGCCCTTTACTGCTTCTGTTCCTCCATAAACAGTAATATCAGCCGAAGCGGTGAAATATCCAAGAGAAGCGGTGATAGTTGCATCACCGTTATGTATTCCTGTGATTTTTCCCAATGAATCGACGGTTGCCACGTAATCCGAGCTGCTGCTCCATGTAACGCCGTCGTTATCAACGAAAATTACAACTCCAAAACTCGGATTATGCAGGCAAAGCACTGCATCTACAGTTGTAGAAGCCTTTACAAGCGATGTGTCACGATAAACAGAAAAGCTGTAAGAATATGTTTCCCCTGAAAAAAAGTCCTCAAATTCCCCGGTAGCAAGAGAAATGGTTTTTGTACTCTGAGTGTTTTGCGGCTTCGGACAGCTTGCGGTATCGTTACCGCTGCCAAAGCACTGAACCCAATAAACATAGCCGCCGATTTCAAAGCAGCCTATACCGATTGTCTTGGCTCTCTCGCTTAAAATATTCGCCTTGTGTCCCGAGGAATTCATCCAAGAGTTCATAACATCTTCGGGAGTTCTCTGCCCTGCTGCGATATTCTCAGCAATCATCAGCGGATTTGCCGAAAAACAGCTTGTACCATCGGGTCTTGAGTGAGAGAAAAAGGCAGAGGTTTCGCCAGCTCTCTGCATAGCTGTATCAAGAAGCGACTGATTCATCACAAGCGGCGACAAGCCCGCTGCCTGCCTTTCCTGATTTACAAGCTCTAAAACGCTGAATGCGTATTCATAGTTTTCCGTGCCGGTTACAGAAACATCCTGCACGCTTGAAGCTTTGGTTTCATAAAGCTCTGTCTCTGCGGTTTTTGCCGATATACCGGAAGCGGTATTATCAGAGCTGTCAATTCCGCTGTCGGCGGCAAAAGCCGAAACTGCCGCTACTCCCACTGTCGATATCGTGATAACCAGCGACAACACCACAGACAATAATCTTCTTGCTGTTTTCATGGTAATCCTCCTCAATTTGTTTTTATTGTAGCTGTCTCTCATAATTGATGCTATTATTATACTACACCCTAAGGCAAATCGCAATATTAATTACAAAATTATTTGTAATATCGTTGGAATTATATTGACTTTAACGGAAGATAGCGGAAATGTCCTCTGTATATCGGCTGTGATATATAGCCTGAATACAGCTTGAAATATATCCGCAAAACAAATTTTTTGTATTTGGAATGATAAATATGATATACCGATTGACTTTATTGTAAAATATGAATATAATATAGGTAGAATATTGCTATGGTCATTGGGAGGTGCCATTATGATTATTCGTCCGTCAGCCGCAATAAGACAGAATTATAATGAAATCGCTGATTTATGCAAAAAGACCGAAGAGCCGGTTTTCCTGACAAAAAACGGCGAGGGCGACCTGGTCGTTATGGATATTGAAACCTACAACAGGCGCGAAAAGATGCTCAAGCTTAGGGAGGAGCTACTAGCTGTGGAGGAAGACAGGCTCGCAGGCAGAACAGGTTGTTCACCCGACGAGCTGGAGGCTTATCTTGATGAAGTAATAGCTGAGGTATGACGAATGACAGAAAAGAAATACAAAATAATTATTTCTGATAGAGCCAGGCGAATGTTGGGTACACACATTCGCTTTATAGCTCAGATCAACAAAAAAACTGCTTCAGCAAAAAAGGCTGAGATTATGACCGCCATACGTTCGCTTGCTCATATGCCGCAGCGCTTTCCTTTCTTCGAGGGAATGTTTATTATGCCTAATAAATACCATAAGATGTTTATTGAAAAATGTTATCTCATACTTTATCAAATCGAAGATGATACGGTATATGTAGAGTATATTCTTGACTGCCGCAAGGACTACAGCTGGCTCATTGATTAACAGGGAAACTAGGTGGTATCTGAAAGCAATGAAATACTTGAATAAAAGCAGATTAAATGCTATACTACCTTATATAAACTTGAGGTGATTACGATGAAAAAAGCTCTTGATAAATCAATTGAAAACGCCGCTGCATCAGTTGAAATGGAAGGCTTCCACATAGACGAGCAAAGCAAGCTGTGGTGCAAACAGTTGCTATTAAAACAAATTACAATTGAAGAGTACATCAGCCTTATCAAACAAAAAGCAGGAATAAGCGCATAATGGCTTATGATATTAATGCAGTCACCGATGATTGCTACGATGGCACAACTTGCTTAATTAATAAATTGGGAATAACCGATGCAAAAAAGCTTTCCGAAATAGAAGCCGACATCACTTTTGCAAGAGCCAGTCAATTAGAGGAGAAGCCTTTAACTGGCAGTTTTGATACTACACACTATAAAGCCATTCATCGATTTTTGTTTAAGGACTTATATGATTGGGCTGGCGAATTCAGGACAACTAACATATCTAAAAAGGGCATAAATTTGCCGTTTGTGAGGAACTGGAAAATTTATGCAATAGTTGTTTTTATAGATTAAAGAAGAATAATTATTTTCAAAATATGGATTTTGAAACTTTTGTGAACAACATTGTTGATTTATACTGCACTTTAAATATTATACATCCTTTCAGGGAAGGCAACGGTAGAACCGAAAGAATTTTTATTTCATATCTTATACGCTTTAACGGCTATGATATTGATTTTTCAGGCATCGATGCTGATTCTTTGATGATTGCTACTATTCAGGCGACACAAGGTATTACAGAAAATCTCGTTGCTATCTTCAGAGACAATATAGTCTTAGTTTCAGATTAAAAGCTCAGGGCAAGCGATACAAATCGCTTGCCCTGCTTATAATTCCTCATAATTATCGAGGAAAGAGTGCTCTGCACCTTTAGACTTATAGCCCAAAAAAGTATCGAGACAGACGGAACTTAAGCTGTTGAAGATGCTCTTTTCTATATTGGGGTTGGTTTTCTTTAAGCTGGATATGAGCTGTTTTATCTCTCTGCGCTTGGAGCTTAGCTGTCCGCGGCTTACGCCCTCGGTAAAGCGGCAGGCACAGTCGATAAACTCTAGGTTATTGTAGTTTTTCCAGTTTATTATTGCGCTTTCGTGAATCAGGTACATCGGGCGTATAAGTTCCATACCCTCGAAATTCGTGCTTTTGAGCTTTGGAAGCATCGACTGAAGCTGAGAGCCATAGAACATCGCTATTAAGGTGGTCTCGATTACATCGTTGAAATGGTGTCCCAGGGCTATTTTATTACAGCCGAGATCCTTGGCAATTTTGTAAAGATGCCCTCTCCTCATTCTGGCGCAGAGGTAGCAGGGCGATTTTTCGGCTTTGTTCGCCACCTTGAAGATATTAGTCTCAAATATTTTTATCGGCACTTTGAGCAGCTCGGCGTTTTGTTCTATTTTTCTCCTGTTCGCCTCGTTGTAGCCGGGGTCCATCACTATGTACTCGACCGCAAACGGCACCTCGCTGTATTTTTTAAGCTGCTGTATCAGCTTTGCAAGCAGCATAGAGTCCTTTCCGCCGGAAATACACACCGCCACCTTATCGCCGGAATTTATCAGTCTGTAATCCTTTAGCGCTATTATAAAGGGATTCCATATATCCCTGCGGTAGGTTTTTATTATACTGCGCTCGCAGCTTTCATGCGGCTTAAGCTCTCTCGGCATTTTACTGTCCTCTCAATTTACAAGTAGTTTTATTCCGCGTAAAAGTATAGCCTAAGCAGACGGTTACGTCAAGACGGAGAGAAGGTAGAAAATGGAAAATTTCTCTGTATCATGTGTCGAAAGCATTGACAAAATCGGAATAATTGCATATAATAATTGTACAGGATATTGTCCTATATACTGTACAAGCTTGGCAAAGGAGGTATTTTTATGCTCGCAGTAAATTACAGTACAATACGCAATAATCTAAAGAACTATTGTGACAAAGCAACCGACGATTATGAAACCGTAATCGTCACAAGAAAGGACGAAAAGAATGTTGTAATCATGAGCCTGGAAAAATACAATGCTCTGATAAAAGCCGCTCGCAACGCAGAATATCTCGACATGATTGACGCCAGCATGGAGCAGGCTAAGCAGGGCAAGGTTGTTGTTAAAACTATTGAAGAATTAGAGAAAATGGCTGATGAGTAGTTTGACCTTTACCGAGAAGGCTTGGGGAGATTATCTTTACTGGCAAATGACTGACAAAAGCATAATGCGAAAAATTAATGAACTGCTCAAAGATATCCAACGAAACGGCGTTTCCAAGGGAACGGGCAAGCCGGAACCTTTTAGATACCGCAAGGCATGGAGCCGAAGAATAAACCATGAGCATCGGCTGGTTTATTCTCAGACCGAAAATGGCGCCCTGTTGATTCTTTCTCTCAAGGGTCACTATGAAGATTAAACTCAAAATCTCAGTAAAACATCTTATAAATTACAAAGGAAAACCAGGCGCTGCAGCCTAAAGCGTTGCAGCGCCTGATTTTTTAGAGTATCAAGCTTTATCGGCAAACTTAAACGCACTTATAGCCCTTATCCTCCACAGCCTTTTGCAAAGCTTCAAGTGGTACGTCCTTGCTAAGCGTTACCTCAGCCTTGCCCTCGGTATGGCTTACCTCGGCGCTCAACACGCCGTCAACTTCCTCAAGAGCACTTTTAACCGTAGCTTCACAGTGCGGGCACATCATGCCCTCGATTTTTAATGTCTTTGTCATTGCAGATTTCTCCTTTATATTTTTAGTATTTTTTAAGGCATTTTTGTGCCTTATTTTTTTGTCATGCTTTGAGCTGAAAATTTTAACAAAGTTCAGCCTGAGCGCATTTGTAACCACACACACGCTCGACAGGCTCATAGCCGCCGCTCCAAACATCGGATTTAGCCTCCAGCCGAAAATCGGAATGAACACACCTGCGGCAAGCGGAATTCCGATAATATTATAGATAAACGCCCAGAATAAGTTTTCGTGTATATTTCTAAGCGTCTTGCGGCTCAGCCTTATAGCCGCAGGCACATCGCTCAAACGGCTTTTCATCAACACTATGTCGGCTGCGTCTATGGCTATGTCTGTTCCGGCTCCGATTGCTATCCCTATATCCGCCCTGGTAAGTGCCGGAGCGTCGTTTATGCCGTCACCGACCATAGCAACAGTGCGCCCCTCGTCCCTGAGCCTTTTAATCACGCTCTCTTTGCCGTCAGGCAGAACTCCGGCTATGACCTCATCGACCCCCGCCTCGGCTCCTATGGCTTTTGCGGTGCGCTCGTTGTCGCCCGTGAGCATGACTACTCTTATACCCATTTTTTTAAGCTGGTTTACAGCCTCGGGGCTGTCCTCCTTTATAACGTCGGATACGGCTATCGCGCCGAGCAGCGAGCTGCCCTTGGCAAAAAACAGCGGCGTTTTTCCCTGCTCGGACAATCGCAGAGCAATGCGCTGTATCTCATCGGATACCTTTGCCTTCGTCGAGATAAATTTCAGGTTTCCTCCCGATATTTCCTCTGAGCCAATCACTCCGCTCAGACCGTTTCCGGGCAGAGCCTTAAAATTCTCGACCTCTCCGCCGCTTATTTTTAAACCTTCGGCGTACTCCAAAATAGCCTTGGCAAGCGGGTGCTCGCTTTTGCGCTCGAGAGAATTTGCCATATATAAAAGCTCGTTCTCCCCCACTCCCTCGCTAGGGATTACATCGGTAACTCGAGGTTCTCCTCTAGTGATTGTTCCGGTCTTATCGAGAACCACGGTATCAACCTTGCCTGCAAGCTCCAAAGACTGGGCTGTCTTGAACAAAATGCCGTTTTTCGCCCCTACTCCGTTGCCGACCATAATCGCTACAGGCGTTGCAAGCCCTAAAGCGCAGGGGCAGCTGATTACAAGAACTGATATTCCCCTTGCAAGGGCCGAGCCGAAACCCTCGCCCACAAACAGCCAAATTATCGTGGTTATGACCGCTATTGAAATTACAATGGGAACAAAAACTCCCGACACCTTGTCAGCCACTTTAGCAATAGGCGCTTTGGTAGCTGCGGCATCGCTTACCATCTTTATAATCTGAGAGAGGGTGGTATCCTCTCCGACCTTAGTCGCTTCACAGCGGATAAAGCCCGACTGATTTAAGGTAGCCGCAGAAACTCGGTCTCCCTCCTGCTTGTCAACGGATATGCTCTCTCCCGTCAATGCGGATTCATTTACCGCCGTACTGCCCTCAAGCACAACTCCGTCTACCGGGATACTCTCACCGGAGCGAACAACGAAGATATCCCCTACTCTCACCTGGGATATCTCCACCTGCTGCTCCGCTCCGTCTCTGACGACCACAGCCGTCTTAGGCGCAAGCCTCATAAGTCCCTTCAAAGCGTCGGTGGTTCTGCCCTTGGAGCGAGCTTCTAAGGTTTTTCCTACCGTAATCAAGGTCAAAATCATCGCCGCAGACTCGAAATACAGCTCGTGCATATAGCTCATAACCGCCGCATGGTCGCCGACAAGCTGAGCCTGCGTCATGGCAAACAGCGCATAGGTCGAGTAAACGAACGCCGCCCCCGAGCCCAAAGCCACAAGGGTATCCATATTGGGCGAGCGGTGTATCAGCCCTTTAAAACCGCTTATGAAAAATTTCTGGTTTATCACCATAATTATTGCCGTCAGAATTAGTTGAATCAGCCCCTGCGCCACATGGTTATGCGCAAGGATTTCCGGCAACGGCCATCCCCACATCATATGCCCCATGGAAATGTACATCAAAACGACCAGAAAAACTACCGAGGCTATCAGCCTGCACAGCAGTGCGGGCGTTTCGGTGTCCTTGAGTGTGTCGCTTCCGACATCGCCGGACTTCTGTTTAGCACCTCCGCTTAATGATGCGCCATAGCCCGCCGCCTTTACAGCGGCTATTATCTTATCGGAAGAAGCTGTGCCCTCAACTCCCATGGAATTTGTCAGCAGGCTTACCGAGCAGGAGGTTACTCCATCAACCTTTTTAACAGCCTTTTCCACTCTTGCGCTGCACGCCGCACAGCTCATTCCCGTAACATCATATTTTTGCATTATCTTCACCTCATTTCATCAGCTTTTGCAAGGTAGCTATAAGCTCGTCAACCGTCTCATCCTTGCCGTTTTTTATATCGGTCGACACGCAGGTTCTAATATGATTTGCCAAAAGCTCCCGATTAAACGCATTCAAGGCGGCGTTTACAGCCGAGACTTGAATAAGTATATCAGTGCAGTAGGCGTTTTTCTCGACCATACCGCGAATACCTCTGATTTGCCCCTCAATTCGGTTTAAGCGATTTATAAGCTTCTTGTATTCCTGTTCGGAGCGTTCCTTGGTCTTTTTAGTACAACAACAATTCTCCTCCATAATCTCACCCCTTTTCTGCTTTACAGTTACATTATATACCCCCTAGGGGTATATGTCAAGAGTGTGGAAGCCACTCTCTAGCACAAAAAAGCCACCCTTGTACGGGCGGCTTCTCTATATAAATCTTTTCTGTGCAGGCAGGACATACCTGTTATTCGTCCTCATCTTCTTCAAGGAACTTTGTCATTGTCAAGATATTTTTCCCGTCCTCGTAACTGTAACCCAGGGCGTCCATGCTCTCCTTGATAAATTTAATTCCAAGCCCGCCCTCCTTGTTCTTTTTGCCTTCGGATGAGGCTTTGGAGTATTCAAGCGGGTTAAATCTCTTTCCCGTATCTATAAGGGTAATCACCACTCCGAGCGGGTCGGTTGTATTCTCGATTATTATCTCAACCTCGCCAGATTCGGGAGCGTAGGCGTACTGAGCTATATTGGTAAACGCCTCCTGAACAGCCAGCTCGACAAACAGCCTTTTCTCCATGCTTACCTCGTCATCGGGAAAATTATTGTCCACAAAGTCTATTACATCTTCGAGGTTTCCTATATCCGCCTTAAATGTTGATTTTTTCATAAACTCACCCACCATATTAAAATAATATTCACAAGCTACTCCTTGAAAGTTTATCCTTTAAAATAATTATACACTCACCGGTGAGATTTTTCCATAAATTTTTAAAAATTGCCGTTACTGTTTTACATAATTACAATAAAAATTGCGCCCGAGCTATACTGCCGGGGCGCAAATTTACTTTGAAGGATTTGATTAAAATTTCTCAGGCAAGCCGATTTTTAGCCACCGTCTTTTTTAAGCTCGAGTGCATGAAAAACATCACCGCCAAAATCAGCAGAAGATAAAACGGAAGAAGATAGACGCCGATATGATTCGAGATTATTCCAAACAGCGGCGGCATGGCAATATTCCCTACATAGGCAGACGCCATCTGAACTCCTATCACAGACTGGGACCTGTCCTGACCGAAGTTTTGCGGGGTAGAGTGGATAATGCAAGGATAAATCGGCGCACAGCCAAGCCCGACTACAATCAAGCCAATAAGCGCAGTCATATATCCCAGCGGCAGGCACATTAATATAACCCCGATGAGAATAATTCCCTGACCTAGACTTATCATTTGGTGGTCATTGAGCTTCATGGTTACAAAACCGCTGATTGCCCTGCCGACGGTAATCCCAATAAAAAATAAACTTCCGAAGCTCGCCGCTGTACCCGAATCAACCCCATACTGAATATTCAGATAGGTACTCGCCCACAGCCCTGCGCTTTGCTCAAGCGCACAGTAGCAGAAAAACATCAGCATCACCTGCTTTACACCGGGAAGCTTGATAACCTCCTTAAGCGACATTGGCTTACTGACTTTTAACTGCTCGTCCGTAAATTTATTTCTCTTCCACAGCGGCAGGCTTATGAATAATACGGCTGTCAGCACGAGCTGGATTATTGATATACTCAGATAACCCGTGTTCCAGCTTCCGCCGCTGAGCATCACATAGCTCATAATATAAGGACCCACGCTCGCTCCTATCCCCCACATACAATGCAGCCAGCTCATGTGGCGGCTTTTATAGTGAAGAGCAACATAGTTGTTTAAGGAAGCGTCCACGCTCCCAGCTCCCAGTCCGTAGGGTATAGCCCACAGTACGAGCATCCAGTACTGACTGCTGACGGAAAAGCCCCACAGCGCCACGGCGGTAATTAATACACTCAGAGCCGTAACCTTTCCCGTGCCTAGTCTTCTGGTGAGGTAATCACTTAGCAGGCTTGAGCTTACCGTGCCTGCTGAGATTATTATAAATATTATTCCGGCAAAGGACACCGGAACGTCAAACTCCCGATAAATCGTCGGCCAAGCCGAGCCGAGCAATGAGTCCGGCAAACCGAGACTTATAAACGCCAGATAAATTATACTCAAAAGCAGATTTGCCATCTTGTTTTCCCTCCTTGATTCTGATATGATTATATCAGTGAATTATTTAAAATGGTACGAGAATATCCCCGAATTTATATGAGATTATCTCCAAAAGGAGGAAACAAATGGTGTTTACAAAATGCGCGGGCTGGGTAGATGAAAACGGGCTTGAGCTTGTAAGTCACGGAAGCGAGGCCTTCCCCGCCGCCTGCTACAACGAAAATTTGCAAAAGCTCCCCGTACACTGGCATTGGCACGAGGAGCTTGAGGTTGTAATTATCTCCCGGGGCAGCGCGGTATTTTCCGTAGGAGGCCAGCAGGAGATTGTAAATGAGGGCGAGGGCTTGTTTATAAACTCAGGAGCCGTTCACGGCGCCTGGCTTAACAACTGCGGAGAATGTCGCCTGCACTCGATAGTTTTTCATCCGAGATTAATTTACGGCTGCGACAACAGCATATTCAAACTTAAGTACCTTGACCCGATTTTGCACTCGCCAATCGAGGGCTTGCACCTTGGCGGCGAGGGGTGGCAATCCGCCGCGATTACTGCGATTGACCGAGCATGGCAGAGCTGCTCGGGCGGCGGCTTTGGAAGCGAGTTTCAGGTTCGTGCTCAGCTGTCGGAGCTTGCGGTTTTGATGGCTCAGAATCTAAACCTGGAATGGGATGAGAAAACAGAGAGAAAAAACAGAGACTCCGAGAGGGTCAAGGCTATGGTGAGCTATATCGAGAAAAACTACTCCGAAAATCTGACCCTCAATATGGTTGCGGCAGCGGCAGCAATAAGTAAGAGCGAGTGTCTGCGGTGCTTTCACGACACTCTGGGGATTCCTCCTATTCAGTATTTAAAATCATACAGGATAAAAAAGGCGGCGCAGCTTATCAAAACAACCGATATGAAGATAGGCGCAATAGGCGAGCACTGCGGCTTTCACGATAAGAGTTATTTTGCCATAACCTTCAGCCGCTATTACGGCTGCACTCCGCGGGAATACCGCAAACAGAATTAATTTACTTTTTGTCGTGCTTCAAGCCCTGCTCCTTGTATTTCAGCTTTTCCATATATTCATCGGCTCTGGCAGCTCCTATACAAAGCGCCATAGCAGCCGCTCCGATTAATCCGCCGGTGAACAGACCGATTATAAATCCGACCACGCTCTTACCTCCTCCCTCTTTTTCATTCTCAGCTTGATTTTTAATCTGCAAATATAACCAAGCAGCCGATTTAAATATCTCTATTATTTTATGCAGAAATACAAAGACTGAGCCTGATAACGGGAGAAATATTTTTCTAAAAAACACAGCCCCGAGAATTTATACCTCGAGGCTGTTTTGTTTATTCAAAAATTAAAAATATATTTTTATTTATCTGTTTTTTTGCGCTTTGCAAAGGCAAAAGCCATTGCTCCAAGCGACATCAGCGCAAGGCAGATTGTTGGGATATAAGGAGTAACGTCACCTGTGTTGGCGGTCTTTCCGTTGCTCTGATTTTGGGAGGCAGAGCTTGCAGCCGTTGTTGAACCGTTATTTGTTGTGGTGGTCTGAGACTGTGGCTTTGTAGCAGACTGGGATGCATTAGGATCCTGCGTAGGAGTTAACGAATCCGTCTGAGCGTCGGTCTGCGGCTCGGTTGAAGGCTCTGTATCGGGTTCAGTCGCAGGGTCTGTTGTCGGGTCGGTAGGGTCAGTAGGCGTTACGGGAGCTTCTTCAAAGGTATAGCTGCGGAAGAAATCCCCCTTTTCGTTCGTCTGGCTCAGTCCCCAGACATACAGAGTTCCGTCAGCATAAACACTATAGTTACTATAGGTGGTAGAGTTGCTCAGCACAGCCTCACAGGGAGTCCACTCACCTGTGGTCTTGTCGAACTCCCAGGTGTCTACCCAGCTTCCGTCATCCAGATAAGAAGGCAGAGCCGTAACTATTGCTCCCTTATCAGTCCCGACAAGAGCAAGGTCGCTGATATTGCCTCTGTCTGTGTCAGGAATATAATACACATCCGAAGTCGAAGGGTCTGTAACTATCATTTCACCGGTCATATAACGGCCGCCTGTGATTTCATCTATAGCGCTATTGAGAATTATTAGATCGTCGCCGGAAGCATATGCCGCTCCGGGTATGATATTGTTCGGTATTTTTCCAATGGATTTTGTAGTGCCGTTATCAACGTCTATTGCGAGAACCTCATCACTAAACATCGGTTCGCCGCTAAAGTCATTTCCTATTTTGCCGCCTACAGCCACAAGCTGACCCTTGTACTCACAAAGAATACTGTTGCTGTACAACTCAGCGCCAAAGCAAAAGCTCCATGATTTATTGGCTATGTCGTAGCTGATAAGACGAACCTCG
This sequence comes from uncultured Clostridia bacterium, assembly GCA_946500295.1. Classification (GTDB taxonomy): domain Bacteria; phylum Bacillota; class Clostridia; order Oscillospirales; family Acutalibacteraceae; genus UBA7067. Next base: position 23,852 of record CAMMVF010000016.1, on the reverse strand, counting down.
CCTGTCATATGATCATCAAACGTGGCGTAAAGCGCACCGTTGAAGCCTACGAAGTTTTCAATACAAGCGCCTTTATCCATTACGTTGATCTTTCCAAGGTTTTCCCATGTATCGGTATCAATATCATAGCGATAAAGGCACTGGGCTTCTCCATTCAACGAAACTTCGTAACCATACTGTATAAGGAAGATGTCGCCCGCCGCCTCGGTCATCATAACGAAATTGCTATTATTGTAAATCTCATCGTTCGGGGTTGAAAGCTCGTTGAAGTTTGTGTCGCTTTCGCCTGCGTCTATATATTTCAGTCCAAAGGCTGTACCGTTGGCCCTAGTAACCCTGATAATCTGACGACCGTCGGCACCCTCGGGGAGCTTGACTCTTACTGAGCCGATATTATTTCCGTTATCAGCCTGCCAGGACTCAACCTCAAGCGGAGTAGTGCCCATATCTACGCTTCCCTGAGCCTCGCCCAAGAACCAGCCGTATAGGGTGATTGTATCTGCGCTGACCGTATAGCTCTGGATTACCGGGTCGGGGTTTGTTGCAGACTTTTCGATATTCAGCATACCGCCTGTCTCGCAGAGGGTAGCAAGCTGATTATCTCTGACTGCTCCGCCGATGATTCTTGCCGAGAGTTTGTCATTGCTCTCATCGGGGAACTGAGCGCAGAGCACGCCGTAGGCTCCCGTTACCATAGGAGTTGCCATCGAGGTTCCGCTGTACAGGGCGTAGTTTTCCAATCCTGTGCCAACACCCACAGAATCAATACAAATCTGAGAGCAGGTATCCATTTCTACGGTGAGCTTAATCTGGAAATTCTCTGTATCAAGTCCTTCAATATTTCCAAGCGGATGTATAAAACAGTAATTTCCCTCTGTCCAAACACCCTCTGTGGGATATATGTCTTTGTAAAAGCAGTCGGTAAATCCGTCCTGCGCACTATACTCTCCGTCTGCTTTATAGTCCATTATCACCGCAGAACCGGTATTTTCATTATCACCGTAAACAGTCAGGTTTCCGTAAATATCCGTAAAGTCGTCAATATAGGAAATATCTATCGGCTCGGAGACGATGACAACAGTTTCTCCCGGCTGCGCTGTAATATTGAGAGATGAGCTGCCGAGGAAGCTGTGCTCGTCTGTGGTGGGAACGAGCTCACCGCAGTAGTTGGCTGCGCTTTCATCATAGTAGTGGAAGGTAAGCCCCTGCTGTGTACTCGGGTCGGCTGTATCATCAGCGCCTGCGGCTTCAAAGCCCTCGTAAACTATGGCAGTGCCGTTTTTCATCGAAGTAAAGGGGTTAAACCTCGCATCATACTCTGATACAGTGGAAAAAATAGAAGAGCCGGGGGCGAAGATATCCGTAACTGTGCCATAGTTTGAAAAAGATGCAGGGCTGCCGTCAGGATTCATAGCGTTTACTACTATTGACGAATCAACTGAGTCAAATACACCGGATATACCGCTATAATCAAGGTTAGAGCCATTATTTCCGGAAGCAATTATAGCCGTAATGCCACTTTCATCGAGTTGTTCAATCGCAAGCTTTTCAGCCAAAGTAAGCGAGGACCCGCCCAAGGAATAGTTAAACGCTCTGATATTTACGCCATAATCCGACTTAGCGCTTTCAAGCCAATTAAGTCCCCTGAGTATTTCTGCGGTTGAGCCGCTTCCGCTTTGACCCAAGACACGGACTCCCAGCAAGCTGACATCGTCCATAACGCCGTGAGTACCGCCGTTTTCACCGTTAGCCCCAATAATTCCGGCGCAGTGCGTCCCGTGGCCATTGTAGTCCATGATCTCACTGGGAAGATCGCCATCGTCTAAAGCATTGTACCCGTAGATACCACAGCCTGTGTCCTCCATCAATCCGGGATATTCGCTTAAATCTACCATGCGGTCACTGAGGTTTTTATGTTCGTAGTCAATACCGCTGTCCACAACAGCTATTACTACCTCGTCGCTGCCGCTTAGGTTTGAGCTTTTTCCAACGTCATAGCCGGGCACACCGTTCGCCACAGTACCGTTGTTTTCAAGTCCCCACTGCAGTTCCTTATAATCAGCCTCGGTGTTGGTAGAGCTGATAGTTTTTATATAGTTAGGCTCGGCAAAGAGCACGTCGTCTCTCTTTTCAAGCTTGTTTATAAGTGCGTTTGTTGACATTGAGCTTGACGTCACAAGTACAAGTTCCCGCACCGTTTCGCCCCCTGTAATTGCAGCTCCGCTCGGTATGCCTGCAAACTTTCCGTTTTGAGCTTGCATTTCAGGTTGTTCATTTCCCTCGGAATCGAGCTCCATCAGCGACTCCCACTCAAGCCCATTGGCTGAGTTAGACTGCACAAGCCCGGTTTTAGTCTCGATACAGGCTATCGCCTGTCCCTGCACATAGTCTTCACTCTCTACCGCAGAAACCGGGAATGCGGCTATGCTTGATGCCGCCAGAATAGCACTGAGAATAATGCAGATTCTTTTCTTCATGGTTATTCTAACCTCCCATTAAATAACTTGTACGGCTTTAAATATCTCAGTACAATTTTTACGCTGTTAAAAATGCAAAACAGTCGCATATAAAAGCTATTGTACTGCTTTAATTAGTACGCAATCTAATTATAGCTTTGAACGTGCAAGCTGTCAACAATTTTACAAAAATATGCTAAAAAAACTTAAAATTATACACAAATAGCCAAACCGACCCTTGAGTCGGTTTGGCTTCGATGTTGATTTTATTTATTGTGAATATACCTTATTTCTTCTCACCGTAGTAAGCTTCAAGGTACATATCCTTGATCTCGCTGATGAGCGGGTATCTCGGGTTAGCGCCCGTGCACTGGTCGTCGAAGGCATTCTCGCACATCTCGTCGAGAGTAGCGAGGAAGTCCTCCTCCTTAATACCATAGTCGGCGATAGTCTTCTTGATGCCGACCTTCTCCTTGAGCTCTTCGATGCCCTTGAGGAAGCTCTCAAATACCTCTGCATCGTTTTTGCCTGTGAAGCCGCAGAAACGTCCGCACTCAGCATATCTCTCAAGAGTATGAGGATACTTGTACTGTGAGAAAGTACCCATCTTTGTCGGAACAGGGCAAGCATTGAAGCGCATAACGATGTTGATGAGCAATGCGTTAGCTACGCCGTGCGGGAGATGGTGGTAAGCGCCGAGCTTGTGAGCCATTGAGTGGCAAACACCGAGGAAGGCGTTGGCAAATGCCATACCAGCCATTGTTGAAGCGTCGGCCATCTTCTCTCTTGCTTCGGGGTCATTTGCACCATTTTCGTAAGCTCTCGGCAGGTAGTTGAAGATGCTCTTCATAGCCTTGAGTGCAAGACCATCAGTATAGTCAGTAGCCATAATTGAAGCATAAGCCTCGAGTGCGTGGGTAAGTGCGTCGATACCGGATGCACTTGTAAGGCCCTTAGGCTGTGTCATCATGTTGTCTGCGTCGATAATAGCCATGTTCGGCATAAGCTCGTAGTCAGCCAGAGGATACTTGATACCTGTCTTCTCGTCAGTGATAACGGCGAAGGGAGTAACCTCGGAACCTGTACCTGAAGAAGTCGGGATTGCTACGAAGGTAGCCTTCTCGCCCATCTTCGGGAAGGTGTAAACCCTCTTTCTGATATCGATAAAGCGCATAGCCATATCGAAGAAGTCTGCCTCCGGGTGCTCATAAAGAACCCACATGATCTTACCGGCGTCCATAGCGGAACCACCGCCGAGGGCAATGATTGTGTCAGGCTCGAAAGCTCTGATCTGCTTAACGCCCTCAAGCGCACAACCGAGAGTCGGGTCCGGAGCTACGTCGAAGAAGCACTCATGCTGGATGCCCATTTCATCGAGCTTGTCGAAAATCGGCTGAGCATAGCCATTTTTGAAGAGGAACTGGTCGGTGACAATGAACGCCTTCTTCTTGCCCATAACCGTGCCGAGCTCGTCAAGAGCCACAGGCATACAGCCCTTCTTAAAGTAAACTTTCTGCGGTGCTCTGAACCAAAGCATGTTCTCTCTCCTCTCAGCGACAGTCTTAATATTGATAAGGTGCTTAACACCAACATTTTCAGATACGGAGTTTCCGCCCCAAGAGCCGCAGCCGAGTGTGAGGGAAGGAGCGAGCTTGAAGTTGTAAAGGTCTCCGATACCGCCGTGTGACGACGGAGTATTGATGAGAATACGGCAGGTCTTCATTCTTGCGGCATGAGCAGCCATTTTCTCAGTCTGAGAGGGATGAATATAAAGCGCAGAGGTGTGACCGTAACCGCCGTCGGCTACAAGTCTCTCAGCCTTGTTAAGAGCATCCTCGAAATCGGTTGCCTTATAAAGTGCGAGTACCGGGGAGAGCTTCTCGTGAGCGAACTCCTCGCTGATGTCTACGCTCTCAACCTCGCCGATCAAAATCTTGGTATCCTCGGGAACGTCAACGCCTGCCAAAGCTGCGATTGTATGAGCCTTCTGACCAACAATCTTTGCGTTGAGCGCACCGTTGATGATGATTGTCTTTCTTACCTTGTCGAGCTCGTCGCCTTTGAGGAAGTAGCAGCCTCTGTCAGCAAACTCCTTCTTAACAGCATCGTATACATCTGCCAAAGCAGTAACGGACTGCTCGGAAGCACAGATCATACCGTTGTCGAAGGTCTTGGAGTGGATGATTGAGTTAACAGCTACCTTGATGTCAGCAGTGCTGTCGATGATAACAGGTGTGTTACCTGCTCCTACGCCGAGCGCCGGCTTGCCGGAGGAGTAAGCAGCCTTAACCATTCCGGGACCGCCTGTAGCGAGGATGGTGTCGCAGTTTTTCATAACTTCGTTTGTGAGCTCGAGCGACGGAGTATCAATCCAGCCGATGATTCCCTCGGGAGCGCCTGCCTCAACAGCGGCCTTCAAAACAACCTTTGCAGCCTCAATTGTGCACTTCTTAGCTCTCGGGTGGGGGCTGATGATGATAGCGTTTCTGGTCTTCAATGAAATCAAAGTTTTGAAGATAGCAGTTGAAGTCGGGTTTGTCGTCGGGATAACTGCGGCAATAAGTCCGATAGGCTCGGCAATCTTCTTAATTCCAAAAGCCTTGTCCTCCTCGATTACTCCGCAGGTCTTCTCGTTCTTGTACTTGTTGTAAATATACTCTGCAGCGTAGTGGTTTTTGATAACCTTATCCTCTACTACGCCCATGCCTGTCTCCTCAACAGCCATCTTGGCAAGAGGAATACGCTCTTTGTTTGCTGCAATAGCGGCAGCCTTGAAGATTTTGTCTACCTGCTCCTGAGTGTAGGTGGCAAATACCTTCTGGGCCTCTCTCATAGCGTTCATTTTAGCTGTGAGAGCTTCAACATTATCGATAATTTCCGGTACTGTTGCTTCTTTTTTAGCCATGATTTTCTCCTCCAAATTAAATAAATAAAATCAACAGAAATTCGTTTGGGAAGCCTTCGTTCCCTTCTGCATTTTTAATTATATGAGATTGTTAAAAAATTGTCAATATAAATTTTCGGTCAAATTTTTGTAAATTCGCCCGGAAAATGCCACCTTTACCTACCGAGTGAAAAATCGGCTCTACACCGGGCACAAATTTGTGAGAATACAAATTTTCAAAGGAAAGTTTTTGGCTAAATCAGCCATGTGATTTTCATTAAATCTGAAAGCGGCTATAAATCCACACAATATAAAAGGATAATTCTACACTTATTTGTCGATTTGGGAGAAGTTGAAGCTTATCAAGCTTTAAAAAGGAACTCAGGGAAAAGCTGAGCGAAATCAGGGGTGCACCTGCTTGTATTCAATCATTTTAGCTGTCTATAATTATTGTTAACATTATACAAGTGGCTGTCTTTAATTTTATACATATATTTTATTGACAACTAATTGACAACTATTTAATAACTTTATATACTTAAGATAAAATAAATAGCAATCCAATCCGCTAGATTTTCAAACCGAATAAAGGGTGATTCCAATGAACAGAGCGCTTATATAATTACGGTTTCAGCTTAGACTGAATTTTTCAGTTGGATAAAATCAGAAGGAGGGACAAGGATGAAATCAAATGCAAAAAGGCTTTTGTGCTTAATGTTTGCGATGATCATGACTTTTGCAGTTGTATCAGGCTGTTCCGACGATAGTTCCGCTTCTGAAAGTTCAGATATCTTGGACACCGAACCCACTACAGAGACCACTACAGAGACCACAACGGAGTCATCAATCGAGTCCAACGACCCCATTCCAAAGGTCGAGAGAGTGAAAAGCTTGAAATTTGTAACCACAGTCAAGGACGTCGACTGGGATCTCTTTCAGGATTATTCAGACATCGAGAATTATGATGCGGTCGATTCACACTCCCCGATTACCGTTCTTTTTGAAATCGACGATCCCGATTTGATTGAGAAAAGCATTGAAATTAATAAGCTTGTCGATATGGCAACCGACTATCCCGACCTCAGAATGCCACCGACAAATTATCGCTTTGAATACTCTTTAAACAGCGGAGCAACCTACTTTAACAGCACATCAAAGAAAATCATTGACTACGACATGATTATTTCCGAATATATTGAACAGATTCAAAATTGCGCCGTTGCCTGTCTGTTAGACGAGGAAATCGAAAACGACGAATGGAGAAACCTTTATTAATCAAATCGGTAAAAACAGCTTAAACTGATAACCGTGACAAATTTGTTTTTTATGTCTTGAAAAGCGCGGTATCAACTTTATAGCTCTACACAATTCCAATTTGCAAGGAGGCACTGTTATGAAAAAAACATTTACCATGATTTTATCGCTTAGCTTGGCTGTAGTGCTTGCTGTGACTTTGCTGTCGGGCTGTTCCTTTGACATTCCCGAAGCAAGCGAGGTAAAGAGCATAAGGGTTGCTACAAGCTACATTTTGCAAAGTGGAGACTATTCCTCAGTCAAAAACGCTGCGGACTACAGCTCACCAAGCGAAATTCCAGCCGTGCTTTACAGCATAGAGGACAAGGAGCTTATCGAAGAGACAATCGAAGTTGCCAAGGAATTTGAAGCCGCAGCCGACAAAACCGGGGAAATAAACAGCATACCAATATGGTTTAAGTGCGAATACACCTTAAACAACGGCAACACTATCACCAGAGGCTTTGAAAAAACCATTGAAAACAGCGATGAAATTTTCGATGATTATCTTGCTGATGTAATGGGCTGTGCGGTCAGTTGTATTACAATCGACCAGCTAGAAGACGATGATAATTGGGACGATATAGGATAAATAGCGGTAGGGCTGTTCATCACTGAACAGCCCCTAATTTATGTATAAAAGCGGCAAATCCGCAGGGGAAAGCCTCTCTTGCAGGCTTTCCCCTCTTTTTCGCCACAGGCGAAAAACTCACCCCTTGACGAGCGCTTTAAGCGAGGGGATTTCGCCGTCCCAAAAGGTCAAAAAAGGACTGAGACCATAGAATGGCACGGTTAAAAACTAACGCTGTATAGCCACTCGTGGGTTGAAAGCGGCATTTGCCGCCGGCGACCAAAGGCTCTGCCGAAGCCAAAAGAACAGCTACCCCACAAAAGGAAAGAATCTTTAAACGGGATAAAAGCGTCTTTAAAAAAGAGTTTTACTTCAAATAGAAACAGGCTTAAACTAAAGCTGTGCAGTAGCACGAGCTAAGCAAACGCCGCTTTGCGGCTTTGATCTAAACCTTACCCCCTACGTTTTACTGCACTGCGTTTATTATAATTAATTCCAAGCTATAATTTGAGAGTTTTTCCGTTACTTATCAGCTTTTTATTGCAACAGCCCCTTTCTTATGCCGTAAAACCGACCTATATATAATTCTACAATATAAATGCAAACAAAATAGCGAAGTAGTGAAATGCGCTTCCGGCGATGGTGAATAAATGCCAGACAGAATGGAAGTAGCGCACACGTTTAATTGCGTAAAATATAATGCCTGCGGTGTAAAACACGCCCCCGATTATCAAGAACACCAGCGACAATGCAGGTGCGGAGTCGATAAGCGGCTTTATCGCAAAGACTATTACCCAGCCCATGGCTACATAGCAGACTATCGAGAGCTTTTTAAACCGCTCAAGGTCAATGGAGTTCAGCGCTATCCCGACTATCGCCGCAGCCCAAACAACCGAGAACAACGTCCAGCCCCAAGCCCCACGCAAAACCGCCAAGGTTATCGGGGTGTAGGTGCCTGCTATCAACACAAAGATGGTGTTGTGATCCATAATGCGGAAAAACGCCTTAGCCCTTTTGTTGGTAATCGAGTGATACAGGGTTGACATGGTGTAGAGAATAATCAGCGAAGCGCCGTAAATACAGCTGCTCACCACAGCCCACGCATCGCTGTAAAGCGCCGCACAGACAATAAGCACCACCGTCCCGGCTATCGACAGCACCGCCCCAGCCCCGTGGGACACTCCGTTGAATATCTCCTCGCCGTGGGTGTATCTAGGTCCGCCTTTATTCAAATACTACTCCTCCGTCCTCGACCCTTATATTCCCGCTGTCACAGCCAACCTCTCCGTTTTCAGCACTCAGGGTGATAAGCTTCTCGCCCTTATTACTCACCGATATTCCATCGTCAGTATAAAGCTTATACTCTGCCCTGTCCTCTACCCAGCCTATGATGGTGATCTCGCTCATATTCAGCTTTTCAGTCGAGATTGCACTTTTGCAAAGCGGAAGTACAGCGTTTTTCTTAATGAATACAGGAACCTGAGTAAGACCAACCTGGATGAAATGGTGTCCCTTTTCAAGCTTGCGTGTAGTGAAGCTCTCTGAGCTGTCAAACAACACCAAAAGCATATCCTCCGGCACGTACACGCTTCTGCCGATTGCGTTTTGTTCATAAACCGGGGCTATCATCAGCTCGTCACCGAGCATCAGCTGGTCCTCTACAGCCTGTGCAAATTTATCATCAGGGTAATCAAAGGCGAGCGGTCGGAACATCATGGTATAATTGTCGTTCGCCTTATTCAGCTCACTGTAAAGATAGGGAATCAGACGGTAACGAAGCCGTACCATCTCGGCAAGCTCCTGCGGCCGCTCAAAGTTGTAGCACTCCTGATTTCTCGTACCCAAGGCAGAGTGATTTCTCATTAAGGGATTAAAGATACCCAGAGCAAGCCAGCGCAGGACTAAGTCCCTGGTTGAGTTGCCGCCGAAGCCGCCAAGATCCGCTCCCGTGTAAAGAAATCCGCACATATTCAGCGATGGCAACATTCTCAGATTTAGCAGGATATGGCTCCACCAAGACTGGTTATCGCCCATCCATATTCCTGAGCAGCGGTGCATACCTATATATGAAGCTCTGGAGTAGAGAAGGGTTTTCTTATTGGGTCTTATCTCGTCCAAAGCCTCGGCAGCGCTGCGGGTCATGTTATAGCCGTAGATATTGTGAACCTTATAGTGATTGACCCTCTTGCCGTCCATATCGTGGTACATCGCCCTGTAGTCATCCTCGCTGTTGGCAAGCTTGGAAAAGCTGTCACGTAAATCAAAGAAACCGTACAGGTCGATATTCTTTCCCTTTTTATCCTCGATATTCGCCCACGCTTTCTCAAGTCCCTTTTCAGAATAGAAGATTGCTGGCTCGTTCATGTCGTTCCAAAAGCCGTCTATACCCATATCCGTAAGATACTTGTACTTCATTCCGAACCAGCGTCTTGCCTCGCTGTTTAAAAAGTCGGGGAACATCGTCTTTCCTGGCCAGACGGCTGTGACGTAATTCTCACCATTTTCGTCCTTGCAGAAATACCCGTTTTCAACGCCCTGCTCGTAGACCTCGTAGCCGTCCTCTATCTTCACGCCTGCGTCAATTATCGGCACAAGATGGATTCCGTCCGACTTCAAGTCCTCAGTAAGCTTTTGCAAATCGGGGAACTTACTCTTGTCAACAGTGAAGTCCTTGAAGCTCTCCATATAATCTATATCGAGATATACGGCGTCCAGCGGAATTTCAAGCTTGCGATGCTCGTCTGCGACCTTGCGGACGCTCTCTTCATCGGGATAGCTCCAGCGGCACTGCTGGTAGCCCATAGCCCACAGCGGCGGCATATAGCTTTTGCCTATAATTTTTCTAAACTGGGATACTATATCCTTCATACTCTCCCCTGTTATAATATACAGGTAAAAGTCCCTGTCGTCTGTCAGGATTTCCAGTGTGTCACAGCTTTTAAAGCAGATGTCAAAATCCACCTTTCCGGGTATATCCACAAAAACTCCGAACGGCTTTTCCTCAGCAATTACAATGAAGTTGTGCGCACCGTAAAGAGAGCGCTTGTCCTCGGTGTGCAGAGGGTCGTCGGAGCAGAAGCTCTGATAGCTCCAGCCTCTTTTGTTTATGCCCCTTGTGCTTTCACCCAGTCCGTACACAGCCACTCCGTCCTTGAGTGTCCGGCGCAGACTGACCTTGGAGCCGCTCTCGACCTTGAAGTATTCAAGATACTTATCCGAGCAGTCCTCAACTCCATTCAGGTTTACTACGGCTTGAGTTTCGATTGGCTCGCCAAATTTTTGCCTATAAATCATAAATTCATCTCTCCTTTTCTTGCTATGTTGTGGAAAATGTTATATAATAGTCTTGTTAATTACATTATACTGAGACAGGCTAAAAATGCAAGAAAAATATATGTACAGAGGAGAGCTAAAATGGCAAAAAAAGTAATCGTTACCGCTGACAGTACCTGTGATTTGAGCGAGGAGCTTAAATCACGCTACGGGATAAAAACCATTCCGATGCACATAAACCTAAACGGCAGCTTTCACGACGACATGGTGGACATCACTCCGGACGATATTTACCAGAACTTCTATTCAACCGGCACTCTCCCAAAAACCGCCGCCATCAGCATAGGCGAATATACCGACTTTTTTAAACCCTTTGTTGACGAGGGGTATGAGGTTGTTCACATTAACCTCGGGGGAGCTTTATCCGCCTCGGCAAAAAACTGCGCTCTTGCCGCCGCCGAGCTTGAAGGGGTATATCCCGTAGATAGCTTCAGCCTTTCTACAGGCTCGGGTCTGCTGGTAATAGAAGCCGCAATAGCTGCCGAACAGGGCTTTAGCGGAAGAGAGGTGGCTGAGAAAATCTCGTCTATGCGCAGCAAGGTGAGCGCAAGCTTCATAATCGACAAGCTCAATTTTCTCAGAGCCGGCGGCAGGTGCTCTACCCTTGCTATGCTTGGGGCGAATCTTTTAAGCCTCAAGCCCTGCATAGAAGTAGTCAATACCGACGGCTCGATGACGGTAGGAAAAAAATACCGAGGCAAGCTCGACCGGGTGCTTGAAACTTATGTAAACGACAGGCTTGCAATGTTTGAGCACATAAAGAAAGACAGAGCTTTCATAACTCATTCCGGTATAAGCAAGGAGATTGAGAGCTCAATATATGAGCTTGTAAAGAGCAAGGGGATATTCGATGAAATTTATATCACCAAAGCCAGCTGTACAATATCCTCGCACTGCGGACCTAATACCCTCGGGGTATTGTTTTTGACCGAATAGCTTACAGTCGCTTTAAGCTTGTGCTCAGCTTCGCGGGGGAAGTGCTGCGGCTTGCCGCAGCAACTGCGCGCTCGGGCTATTCCTTTTGTGTTTAGCTGATGAGCCCGAGCACGCAGTCGTCCGCCTGCGGCGGACGCTTCCCCCACTGCTCGGTCGCTTGTACAAACTACAGGCGGATAAATAAAAAATTCAGGAGTGTTTAATTATGGATTGTATTTTTTGTAAGATTGCAAACGGAGAAATCCCCTCAAAAAAGGTGTATGAGGACGATAAGTGTCTTGCTTTTTACGACTTAAACCCGCAAGCCCCCGTTCACGTACTCTTTGTACCCAAGTCTCACATAGCAAGCGTAAATGAGATAACCGAAGAAAACTCCGACTATGTTTCACACATATTCACGGTTATCCCAAAGGTAGCCAAGGAACTGGGGCTTGAAAACGGCTATCGCATTATCAACAACTGCGGAGCGGACGCAGGACAAACCGTTATGCACCTGCACTTCCACCTCTTAGGCGGCAAGGAGATGGGCGAGAAAATAATCTGAGCGCTTAGCCGAATAAAAAGGAGCATATACAGACTGCTGATGAAACTGGGGTGATTTTATGAAACGGCCGCTGGCTGCCGCCGGGTTTTCGTTTGGAATCGGCTGTGCCGCCGCGGCTTTTTCAGGCATGAAAATCGCCCTTGTTTTGTGCGTTTTATGCTCTGTCGGCTTTATACTCAGCCTTTTTATTCGCAGATTCAGAAGCGCTCTTAACTGCACCGTGCTGCTCTTTGTACTTTTAGGGCTTTTTTCCGACGGTATTTTCACCGCTTCGCTCCAAACCCCAAACGGGCTTGAAATACAAAACGCACAATTCACCGCCGAAACAAGGGCATCAAGCTCGAGATTCATCGGCACGCTTGAGCTGGAAAGCGGTCAGAGCTTAACCGCCGCAGTAATCAGCAGCGAGCTTGAACGCTTTGAGGTCTGCCGAGTCAGCGGAGTTTTGGAGGAAATAGGCGACGAATATAAAAATTACTACCTCTCCAAGGGCTGTACCGTTCAGATTTATCCGACTGAAATCAAAAATACCGAGCTTACCGGAGGCTCAGATATTCTGCGGCTGTCATCGGCGATAAACTCCGCCTGCTCACAAAAGCTGTATGAATACCTGCCGCAAAAGCAGGCTTCAATAGCCGACGCAGTTTTACTCGGCAACACCTACGCAATGAATTCCGAGGTATATGAAAATTTCCGCATAAGCGGGGTTTCTCATCTCGCAGTTGTCTCAGGTATGCACCTGTCGATTATAAGCGCAGTGATTTTTTCACTGCTGTATTTTGGGGCTAAACGCAGGCGGCTTGCCGCAGTAGTCTCCCTTATTGCAGTTTTTCTGTTTATGCTGGTGACGGGATTTACTCTGTCAATAGTCAGAGCCGGCATTATGTCGATAATAACCTTGAGCGGCAGTCTTTTTGCCCGGCGAGGGGACAGTGCAAACAATCTGGGCGGGGCTGTGCTGCTGATTTTGCTGATAAATCCGCCTTCGATCTACGACGCAGGCTTTCAGCTGTCGGTGCTTTCCACCCTCGGCATTATCACCCTTGCGCCGTGTATGTCAATCGCCTGTACAAGATACTTCACAGGCAGGCTCGGCGGCTTAATATTCAAGCTTATAATTAATCCTATAATTATCACAATCGCCGCCTTTTTGACAACGGCTCCAATTCTGATAATAAATTTCAGCTATATAGGTACATACTTCATCATAACGAATTTGCTGCTTGATTTGACCACCTCAATTATGATGTGCTCAGCCGCTGTGCTTATTATCTTTTCATTCATTCCATTTTGCGGATTTGTCACCTATCCTATGGCATTGGTTACAGGATTGCTTGCAGATTTCACCGAGGGCGTAGTAAAATTTTTTTCCTCCCTCCCCTATGCCGAGCTGGAAATCGAGCTGCCGTATGCCTCCTTGATTGTAGGCATACTCACGCTGATTGTCGCAGTTGTATGGCTGGCAAGACAAAAAGCCACCGATGTAATCAAAGCCTCCTGCTGCTGTATAGTGGCTTTCTCCCTGATACTCGCAATCTTTACTGCTGTGGTTTCACGCGACAGCAAGCTAAGGCTGATTTCCACCGGAGAGGGAATCTGCGCTGTTTTAGAGAAAAACGGTGAAAGCGCTGTAATAAGCTGCGGAGGATACTCAAACAGGTACAAGCTTCAAAACGCGCTTGAGGAATACGAGCAGTCAAACCTAATCACCGTCAAGGGCGGCACTCCCGAGAGCGGCGGCTTGTTCCACATTGTGTCAAGCGCCTGCAATGCCGAGCGATTCTACCTCCAGGCTACAAACACCAACTCAAAAACCGCCGAGAGCATCAGCTCCGCTCCCGTTACTCTTTACTCTGAGCCGGAAAGCGTCAGACTTTGGAACAGCGTAACCCTGAATTTGATACCGATTCAAAATTCAACCGCAGTTGTACTCGAGCTTGAAGCTGAGTACATATTGATTCTGCCAAATCCCGAGCTTGCCGCTTACCTCCCCGAAGGCTTCCGCTCGCCCTCGCTTCTCATTACGACCGAAGCGACAAACGGCGGCGCAATCAACGCGGACAAGACGATAATATGCTGTAACGGTGAGTCTGACGCAGAAAATACAGCGAACGGTCTGTACTCGGCAGAAGTATTTTCTTTATACCAAAGCGGCGAGATAGATATTAACCTAAGCGATAAAATCAGATATATAAAGGAAGGCGAATAAGTTGGCAAAAATGAACGAAAACGAGCTGAAGGCTTACCTGCGCTCAGCGGGGACAGAGAGGGTTTTCCTGTTGTATGGAGATGAAAAGGTTCAGGTAAGGCATTACCTTGAAAAAATCAGAGAAAAAACTGTCGGCAAAACGCCCGACCCCTTTTCCCTGAGAACCATAACAGCCGAAAACAATATGCAGCAGCTTTCGGAGGCAATATTCGCCGCCCCCGCATTTTTAGCCGGCAAGGTTTTTGTATCTGTACTGGATTACGACTTTACCTCCGCCCCTCAGGACGATATGGACAAGCTGCTTGATATGCTCCCAAATACACCCGAAAACATAGTTTTGGTTTTTGCCTACCCGGCAAGCTCCCCCTCATTTGCAAAGGGAGGAAACCGCCGCCTGCTCGGCGCAGTCGAAAAATGCGGGATTACAGTGAGCTTTGAGCAGCTTTCCGACTTGAATTTGGAAAAGCAGCTTGTTCACTGGGCAGCTCAAAGAAACGTAAAGCTCAAGGAATACGACGCCGCAAGGATTGTCACCCTCTGCGGACGGGATTTGAGCCTGCTTAAAAACGAGCTAAACAAGCTTTGCGCCTATAGGCCCGAGGGAGAAATTACACGAGATGATATAGACAACCTTGTAAACGGCACTCAGGAAGCGAGAATCTTCGACATAGCCAACCTGATACTCAGCGGTCAGACCGATCGCGCCCTCGCTCAAGCCAATATTCTTTTAAACCAAAGGGAGTCTCCGCAGACAATACTCTCCATTCTGGGAGGGGTGTATGTGGATTTATACCGAGTAAGAGCGGCTCAAAGCAGCGGCGTAAGCCTTGATACCCTTGCAAAGCAGCTAAACTACGGCAAGCGGAGCTTTGCACTCCAAAGAGCGCAAAAAAACGGCAGACGCATAGACAACGCCGCTTTGAGAAAAAGCCTGAACGCCATAGCTCAGACCAACGCAAAAATGAACAGCTCAAGCATAAGCCCGGGGCTAATACTCGAAGAGCTTATAGTCAAGCTGAGCATAATACGCACGGAGGTAAAATCTTGATAAAAATTAAGGAAGCTGTAATAGTTGAAGGAAAATATGACAAAATAAAGCTTAAGGGAATTATCGACGCACCGATAATCGAGACAAACGGTTTTCGCATTTTCAAGGACAGGGATAAGCGCCGGCTCATATCCGCAATGGCAAAAAACAGGGGGATAATAATTTTGACCGACAGCGACTCTGCGGGATTCGTAATAAGAAACCACATAAAGGGCATAGCTCCCGACGGCAGGATATTAAACGCCTATATTCCCCAAATACTCGGCAAGGAAAGCCGAAAGGCGCAGCCGTCCAAGGAGGGATTTCTGGGCGTGGAGGGCACATCTAGCGAGTACATCCTTTCGGCGCTGAGAAAATGCGGAGCTACGATAGAAAGCGAAACCTCAAAGCCGCAAGGCGCAAAATTCACCAAGGCTCAGCTTTACGAGCTGGGACTTACGGGCGGCGAGCACAGCAGTGAAAAAAGAGCAAAGCTTTTAAAGCGGCTGGGACTCCCCGCCTACCTCACAACCAATGCGCTTTTGGAGATTCTTCCCTGCATAACAACAGCGGAAGAATTTGAAGAAATAGTAAATTCTCTGTGAAAAGCTTAAATTAAGCTTGACTTTTTTCATAGATAATTATACAATATAGGTAGCAAAACAATAACCATTATTATTTTTAAAGGAGTGTTGATTATGGAACTCAAGGGTTCAAAGACAGAGGCAAATTTGATGACGGCTTTCGCAGGCGAGTCTCAGGCAAGAAACAAGTACACCTACTTCGCCTCAAAGGCAAGGAAGGAAGGCTACGTACAGATAGCGAAAATCTTCGAGGACACCGCCAACAACGAGAAGGAGCACGCAAAGATATGGTTTAAGCTGCTCAACGGAATCGGCTCTACCCCGGAAAACCTCGAGGCTGCCGCCGAGGGCGAAAACTACGAGTGGACGGATATGTACAAGACCTTTGCCGAGGAGGCAAAAGCCGAGGGCTTCGACCACATTGCCTTCCTGTTTGAACAGGTTGCAAAGATCGAGAAGGAACACGAGGACCGCTACAGAGCGCTGCTTGCAAACGTCAAAAACGGCGAGGTATTCAAAAAGGGCAGCATCGTAGTTTGGGAGTGCAGCAACTGCGGCCACATCGTAATCGGAGAGGAAGCTCCGCAGGTATGCCCTGTTTGCGCTCACCCGCAGGCATACTTCAAGCTCAGAGTTAAGGATTATTGATTTAAGAAAATAAAAAGATATATTTAAACGACTGCCATTCACCCACCACTCAGGTGAAAGGCAGTCGTTTCTTTGCATTGACGTAATAATATTTATATCCCGTTGAAAATTAAAATCCTGTCTAAATTGCAGAACGATTATTACAAAATACATTTGTAAGATTAACTGAGTAAGCAGTACTTCTCTCAGCTAATTTGGAAAACCTTATATTGACCTCCCATTGTCGGCTCACCCAAGAGCAAGCCACATAATAATAGGTATTGACAATATAATCACTATCCCAACAGCTCACTCACCTATAACAGATATCATAATTATCCTGCCTCAATGAAATTCGCTTTTTATATAGCAGAGAAATTATCATAATACATCAGAAAGCTAAATTCCAATTTGCCGCTTTCAGCAATAAAAAGATTATTCCATACGAATTAGCAGATTACACTTAAATTATTAATTTTCTAATCAGCAAGTGCCCCTCATATATACTTCAGATATATACAGAAAACAGACCTCGGAATCTCAGCTTCTAAGGTCTGACGAAATCGCCGTACTAAATTTTTTGAGAAACGGGGTTGGTTTGGCGGTTGATTTAGTCCCACTTTGTTTTATTTTTCTTGACATATACTAAACTAACATGTATAATTCAATTATCAATATATAGTTCCAAGAAAGACTATAGCTAGTGGTGAGAGAATTCGCTTTTACATAAATCTAAGAGATATGAATCAAAAATATCTTGGTATGCAGGTTGGTTTTCCGGAGAAAACCGCAGATATTCGTATGGCGCAGTATGAATCAGGCTCAAGAACGCCCAAAGCTGATTTAACTAACACTCTTGCAAAGGTGTTTGAAGTATCACCTCAGGCTTTAACCGTTCCCAATATAGACAGTTACAACGGTCTTATGCACACCTTGTTTACCCTTGAGGATTTATACGGTCTAAAAATCACCGAGATTGACGGAGAAGTGTGTCTGCATTTGGATAAAGGAATGGGCACAAATTACATTACTATGTTTGAGATGTTCTCTGCGTGGAAAGAGCAAGCCTAGAAACTCAAAAACTGAGAAATCACCAAAGAAGAATATGCTAATTGAAGTTATAAATACTGCAGGCGCTATTAAAGAAAGGTATTACTTATGAAAATTAAAATTGACTATTTTTCAAAAAATCTCATAGAAGCAATTGGTGCAGGGATTTATAAGATAAGCATAATTAAGGAAAATGGCGATACTGCACCGCTTTATATTGGCGAATCAATTTTCGTATTAGTTCGTTGTGCTACTCATCTATTTGAACTCAAGAAAAATCCAAACTACTTCGGTTTTACAGAAGAAAATATTAATAATGAAAAAATAACCTTAAAATTTGAGATGCTTCATCAAATAGATGATAAGATAGAGCGTAAACGTTGCGAAAAAGAAATAATACAAGAAACACTAAAAAAACAAGAACTCATCTGTCAAAATGGTATAAGTGACAGAATGAAAGATATTGACGATAAAATAGATTCGCTTGCGTTGTTTTTAGATAGCAAATAAAAAGAGCTTTCCGACTTCTTTTAACAGAAATCAGATAGCTCTTTACTTATACAATAATCCAAATAATGTTGACATTTTGTTGCCATGAAGGGCTTATGGCTTAGAAAATCCAGTATTTTCGGGCTTTTTCGAGGGTGTGAAATCACTCCCACTCGACAAAGCCTAATCAATTTTGTTTAGAAATTATTATCTGTCGTGTTTGTGAGTCCTTTGATTATTTGAATTATCCATATTATCCTGCCTATACAGGCTAATGTTATCATTTGGTTATCAGGATTGATAACACCAGTCGTTTCAAGCGTGGATAACAGAAATATCTTCCGACTCATATTATTAAGCATTTCCGCTTAGAAAATCAGGAGAAATATAGGAAAAAGGCAAAAAGGAAACAAGTCATTGCGGTTGCGAGTACTCATATATGTAACGCTTTTCGGTGTCAAAAGTGCCTATTTTAAGCCATTCTCAGCACATAAAATATGGTGGGCAAGGAATTACCCCCACCCACCGTATTTTTAAGGTTAAAAGCGTGACTGTTGACGGTATTATAAGAAAGATCTGTCAACGCTTTGCAATCTATCGGTTAATGTTTTCTAATTTTCACTTTCTATTTCTCTATTATAGCCACACAGACCAATCGCCGTAATCAAATGTTCCACTTCCGTGATGAAGATTTCCGTCTGCTTTTAACTGTCTGAAAGCATTTCTCATACGAATTAAAATCTCGGGCTGTATATCTAAGGAGTGGTGTGCCGGAAAGGGTCTCTTCGCAGGTAGTTCGGCTACTTTTTCAAGTGATTTTAAGTAGGCTTCGGGGTCGGTAGACGGAAACCAAGCTGTCAGGGTATCCTTATAGACCAAATCTCCTGTAAACAAATAGCCTCTTTCCGCTTCCCAAAAGCACATATGTCCCGGTGCGTGCCCCGGCGTATGCAGCACTTTAATCGTTCTGCCGCCAAGTTCAATAACTTCTCCACCGTGCAATACCTTTGTCGGCTGACCTTGAAAGAACTCGTAAGTATTGACATCATAGCCTTTCGGCAGTTTACAGCGGTCAACGACATATTCTTTTATCATTTCGAGCGGTTGAGGAAAACCGCCGTTTAACCAGTCAAGTTCCGCTTCGTGTGCGTAAAAATCGGGATAATATTTGTGACCTCCGATATGGTCCCAATGAATATGGGTAGCTATAGCGGTTACAGGCTTGTCCGTCAGTTTTGCAACGACCTCGGAAATATTACAAATACCGAGTCCTGTATCAATCAATAAACTGCGTTCTGTGCCGCTGAGAAGATAGCAGTGTGTTTCTTCCCAATGGCGATATTCGCTGATAATATAGGTGCTTTTATCAATTTCATCTATGGTAAACCAATCGTTCATTTTCAATTCCTCAATATACTTTCCAACTTTCCAGTCCGCTAAACTGGGATTTATCACTCCACTCTAATCTCCATAAATATATCGTTATCATTTTCATCATATTTTGTAAAGCCACATTTTTCATATACATGGATAGCTCTTTCGTTATTAGGATATACTTTAAGGAATATTCTTTTTAATCCTAAATTATTAAAACCGTATTCAATCATTTTCTTAATAGCTTCTGTTCCGTAATTCATATCTTGCTTTTTTGCAGTAATTGCAATTCCCAACTCGCCGCCTTCATCATTAATATCCATCAGTTCAATATTACCAATAAAATCATTACTACTATTCTCAATCATAGAAAAAATAACTGCATTTTCTTCTAACTTTCCTGTAATAAAGTCCAATTCTTCTTCGTAAGAATAAGGCGTTCGTCTATTTCCTATATATTGAGCAACTCTTTCTATATCATTAACCATTTCAAGATATTCATTGATTAAATCTTTGCTAACCTTTATAAACGAAATATTTTTTGAACAAAATATACTTTCCATATTATTTTACCTCCCACAAATTCCTATTTATACGCTCATTATACCACAACGATGTAGTTTTTTCTATATGTATACGCAGACTGGCGGCAAAGAGAATTGCACTCCCTGACGCCAGTTTGCTATGCGTAAATCAATTCATTATTTACAATTTCCCTTGCACAAGCCTGAATACAGTTCATTTTCTGCACCCACAGCATTTGATTTTCAGCTTTCAGCTTTTCGGTTATGCCTTGCTTTTCAGCCATTTGTTTTACCAGCCGAAAGAACATTTCCTCCGCCTGTTTGTCAATATCAGCAAGGTAACTGTTCAACTTACAGCCTGTAAGCATGTTGGTATAAAATATCTTGCGACGTTGTTTGAGATACCGCAAGAGCCCCTTCAGGTATATAGAGAGAAAAACAGACCTCGGAAGCTTAGTTTATAATACTCTTTAGCTTCAAAGGTCTGTTTTATCTCTCGACGAAATCGCCGTACTAAATTTTGTGGAAGTGGGGGTGGTTTATTCCCACTCTTTTACAATATTCTCCCACGCCCTATTTTCAGTTCGTTTTCCTATCATTTCAGGCGTTTTTGAGAGCATTTTTCTATGTCGTATTTTATTTATCGTCCCTCGTGTTGCAAAAAGTGTTGCAATTACTGCAAAGAAATGATACCACACGGTTATGAGGTTAGGTGTGTAGAAATCGTTAAATCATTATAAACAAAAAGTCCGGTTTCGTCAACCGGACTTCATTGTCAGATAGCGCTTTTGATATACAGATTATCAATGATTCCTGCAATCAATTTTACATTTGCCATCAGCTCATCATCTACCGTTCCTCCGTTTTCAATTCGCTGTAATTCAGCCAACACCTCATTGAGTTTATCATAAACGGCTCTATGGACTTTACAGTTGCCTTTCACATAAATAGTTCGGTCAAGCAACTTGGATGTAATGTAATCCTGCTTTGTCATTCCTGAAAGCTCTACAACAGTGTTGATCTGTTTGTCCTCTTCTGAAGAAACACGAAAAGCTATTGTTTTATCTCGAAACCTATTATGAGTATCACAATTTTTAGCTGACATATTTTTACCTCCTTCTGAGACTGTCAAGGTCATTGGCAATCGTCTTTTGGACTTCATCAAACAGATGTCCGTAAATATCCTGCGTCGTTTTAATGGATTTGTGTCCTATCCGTTTTGACACTTCAAAAATATCATATTTCTTGCTTATAAGAAGGGATACATGCGAATGCCTTAACCCGTGTACGGTAATACGCCTCAATCCTGCTTCTTCAGACAGCTTGTGAAAACGATGTGTAAGTTTTGACTTGGTAATCGCAAAAATCCTCTGTTCGGGAGCGGGGGAGTAAAGCATATCAATGTATTCTCTGAGTTCATCACAAAGAAAAGCTGGCATACTAACCTTCCTCACTGAACTCGGAGTTTTCGGTGTGCTGATGATGTCTTGTCTATGAAATCGCTGGTATGTTTTGTTTACATAGATGACTGCCTGTTCGAGATCAATGTCTTGCAGCGTTAAGGCGAGCATTTCTCCCTCTCGAAGTCCGCACCAATAAAGCACCTCAAAAGCGTAATAGTAATTGGGATACTTCATTGCACAATAGGCAAACCGTTCATATTCAGATGTACTCCAAAATTCTACCCGTTTATCCTTTATGCCCATATTCTTAATGTCCGCAAGGGGATTTTGATTAAGATACCCTTTGCTGTTTGCGTAGTTGATAATGGAATTGAACTGACTCTGAATTGTCCTTAAAAACGATTTGGAAAAATGCTTCCCATTCGGCATAACAAAGTTTTTCATCTTTGCTTGCCACTCCGCTATATCATCATCAGTAATCTCCGAAATCAACACATTCCGAAAGGTCGGGAAGATATGCTTTTCAAAAATATTGTACTTTGTTTGTAGTGTCGAATCCTTAATATCTTCTCGCTTGTGTGACATAAGGTATTCGTGGAAAACATCTTCAAATGTCCGTTCGTAAAGAGGATCTTCCTCACCGCTATCTGCGGTGAGGTTTTCAAGAAATTCATCCTCATATTCTCTGGCTTCTCGCTTGCTTTCAAAGCCCCTTTTGTACTCTGTTTTTGTCTTTCCGGTCTTGGGATCAGAATAGTTAAACTTAACCATCCACTTGACGCCTTTTTTGACCTGATACTTGTATTGCGCCATCGTTACTCCTTTCATTGGCAAGCGGTATTTTTTCTGTGTTGGGGAAGAAGCGTTGTTTCAAATATAGAGAATCCACTTTCCCGTGAAGCGTCAAATAACCCGCCTGTTCGAGTTCCCTGTTTAGTTGATCGATTATTTTGTAAGCATATGAAACTGAAATGCCGAGCATTTCTGCCACCTGCTTGGAGCCTAACATTCTTCCGTTGAGGTCGTCCATTTTGTGCCTCCTTTTATTCTTTCAATGCAATCGCCTCCTCTGTCCTTTGGATTTAACTGCATTGTATTCAAATTCCCTGACTTCAACAACAATGCGATTTTTCCAATCGTATCATTGACTTTTAGGCTTTATCTGTTTTACCTTCGTCTTTTTGGAAAGACCTATTTTGCTTCTCTCTTACGATATACTCAAATCCCATTCGGTGGCACTTATCGCACTTTTCTTTTTCCTTTGCGAAAGGATCAAAGCGCCTCACGATATAATCTGGATTAGACTTATAATCCTCTAAGCACCGACTGCATAAGCAACGGATTTCTCCTTTTCTTCGGGGATTTTTTGTCCACAGTCCGAAAGCACTTTTTAATCCGTTATTGATTTTTCGCAAGAGCTGCTCCTTGTCGATAAAACCGATATATTCCGTCAGGTCAGATTGATTAACTGTTTTCAGTTGTTCGAGCATAACCATTGAAGGCTCATCCAATCCGAAATTTCTGCCCAAAATAATATGCGAGGGCAAAAACCGTTTTTTGATTGCCGTAGTAAGGGCGGCAACCACTGTCGTTGTACTTGTCTGATTGCCCTCATCACACTGTACGATAAGGACGGGGCGGATTCCGTTTTGAATAGAGCCTTCGTTGTTGCCGAAATCATATAAGTAGATCTCTCCACGCTTGACCTTCTGATTGTCTTTGTGTTCCATAATGTAAACCTCTCATTTTCATATTTGAAAGGCGTTTCATATCCGGAGTAGAAACAAGTCCCTTCACTTATTCCCACTGGGAGAGGTCAAATGCACACCCTAAATCAGAAATTTTCTCAAATTTTTTAGTGCGGTAGCGATAGAGTTGTCAACAGCACTATAAGCGACGCCTTCTTCCTTTGCAATCTGTCGGCTGCTTTTCCCTTCAAAGTAGTATTTGATAAGGCGCTCTTTCTGAATAGGTTTTAACAGTTGAATGGCTTTTCGCAAAGCTTGTTCTTTTTCACTCTTAAAGAAGGCTTCTTCTAAATCATCAGTTACCAGCTCGGCGTGATGTAATTCTATTTCACTATCTTCAAAATTGTAGAAATCGTGTTTTCTGATTGCTCTCATCTGAAACTTTTTCTCATTTCTCCGATATTCATCACGCACTTCGCCAAAGGCTGAAGGCAAAATAATAAAGGGCATATAATCGCCGATAATGGAGCGGTACTTTTCTAATATTTCATCTTCGGTTAGATTAGAAATAATTGCCCAGCTTATATCCCCGTTGTAACCGTCGTACTCGTACTTCAAATTGATAACTTCGCATTCTTCTTGGAATTGTAGCTCCAGTTCATTAAATTGTTTCTTAGACATCTCGTAATCTCCTTAAATTTGGAATTTTTGATATACAAGGTTGAAATCAAAAACTCCGGAGATCACGGATACCTACATATAAACGCCTGCCATACTGCGATAGACATAAAGCTCCCTTTCCGCCTGACAAAAGCGAAAAGGGCTGCACAAAAAAAGCAGCTATAACATTCACGCCCGAA
>CAMMVF010000015.1 GCA_946500295.1 uncultured Clostridia bacterium | reverse complement strand
CAGATTTATACGGGAGAAGTGCAGGCGAACATGGGATGAAAGCGGCATTTGCCGCCGGCTGCGCCGCTGTGAAATCACGCCAAAGGCGTGGTGAAAAAGTAATGGAAGGATAGAGAGTTTAGAATGTCACAAATTTAAACGACAGCAGTGCAGGCGCACGTAGGACGAAAGTGCCTTCGACACCCGCATTTCCCGCTGGACATTTTCGCTCGGGGAGGATATAATCTAGGTATAAATTTAAGTGCAGCCGGGTGTGACCCGACACGGAGGAAGAAAAATGAAGTTAAAATACCTGATTTCTCTTTGCTGCTGTGCGGCGGTAGCGGCGTTTTCCTGCCTCAGCGTTTCAGCCGCACCCGAGGACAGCAGCTATATTGACGATATATACAACTGGATCAGCTCCACTGCGAGCGACCTTTGGGATGAATACAACAGCTCGGACAGTGCCGACAGCTCGGACAGCTCGGATTATTATGAAGAGCCGACAGAAAGCTATGACGATACAAGCTCTGAGTACTATGAGGAGCCTACATACGATTACTATGAGGAGGCGACCGAGCCCTACTACGAGTACGAACAGACCGAGCCGGAAACCGAGTATGTGCAGGCGAATGAGGATACCTCGTCTGAGGAGAGCAACTGGTACGACTGGTTTGCAATCTCTCAGCCCGAAACGGAGCCTGTGACCGACCCTGTGATAGAGGACACGGCGGATGAAAGTGCGAGTACCTTTGAGTATGTGGGCTACGGCTTTTTGATGTGGGCGGTTATTATCGTCGGCGTTATAATGACGCTTGCCATACTTACAAATACGCATATCAGGAAAAAATCCTGAGAGCTTGGGACGGAGGTTTTTTTATGATACGTGAGGCAATTTTTCATATCGCAAGGGACAATATGTGCTATACGCTGAACGAGGACGAGCTTGTAATCGGCATAAAAACCGGCAAGGATATTAAGAGCGTGGAGATAGAATGGGGCGACCCGTTTGCGGCGGGAATAATGGGCGGCGCCGAGCGCTGGAGCGGAAAAAGAGAGAAAATGTCCGTCCCGCTCGAGCTTGAAAACCACCTGTGGTGGTCGATACGTGTTAAGCCGCCGTACAAAAGATGTATGTACTACTTCATAATCTCCGACGACAGCGAGACTCTGTGCCTGCTTGAGGACGGGTTTTACACCGAAAACGAGCTTTTAAATACGAGCAGGAGACTGCAATATTTCATTATGCCGTGGATGAACAGCTCGGACATAATCACCACCCCCGAGTGGGTGCGCCACGCAGTGTGGTACCAGATTTTCCCCGAGCGTTTTGCCAGAGAAGGCGAGAAACAGCCCGGACACAAGCCGTGGAGAAGCGAGAGGATTGAAAGGCCGAAGGATTTCAGACAACAGCTTCGCTACGGAGGGAATTTAAGGGGGATAACAAGCAGGCTTAAATATTTAAGCGAGCTCGGCATTACCGCCTTGTATTTAAACCCCATATTTAAATCCCCTACAGACCACAAGTACAATATAGACGATTATTACGAGATTGACCCCGAATTCGGCACAAAGGAGGATTTCAGGGAGCTTTGCGAAAAGGCGCACTCTCTGGGAATTAAGGTTATGCTGGATATGGTGTTTAATCACAGCGGATTTTCGTTTGCGCCCTTTGTCGATGTGATGGAAAACGGCGAAAGCTCGAGGTACAAGGACTGGTTTATGATAAACCGCTTCCCCGTCACCCTTGATGAAAGCACGAGGGACGGGCGGTTTTATTCCTTTGCCTTTGCCCAGTATATGCCGAAGCTGAACACGAACAATCCCGAGGTCACAGACTACTGTGCCGGGGTTTGCGAGTACTGGGTGAGGGAGTTCGGGGTAGATGCTCTGCGCTTTGACGTGGCAAACGAGGTAAGCCACAAGTTTTTAAAGGTGATTAGGGAGAGGGTCAAGGCGATAAACCCCGATATCTACCTCCTCGCCGAGATTTGGCACGACTCAACGCCCTGGCTTCACGGGGACGAGTTCGACGCTATAATGAACTACCCGCTTACGGAGACTATATCGGGATTTTGGAAGGATACATATCAAAGCTCCAAGGAGCTTGAGCAGGGGATAAACCGCTGTCTTGTGATGTATCCGCAGCAGAGCGCAAGGGTGATGTTCAATTTGCTGGATTCCCACGACACCGAGAGGCTTTACTACCGCTGCAACCACAACGAGGACTGGTTTTTCCAGCAGCTTGTTATGCTTTTCACCCTCTACGGAAGCCCGTGCATCTACTACGGCACGGAGATAATGCTCGACGGCGCTCACGACCCCGACTGCCGCCGCTGTATGCCGTGGGACGAGCTTGACAGGGGCGAGTACGACGAAATTATAAGCCAGGTCAAGAGGCTGATAAAGCTCAAAAGGGAGCTTCCCGAGCTTTCAAGCATGGAAGTGAGGTTTATAAATCCGGGCGAGCACCGCAAGGTGCAGTATCTCAGGGGGGAGAATATCCTAGTTGAGATAAACGCCGATGATGATGAGATGAAGCTCGCAGAAGGTGAGGTGCTTTTTTCACGGGGAGTAGAGGGCGGCGCTATTTTACCCGGAGGATGCGCGGTTGTGGCGCAGGGGCTGCGCCGGTGATATAGCGGCTGCGCCGCTGTGAAATCACGCCAAGGCGTGGTGAAAAGTAATGGAAGGACAGAAAGTATAGAATGGTAGAGATGTACACAATAGCAGTGCAGGCGAACATGGGGTGGGAGTGTCTTCGGCACCGGCATTTGCCGCCCCGAAATTCGCACAGACTGAAAACGAGCAAAAGTTAAAAGGATTACTCCTCTTGTAAAAGGAAGCAAACTAAAAACAGGCTAAAGTTAAAAAAGGATGCCGACCCGAGATTGGCACAAATGCACACGAGAGCAGTGCAGGAGAACGTAGGGACAAAAAAATTTGAAAAAGGGGTTGCAATCTCGGATTAAATCTGTTATTATATCTAATGTTGCATTATAGACAATCAATCAGAATCAGCATCAAGGAGGTGCGACACATGGCTAAATGTGAAATTTGTGGCAAGGGCGTAACCTTCGGCATTAAGGTGTCCCACTCACACAAGCGTTCCAACAGAACATGGAAACCCAATGTACAGCGTGTAAAGGCTGTAGTAAACGGCACACCGAAGCGTATCAACGCTTGCACTCGCTGCCTGCGTTCGGGTAAGGTTACAAGAGCTGTTTAATAAGATTTTTTAACATTTAGGAGCCGACGGGCTCCTTTTTGTTTTTTTGGTGTAAAAATTGTAAATGTAATTAAATCGGGGGCGGGTAAAGCCCCCTATTTTGTAGCCGTAAAAATACAAATTCGTCACAATTTGTCTCAAATCCGCATTTTTTGTTGACCCGAGCGTTGAGGTTAATTATAATAATTGTGTAATTGACGATAATAATTGTTACAGTTAAGAAGTTACAGGTAAGAGTAAAAATTCTGACTTACAAACCAATCGAAAGGAATTGAACTTTATAATGAAAAAGGCTGCAATAATAATTGTGGTGGTTGTAGTGTTGATAGCCGGGGGCTTGGGAGCGGCACTGTACTTAAACCCCGACATAACCTCTCAGCTTGCATTTTTTGGAACTGAGCAGACAGAGCCCGAGACACAGCCGCAAACCGAACCCGAAACTCAGCCTCAGGGGATAACCGAGCTGACGATAAGCGGAAAGAGCAAGATGAAAAAGGGCGAGAGCGCAAGCTTGAGCGTGAAATATTCCCCAGCCACGGCGGACGCTCCGCAGCTGAGCTTTACAAGCTCTGACAGCGAGGTCGCCACTGTAGATGAAAACGGGCTTGTAAAGGCGGTGTCGATGGGCGAGTGCGAGATTACGGCGCAGGATATGAACAGCGAATTGAAGTCGCTTATAAAGATAGAGGTCAGCGACGAGGATATACAGGAGATGAGCGCCCTCAACGAATATCTGCTTGAGATACCCGACAGCACCCTCGTATCCTACGGCGGCAAGTCCACTATGCTGCTTACGCTGCGCGCTGCCGCAATAGCCGACTTCAACGACGACGGGCGCTTGGAGCTGGTGTTGAGCAGGCAGAGCGCTTCGGGCTTTGTGTTTTATGAGGTCGTGACCCTGGACGAAACCAAAAAGACCGAGGTCGTGAGGAATTTTACGGATTATGACGAGATTTTTGAGGGCGGCTATACAAGCTACAAGGACGAGGTGCTCACCGACGACGGCAGCTTGATGATAAAAACGACAGCCGTAAAAGAAGATGAGAGTAAAAAAACCAGAACCCGTACCGTGGACTTTACGCTGATTAGCAGCTCGGGGGTAAGAAAGACCGAGTATGAGGACAAATATACCTTCTCCGACGCACAGATGAGAAAAAGCGTAGGCGGCGAGTTTACGATTGACGGCGAGAAAAGCGAGGAGGAAAGCTACCTTGGCTCGCTTTCGGCAATGTCAAAGGGCTTTACGAGCGTGGAAGGACAGCTGATTGAACGCAGTGCGACGATAACCATGGGCGATTTCACGAAAATCGAGCCTGTGTACAGTCTGGATTCCGCCTACGAGGGCAGGATAGAGTGGAAAAGCGACAAGCCCGAGATAGCGCAGGTCAACTCGAGCGGAGTGGTTACGGGAGTGCGCTCCGGCTCGTGCGTAGTTACCGGAGTTTTAGATGGGGTTGACACAGCCGTTGCGAGGGCTGTGATAAACGTAAGGGAAAGCTCAAAGGCGCTGTCGGAGTATCACACCGAGGCTAAAAACCAGAGCGTGACTACGGAAGACGGAAAAACCCTTAGCTATGTCGGCGGCGCGACTGTGGATATTGACGCAGACGGCTCAAAGGAGCTGTTGCTTTACTACAAGGGCGGATCTGTAGTAAGGCTTGACGTGTGCGAGGACAAAAACGGCGAGATCGAGCGCAACACCGCATTTACGGATACGGACGCAAGCGGAGACGTAAAGCTGGAGCTTTATGTAAACAACGCCAACGACGAGATAGTTTTGAACGAGAATATCTACAAAAGCACGGGCAACGGCGAGCTGAGGTTTAAGTTCTACGAGTACAAGGACGGAGGCTTTGAGCAGTGCAGCAGCGAATACAGGATTGTATATGGCGAGGGCTCGGACAGCTCAAGCGAGGACGAGGATACAAACACCTACTATCAGGACAACAATACAATAACTGCGGTTGAGCTCGAGAGACAGACAGGGCATTACACGAGGTATATGGATATCGTAGAAGGGGATTGATTATGGATAAGCTCAGGCAGATAATTACGCTGATGACCTTTGTCGGAGCGGTGGTTGCAGGAATTTTTATGGCTGTCAGGTGCAAAAGGCCGAAGGGCATGACACCGATAGGGGCGGTGGCGACCGAGAGCACGAGGATGCTCTGCCGCACCCCTGCGCTCAGAAGCGGGGGGCTTGTGCGCTACGGAAGGAAGGAATCGCTCAAGCCCTCAAAGTGGAAGGCGCCCAAGGGGTACACTCTGAGGAAGATTACCGTCGGGGGTACTCTGCCTGCGGAGCTGCTTGTGAAGGATGGCAGTAAAAGCAAGAGGGTAATTTATCAAATTCACGGCGGAGCATTTTTGATGAAATTTAACGACTGTTACAGAGGCGTGGCGGTCAAGCTGTCGAAGCTCGGAGATGGCGCGGCGGTTTTCTCGATAGATTACCGCATAGCTCCTGAGCACAAGCACCCGGCTGCCTTGGAGGACGCCTGCGCAGGCTGGGAGTGGCTGCTTGAGCAGGGGTACAAGCCCGAGGATATAATTTTATTTGGAGACAGCGCCGGGGCAAACCTCTCGATAGCCCTGACCGAAAAGCTCATAGAGCAGGGCAGGAAAACAGCCGGGGCGATAATCTGTATGTCGCCGTGGTGCGACTTGGCAGGAGAGGGCGAGGCGTTTCGATACAACCTCTACAACGACCCGATGTTCGGCAGAAAAAAGGGCGAAAGCGGCGGCAGCTACATAGACAACCCCGACTTCATACTCAGCTATGTCGGGGACGCAGACCCGCACGACAAGTATTTAAGTCCAGTGCACTGCGAGTTTAAGAATTTCCCGCCGATGCTTATTCAGGTGGGTACATACGAGGTGCTCGAGAGCGACGCAATAACGATATATGAAAGGATGCTTAATCAGGGCAACGAGGTAAAGCTCACCCGCTACCCCGGAATGTTTCATATGTTCCAGATGGTCGGCGACATCATCCCCGAGGCGAAGCGTTCCTGGGAGGAAATAGGAGATTTTTTATCCCTACGTTCTACTGCACAGCTATGATATAAATTTGTACCAATCTCAAGTTAGCGCCCTTTTATGACTTTAGCCTGTTGCGGCAAATGCCGCTTTCCCCCTACGTTTCACTGCACGGCTCTTGTATAAATCTGAGCCAATTTAGGGACTATTGCCTTTTTTGAATTTAACCCGTTTTTATTTTGCTTCCTTTTGAAAGAAGAGCATTTCTTTTAACTGCTTGTCTTTCTGAGCTTTAACGATTACTCAAGTATATTTTTACTCTTACCCGTTTTCAGCTTGTGCGAGGGCGCCAAAGCGCCCTTTAGTCTACGTTTTACTGCACGGGTTTCTATTTGCTCTGTACAATAAAGAGCCGTCTGTTTTTTTGGGGGGGCAGCGGCTGCGCGCACGCAGCTGCTGAGCCTTCACAAATGGGTTTGTATCCCGGGGCAGGGGCTTTCCTGTGAAGGCTCAGCAATTCCACGCCCTCAAAAGGGTGTGGAATCGCTGCCCCCAGCCCCGGCTTCGCACAAACTGAAAACGAGCAGGAGTTAAAAGGATTGCTCTGTAGAAAAAGGCATTAGACTTAAAACGTGAAAAAGTGATAAAAGGATTGTAATGTTAGAATGGCACAGATTCACACTAGAGCAGTGCAGTAGCACGTAGGGGGAAAAAGTCTTTACAAAAGGTTGGGGTTGTGTTATAATACCAAATTGAACGCCCCTGTTCGGATTTTGGTTTAAGCCCAGAGGGATAGCACCTTCCTTAACCTGAGCCGAGGGCGAAATATTTAAAAAGGTGGAATTAAAATGCTTAAAGAAGAAAAGCAGGCCATAATGGCTGAGTACGCTCTCCACGAGGGCGACACTGGTTCTCCGGAGGTTCAGATCGCTCTTTTGACTAAGAGAATCAACGACCTCACAGAGCACCTTAAGGTTCACAAGAAGGATCACCACTCCAGAAGAGGTCTTCTGAAGATGGTAGGTCAGAGAAGAAGCCTTCTCAACTACCTGACTAAGGTTGATATTGAGAGATACCGTTCAATTATTTCAAGACTTGGCATCCGTAAATAATTGCCTGATTCAGGGCAGTCGGCTTTTGCCGTCTGCCCTGTTCGTCTAAAATTAAACTGATGTCACACCGTTATAACAATGTACTGCGCTGCAAGCAGATATGATGTAATATTTGTTATGTCGGCTTTGGGCTGCGGCTTTAGCGGCTCGACCGGCGCAGGATTGATTTAAATCAATCCTGCGTGACAAGCTCGTTTGATCACGCCTACAGAGGCGGGCGACTTGGTTATATTTAATTATTTATTCGTTACAGGGACAGCCCGTTAATTTTAACGGCTGCACCCGGTTAGCAGTGAAACAGAGGCTTAATGCTTAAGCGATATCGGCTGTGCATTGATATTGCCGATGATAATTAATCGTTAATTGTCAAATTGCCGGATATCAGACTGCGTTAATCCGCATTAAAGGCAAAGAATATATTTGCATTTAATTTAGCAGATAAAGCCATGGCTTGAGCCGCTGTTTTATTGCTAAGCGGTGCTCCCTGTAAACAGAGTCAGATTTATTACAGGAGGAAAAAATTCATGTTTGAAAACTACAGAGTTTTTAAAACCGACTTCGCCGGCAGACCGCTTGTTGTCGAGACCGGCAAAATCGCACAGCTTGCAAACGGAAGCTGTCTTGTGCGCTACGGCGACACGGTGGTAAACGTAGCCGTTACCGCTTCGGAAAAGCCGAGAGACGGAATCGACTTTTTCCCGCTTTCCGTTGATTATGAGGAGAAGCTCTACGCAGTGGGAAAAATCCCCGGTTCGTTTTTAAAGAGAGAGGGCAGACCGAGTGAAAAGGCGATACTGACCTCCCGTGTAATCGACCGACCGATTCGTCCGCTGTTCCCCAAGGACATGAGAAACGATTGCTCGGTAGTGTGCACGGTTATGTCGGTTGACCAGGACTGCTCGCCCGAGATTGCCGCAATGGTCGGCACATCAATCGCCCTGAGCATTTCTGATATTCCGTGGAACGGTCCTATTTCGGGAGTAAGCGTCGGCCTGGTTGATGGCGAGTTCGTAATCAACCCGACAGAGGCTCAGAGAAAGGTGTCGGAGATGGCGGTTACAGTCGCTTCCACCGACAGCCGCATAGCCATGATAGAGGCAGGGGCTAACGGCGTAAGCGACGAGGATATGTACGACGGAATCATGGCGGGTCACAACGCCAACCAGCATATCATAGAGTTCATCAAGGGAATCCAGGCTGAGATAGGCAAGCCGAAGTTTACCTACCCGAGCAACGAGCCTGACGAGGAGATGTTCAACACAATCAAGGACTTTGCCATTGAGGACATCAAGCTCGCCCTCGATACCGACGACAAGAAGGTAAGGGACGAGAGGCTTTCACCAATTTATGAGGCTGTTCACGAGAAATTCGACGAAATTTACCCCGAGCAGGAGGCGAAGATCGACGAGTGTCTTTACAAGACGCAGAAGTTCGTTGTCCGCCGCTGGCTGCTCGACGAGCAAAAGCGCGTAGATGGCAGAGGCATGAACGAGATAAGACCCTTAGCTTCCGAGGTAGGTTTGCTGCCGAGGGTTCACGGTTCGGGACTTTTCACCAGAGGTCAAACTCAGGTGTTCTCAGTCGCTACCTTAGGTCCTGTCAGCGACCAGCAGCTTCTGGACGGAATTGACAACGAAGAAACAAAGAGATATATGCATCACTACAACTTCCCCTCCTACTCCGTAGGCGAGACCCGCCCCAGCAGAGGCCCGGGCAGACGTGAGATCGGTCACGGCGCGCTTGCCGAGAGAGCCCTCGAGCCGGTTATCCCCTCCGTGGAGGAGTTCCCGTACGCTATCAGGGTTGTGTCGGAGGTTGTATCGTCAAACGGCTCGACCTCGCAGGGCTCTATCTGCGGCTCTACTCTCGCACTGATGGACGCAGGCGTTCCGCTTAAGGCTCCCGTAGCCGGTATTTCCTGCGGACTTATCACCGAGGGCGACAGATGGATGACAATGGTCGATATCCAAGGACTTGAGGACTTCTTCGGCGACATGGACTTCAAGGTTGCCGGTACTCATCACGGAATCACCGCTATTCAGATGGATCTGAAAATCAGCGGTCTTACTCCCGAGATGGTAAAGGAAGCTCTCGAGAAAACCCACAAGGCGAGAATTTATATCCTCGACGAGGTAATGCTCAAGACTATCTCCGAGCCGAGGGAGCAGCTCTCTCCCTACGCTCCGAAGATGCTCTCGACAACAATTCCTGTTGACAAGATCAGCGAGGTTATCGGCAAGAGCGGAAAGGTCATTAAGGAGATTCAAGCCGAGTGCGAGGTTAAGGTTGACATTGAAGAGGACGGACACGTATTTATCAGCGGTCTTGACGCTGACAACTGCCAGAGAGCCTTGGATATAATTGATACGATTGCAAGGGATCCCGAGCCGGGCGCGATTTTCAAGGGCAAGGTAACAAGGCTGATGGACTTCGGAGCCTTTGTTGAGATTGCTCCGGGCAAGGAGGGGCTGTGCCACATTTCACAGCTCGACGTCAAGAGAGTAGATAAGGTCAGCGACGTTGTAAACGTCGGAGACGTTATATTGGTCAAGGTGCTTGAGATAGACGACAAGGGCAGGCTCAATCTGTCGAGAAGGGAAGCGCTTATCGAGGTAGAGGGGCTTACACCCGAAAACGACCCCGAGCCGAGACGTCCCCACGGCGACAGAAGAGGCGGAGCTCCACGCGGAGGAAGGCGATGACGCAGGGGCTGCACTGCGGTTGTGGAAGCCGCAAAGCGGCTTGGAAATAAAGTAGTTTGTGCGAGACTTGGGGTTAGTTCCCCGAGTCTCGCACAATTTTATAACGAGTAAAAGTAATGGAAAGACAGAGAGTATAGATTGGTACAGATTTATACGAGCGCAGTGCAGGCTAACGTAGGTATAAAAAGTTTCGGTCAAGCCTTTTTCTAAAGGCTTGCGGTTTCCAAAGGCAGAGCCTTTGGTCGCTGCAGCGGCAGCGAAATTCCCTTACGTTTAAGCGCTCGGCAGGGGGTGAATTGTTCGGCTGCGCCGAAAAAGAGGGGAAAGCCTGCAAGAGAGGCTTTCCCCTGTGCCGTCAGGCACAACTTCGCCTGCGGCTATGCCAACAATGGTGATTTGACACAGAAATATTTCGTTGAAAAACATAGAATAATATGCTATAATGCAAGGCGTAAGGGAACGGCGGCGGTTGTTCCAGCACCCCGATGAAAGGGGGTGTATATGTAATTATGACCAGCACAATGTATTTAATTGCATTTGCTATTGTTTTGGTAGCGATGTGTGAAGTTATAAAACACATAAAGAAATAACCGCCCTGTAGTCGCAATACAAGGCGGTTAAAAATATTTTAACATTACCTTTTGCGGAACAGCCAAAACCGTTCCTTTACACTATTATATTAGCACAATAGTAAAGGAGTGTCAAGCGATTAGGCTGGCTTTAAAATAGATTAGCAATACAGATACTTAAAACAAGTGGGGATAAATTAGTGATATAAAACGGCGGTTTATGATATATGTCGGACGTATAAAGAAAGTCGCCGGCTTTGGATTTAAAGTAGTTTGTGCGAGACTTATGGTTAGTTCCCCGAGTCTCGCACAATTTTATAATGAGCAAAAGTGACGGAAAGAAAGAGAGTTTAGATTGGTACAGATACACACGAGCGCAGTGCAGGAGTACGTAGGGCGAAAGCGGCATTTGCCGCCGCCGATGGCGAATGTGATATCGCAGCTTCGCTGCGGTTGTGGAAAGCCTACGGCTTTGGATTTAAAGTAGATAGTGCCGGGTTTGAGTGTATTACTCGAACCCGGCATTTTTTTAAAACGAGCAAAGGTCAAAAATGATACTGACTTTAGATTGGCACAGATTTAAACGACAGCAGTGCAGGCGAACGTAGGACAGAAGTGCCTACGGCACCGGCATTTGCCGCAGAGGTCTGCTCCTCTTTCAAAAGGAAGGTACGTCAAAACAGGCTAAGATCAAAAAGGATAGTGTTTCTAAATTGGCACAGGGTTATACAAAACCGGTGCAGGAGCACGTAGGACATAAAAAACTTGAACGTTTGCGTTCAAGTTTTTTGTGCTTTAGGGGGTATAGTGTGGGAGGTTTTCCACAGTAAAGCTAAGGGGGGTTAATATGGCGTGTTTGGGAAGATTATCTAAAAGAGAAAAGTCCTTTGTGCGCTGGTACTGCGCTACTCTGAATCCCAGAGAAGCCGCCGTGAAGGCGGGCTTTGGCGAGGGGGCGGAGGAAAAGGGCTTGGAGCTTTTGAGAAAGCCCAGAATTTCAGCCGAAATCAAAAGAGAGCTCGAGCTTGAGCAGGAGACGGTCAAGGTCAAGGCCGTGAGAGGGCTTATGAGAGCGGCGTTCGGCAGCAGTGCGGACATAGTAAAGCTTCTGTGCTGCGAGGACGTGCGGCTTTTAAGCGAGGAGGCTATCGAAGGGCTTGATTTGTTTTTAATAAGCGAAATCAAGCGCCCGAGGGACGGCTCGATGGAGATTAAGCTTGCAGATAGGCTGAAGGCCATGGAGAGACTGCTCTCACTCGACGAGAGCGCCCAGCCTCAGGCGGCTCCGCTGTACAGGGCTCTTGCCGAGGCGGCTGCGAGTGCAAAGCTCGGCGGTGACGACGATGGAGATTAAGAGCTTTTCAAAAAAGCAGCTGCTTACCCTCGGCTGGTGGTGCGGTGACAATGAGTACGACGCCATAATCTGCGACGGCGCAGTCAGAAGCGGAAAGACATTGTGCCTTAGTCTTTCGTTTGTGCTGTGGTCAATGTACAGATTTTCGGACAGCGACTTTGCACTGTGCGGCAAAACCGTCAGGGGCGTGCGGCGAAACCTTGTAACTCCGCTCAAGCCGATACTTCGCTCCCTCGGCTTTACTATAAGCGAGAGACTGTCGGCGAATATTCTGGAGCTTTCCTTCGGCGGGGTGAAAAACCGCTACTACCTCTTCGGCGGACGTGACGAGGGCTCCGCGGCTTTGATTCAGGGTATGACGCTGTCGGGAGTGCTGTTTGACGAGGTGGCGCTGATGCCCCG
Organism: uncultured Clostridia bacterium; assembly: GCA_946500295.1. Lineage (GTDB taxonomy): Bacteria > Bacillota > Clostridia > Oscillospirales > Acutalibacteraceae > UBA7067. Next base: position 51,089 of record CAMMVF010000015.1, on the reverse strand, counting down.
CTCGTTTGTGGAGCAGGCTCTGGCTCGCTGTTCGGTAAACGGCTCGAAATTCTTCTTTAACTGCAATCCCGAGCACCCGGGTCACTGGTTTTATCGGGAATGGATTTTAAAAGCCGGGGAGAAAAACGCACTCTACCTCCACTTCAAAATGGAGGACAACCCGTCTTTATCACCTCAGATGATAGACCGCTACAAAAAGCTGTACAGCGGCGCCTTCTATCGGCGGTTTGTCGAGGGCAGGTGGGTTGCCGCCGAGGGCGCAGTCTATCCCTTTATGACCGATGAGATGTACCGTGATATCCCCAAAGTCCGGTTTGAGGACTATGCGGTTTCCTGCGACTACGGCACGGTGAACCCTTCGTCGTTCGGGTTGTGGGGGCTTTATGAGGGGGTGTGGTATCGGATTGACGAGTATTACTTCGACTCAAAAAAGCAGGGCTTTCAGCGTACCGACGAGGAGCATTACAGCGAGCTTGAGCGGCTGTGCTCGGGGAGAAAAATCTCCAAGGTGGCTGTTGATCCCTCGGCGGCGAGCTTTATAGAGGTTATCCGCCGTCACGGTAAATTCAACGTCGTGCCCGCCCAAAACGAGGTAATAAGCGGAATCCGCCGCACCGCCGCAGCCTTGAAGGAGGGGCGGGCGGTAATCTGCCGAAATTGCCGCGACAGCATAAGGGAGTTTTCGCTTTACCGCTGGAGCGGGAGAGCTGACAAGGACTGCCCTGTTAAGGAAAACGACCACGCTATGGACGATATAAGATATTTCGTCTGTACTATTTTGGACGAGGACTGCGGCGGATTTTTCGCCGTTGCGGCCTCGAGGTAAAGGGGGCTTGATGTGAAACTATTCAGAAAAAGGGAAAAAGACAGCCCTGTCAGCGCAGTGCAAACGGCTTACACTGCGCCGGGCAGACACAGCGCAGCTTCACTGCTTTCGTGTTGCTGCGGCGATAACGAGAGGCAGCTGTACAGGGCGCTTGTTGAATCTGTTCCGCTGATTGCCGCAGCTTTGGAGAAGATAGTCCGTCTTGTGGGCAGTTTTGAGGTGAAGCTCAACAATCGCAGCGCTGAAAAAAGGCTCAATTCCTTTTTGCAAAATGTCAGAGTAGGTGCTGCCGGGCAGGGGGTAGGGAGCTTTATCTCGAGCTATCTGATGCAGCTGCTGGTTTACGGCACCGCCGTGGGCGAGGTCGTGCCATACTCGGACGCAAGCGGTATAGCGGCGCTTTATAACGCAAGCCTGGATGACGTGGAACTGAGGCAGGGGAAAAGCCCGCTGGAGCTTGAGATTTACTCCCGCCGCCAGAGAGCTTTGGTCAAAAACAGCGAGCTAATACTCCACACAGCCTTAAACCCCAAGCCGGGCAGGGTGTACGGCACCTCCGTGCTCAAGGGGCTGCCCTTTGTCAGCGATATTTTGCTGAAGATATTCAACACCATAGGCGAAAATTGGGAAAGGGTAGGAAACGTCCGTTTTTCTGTAAGCTGCAGCTGTGACGGCGCAAATGCAAAGGAGAGAGCGAAGCAGATAGCCGAGCAGTGGAGCCTTGCCATGGGCGATAAGCACAGCACGAGGGATTTTGTATCTGTGGGCGACGTCGATATCAAGGTGATAGGCGCCGATAACCAAATATTGGACAGCGAGGTGCCCGTGCGCCAGCTGCTCGAGCAGATTGTCGCAAAGCTCGGTATTCCGCCGTTTCTGCTCGGGCTTAACTGGTCGTCAACCGAGCGAATGGCTCAGCAGCAGTGCGATATCCTGACCAGCGAGCTGGAGTGGTACCGAGCGCTGCTAAACCCCGTAATCGAAAAAATCTGCCGCATCTATCTTTATATGAGCGGCGTTGAGGAGGAGACAGAGATTATCTGGAACAGCATTAACCTTCAGGACGAGACCGAGCTTGCGCAGGCAAGGCTGTGGACGGCTCAGGCTCGACAGATAGAGCAGAGCCTCGAGGAGGATGAAAAATGAGCGAGGGCAAAATTTTAAAGAGCCTTACTCCCGGCGAGAGGGAGATGGAGCTTATCAACACCTACTCGCGGCGTGCTCTCGCCCCGGAGGAGGTGTACTGCTTTTCACTTGTATTGTGCGACAACGAGCTCGACCGTGATTTCGAGCAGTTTGCAACCGACCAGCTCGAAGCTATCGCCGCTCTATTTGTCGGCAAGACAGGGGTATTCGACCACGACCCGAGCGCAAAAAACCAGTGCGCCAGAATCTTTCGCTGCGCCGTTTCGACTGACCCGACGATTAAGACCACCCTCGGAGAAGATTACAGCTGTGTTGTAGCCGAGGCGTACATACCGAAAACCGAGGGGAATTTAGAGCTTATCGAGCAGATAGACTCGGGAATAAAAAAGGAGGTAAGCCTCAGCTGCGCCGTCAGGCAAAAGCTGTGCTCTATCTGCGGGTATGAGCTCGACAGCTGCGAGTGTGTACATAAAAAAGGACAGATATACGGCGGCAGCCTGTGCTACGGGGTGCTCAGCGGGATTTATGACGCTTATGAGTGGAGCTTTGTAGCCGTGCCCGCTCAAAGAGGAGCGGGAGTTATTAAATCTAAAAATAAGGAGGGAGAAATATTGGACAGTGTTTATAAACGTCTGCAAGGTGCAGGCGAGGTTACCCTTACGCACAACGACAAGGCAGAGCTGGTTTCATATATAGAAAGGCTCAAGTCCTTGAGCCGTGACGGCGAGGAATACCGCCGCAGTTTAATAGACGAGCTTGTAAGGCTGAATGTCCTCTCTAAAAGCTCGCTGCCGCCGAAGGTTTTGCGCAGCGTGTCGGAGAGAATGACGATATCCGAGCTGAAGGCGTTTTCCGCCGCTTATAAACAGCCGCCTCAGCCTCAGCTTTCCTCATCGTCAACAACCGAGGGCAGCCGAGGCTGCGATGAATACAGTATATAAGAAAGGAACAATGTTATGAATATTGATTTTACAGGCGTTGGCGCTGTGGTAGCTACCTTTGAGTGCGAGGATAACGTGACCGAAGCGGGCCAGTTGGTGGCGCTTTCGGGCAGCGGAAGGGTAGGGGTCTGCGAAAATGGCAACCATCCCATGGGCATGGTCAAGTCAGTCGCAAACGGATATGCCGCAGTTCAGGTAAGAGGCTATATCCATGCTAAAAACTACGGTTCTATTACTGCAGGATATAAATGCTTGACGGCGCTGGATGAATATACATTAAAGGAAGACCCTAACGGTGCCCAGCGCCTTGTGATATACGCTACTGACGATTATGTTGGAGTACTTTTATAAGGGGGATAAAATGGCTGATTTTAATTCAATAAAGATTGACAAGAGCATGTACGCACGTTCGGGCAAAAACCTCACTCAGCAGCTCGAGGAGATGGACCCTTCGGCAAATTACCGCGGTACCGAGCTTGAGGGGCTGGACGCATTTCAAAGACAGCTCAAGAGGTTTGATATTAAGGTCAAGGGAAGAAACAGCGACACTGTTGAAAAGTTTTTCCAGACAGGGGACAGCGCGGCGCTGTTTCCGGAATTTATCAGACGAGGCGTGCTCACGGGAATCGACCAGGGCGATATGCTGGGAGATATAGTGGCGACTACCACAAGGATCGAGGGTATGGATTACCGCTCGATAACCTCCGACCAGACAGAAGCCGAGCGTGAGCTGGCGCCTGTGGCGGAGGGAGCTTATATCCCCGAAACGAGAGTAAGGCTTCGGGAAAACCTGGTTAGGCTGACTAAGAGAGGCAGAATGTTGGTGTCGTCCTATGAGGCGCTGCGCTATCAGAGGCTCGACGTATTTACCGTAACATTGCGTCAGATAGGCTCTTACATAGGTCAAATGCTGCTTAAAGACGCTGTGGACGTGCTCATAAACGGCGACGGCAATGACAACGCCGCACAGGTGTTGACTCCGACGCTCAGAGGCAGCGTGTCCTACAAGGATTTGATAAAGCTCTGGGGTGAGCTGAGCCCCTATGAGCTTAATACAATTTTAGCTCCTACGGAGGTAGTAAAGAAGATCCTCGCCGTGCCCGAGATGCAGGACGCCGCAGCGGGGCTGAATTTCCACGGCACCGGCAAGATGGTGACTCCGATGGGGGCGACGCTGATCCATGTTCCCTCGGTACCTGAAAACCACATCATAGGCTTTGACAAAAACTTCGCCCTTGAAATGGTGCAGTCGGGCGATATCGTCATGGACTATGACAAGCTTATTGACCACCAGCTCGAGAGAGCCGCCATCACCTGCACCTGCGGCTTTGCAAAGCTGTTTGACTCGGCTGTAAAGGTGCTTACGATTTAATTTGGAGGCGGCGCATGGATAAGCTTTTGATTTACTTGCGCTTTCTCACCCTGAGCGGGCTGAGCAACACCGAGGGGGAGAGGTATCGCTTTTTGTGCGACGACGCTTATGAATACTTCAACTCTGCGGCAAAAAGCGAGAAAGCCCTGAGCGATTACGGCTCTGCCTTCAACTGCGCCGCCGCCGCCCTTGCCTGCTTGAATTATACGTTGCTTCAAAGCGGCGAGGGTGCAAAAAGCTTCAAGGCGGGGGACTTGAGCGTGGAGCTCGGCAGTGAGAGCGCCGACTGTGAGAAAATAAGGGAATATTACCTTAAATGTCTTGCGGCGGTGCGTAATCAGCTTAGCGATGAGGATTTTTCCTTTAAGGCGGTGTGAGATGACAAGTAAGATAATTAAGGATATGCTCTTGCGATTCGGGTGTAGTGTTTCGGTGCACTGCTGCGGAGAGGTCGTGTCCGTCGCCGCCGTTTTGCAGCCGCTCAGATATAAAAACAAGGTTTATGTTGACGGCGACTGCATATCGGCGGGCGAGCTTGGGGGGCATTACTATTTGCTCATTTCCTCGCCCGAGCTGCGTCTGGACGAGTATGACAAAGAGGAGTATGTTATTGACTGTGCCGCCATGGGCAAGAGCTTTATGCTGAAAAGTCAGGGCGTGTACTGCCTTGGAAATAAGCCGCTTTATACCTGGGCAATTCTCGGGGAAAACGGCAGGTGCGAGGTGAACTGAGATGGAATATGAACAGCTTAAGGACATACTTGCGCAAGCCGTCGAAGCGATTCCCGAGCTGAAGCTTGTGTCCGCCTTCCCGGGAGGGAGGGCGGACAGCCCGCTCAAAAGCGGGGTTTGCGCGCTTGGGCTTGAGAGCTTGAGCGGCTCTGGCTTTACGTCGGGGGGAGAGCTTACAAAAACCTCGGATAAAATCACCGCCTTTGCCGATATCTACACCCCGTTTTCTAAGGGCGGCGAGTACTGCTGCGAGTTGGCTTTGAAGCTAATCTCACTGATTGAGGGCGGAGCCGAGGGCGAGAGGCTGAGCGTGAGCGCCGAGGGAGCGCAGTATTTAAGCGGCTCTCGGGCTTTTCGGTGCAGAGTAACCGTGAGCAGCGAGTGGGAGCTTGAGACGGAAGATGAGAAGGAGGATCCGCCGCACACCGAGCTGGTAATTATAGATTTCGGGCTCTACGTTTGCCGCTTAATTAAGCTTGAGACTGTGCCCGAGCAGGCCGTGGAATGCTGCGGAGAGGGCTACCCCGTGAGCTTTGTAAGGCGAAATCAGGGGGTTGAGATTACTGTGCAGAGAATGACAACGGACGACGGAAAAAACCTCGGGAGTCTGAGCTATCCCTTTAATTTTGTATCGGGTGATATCCGTCTCACCGACTGCGCCGTGATTGAGTACAGTCTGGAGCCGGGCGGCGAGGAAAAGCTGAAAATCAGGGGAAGGGAGGAAAGTTAATGGACAGCGTGGAGTTTGAAGGAGGGCAGGAGCTTGCCGAGAGGATAAGCGAGATTTTGGAGAGAGACAGCCGGAGGTACTCGGGCTTTAGGGAAACGGAGGGTGGCAGTTGAAAAATCACAGTGAGATGAAGTTTGGGGCTTACACCTTTATGCACAATCCTAAAAAGCTGACGGTTACAGGCACGCTTGGCGGACGGGAGACGGTGCTGCCGTTTTGCGGCTGTGAATTCACCCCGGTAACTCTTGAAAACTCTGTGATAAGAGGAGAGGGAATAATCAGCGGGGAGGACAGGTTCAAGCGGCTGCTTCAGCTTTCTCAGTGTCTGAACAAGGAGGCGGCGCTGTTGACCTTTCCGCCGCTGCCCTCGATAAGGGCTACCCTGACAAAGCTTGAATATAAGCTGGAGCCCGGCGACGGGGTGATTGAAATTTCCTTTGAATTTACTTCCTCAAGCCTGAATAAATACAGCGCCCGGATGGAGATAGCAAGCGTGGTGGCAGATGGGGAGGAAAACCTCTGGGATATAGCGTGGAGGTACAACAAGCCCGTGGAGAGGCTGCTTGCGCTGAATCCGAGGGTCAAGCGCCCCGACACAGTTGAAAAGGGCTGGGTGATAAGGCTGTGCTGAAGTTGTGGCTGATTGATAGAAACGGTAAAAAGGTCGAGGGTGAGTACCCGACTTCCTTCGTGGTTAACCGTGAGCTTGGAGCGGCAGACGATTTGACGCTGTATCTGCCTGTGAAGGTGAGCGAGCCGTACTGCGGGATTGAGCTTGAAAATGACGGGGTAAGGGAGTTTGCGGGAATTATCGACGAGCAAAGCTACAGCTGCGACAGCTCGGGCGAGAGCACCATGATATATGCCCGAAGCCTTGCCGCCGCCCTGCTCGACAACGAGGCAAAGCCCTGCGACTATAAAAATGCGGACGCAGGGCTTATCGCCGTAAACCACTGCACCCCGTTCGGGATAGAAGCGGTGGATTTGAGCGGCGGGGCGTGTGCGGATTTAAAGGTGTACAAGGGCAGCTCCCACTGGCAGGTGATAAGCGGGTTTTGCACTCAGGCGGCAATAGCCCCGCCCTTTGTAGATGAGTGCGGCTGTCTTCACCTCGGAGATGAGGGTCAGGGGCTTAAAGGGCTTTATTTTTCCAATAATGATGGGATAGAATACACCTCAGTCGAGGTGAGTCTGCGCCGCTGCAAGCTGATTTCCTCTGTGCTTGAAAAGGCGGAGGGTCAGGAGGATTACAATATTGAGCATACCGACGCCCTCGCCGAGAGCCTGGGGGTGGTTCGGCGCAGATATGTCGATACCGAGGCGGTCGGCAAGGGGTATGCCGAGGGGCTGATTGAGAGCGGTAAAAACGACGCTGTGATTTATAGGCTGCGCTGCGCAGAGCTGCTACACTGCCCGATAAACACGCCGATAGACCTTGAGCTTCCCGGCGGCGAGGTGCTCAGCGGGCGCTGCGTCAAGCTGAGACTGAGCCTTGGCTGCAAGGGGTATGAGACTGTGCTCACCGTCGCCGGGTCGGCGGAGGAAATTGGAGAGCTTGAGAGGAGTTTAGGCGATGTGGATAAATGAAAAGCTTGATAATCAAACCCGCCGCCGCAGGGAGGCGGAGGGAGCAGTCGTGAGCTATGATTCCGGCTCGGCCTTGGACGCTAAGGGCAGCAAGCTGTACTCGGCGCTTCCCTGCGTTGCGCCCTATGGAATATATTCCGTCTGCCCTAAGGGGGTCAGCGCACTGGTGCTGCCGCTTGAAAGGGGAAGCGTTTCCCTCGGGGCGGTATCCGACGGCGTGCAGGGGCTTGAGCCGGGGGAGATAATGCTGCGCTCGAGCGGCGGCGCAACCCTGGTGCTCAAAAACGACGGAAGTATAGAAGCCAACGGGAAGGTGATAGGATAGTGGATACTGCGCTTTTGGACGGAGAGTATGAATTAAACGACAGGGGACTGCCGTTTTTGGTTGACGGGCTTTCGGAGCTTATGCAGAGGGTGGCGCTGCGGCTGAAGACAAAAAAGGGCAGCTATATCTACTTAAGGGAGCTTGGGAGCGAGCTTGAGGGCGTAGATGACGTTGGGGACGCAGTGCACAGCCGAGCCGAGCTGCTCGCAAGGGAGGCTGTCGCCGATATTCCGCAAAGGTATATAGAGAGCCTTTCCGCCTCGATGACTGAGGAGGGACGGCTAAAAATTTCGCTGTGTCTGAACCTTGACGGGGAGCAGGGGCAGCTGGAGGTGGTGATATAGATGGAGAGCTACGAGACCATAGAGAGCAGAATGAGGGAAAAGTACAAGGAGATTACGGGCTGTGATGTTGACCTTGGCTCCGATATCGGGATAAAGATAAAACTGCTGGCTGGGGAAATTTTTAATTTACAGTCGTCCATAGACTGGATAGGAAACCAGCTTTTTCCACAGAGCGCTACGGGGGAGCAGCTCGACCTTCACGCTCGGCTCAGAGGACTTACAAGAAAGGCTCCGACCGCTGCGGGCGGTCAGCTGACCTTTACTCTGGACGCTCCGGCTCAGAGCAGGATTGTAATTCCGGCAATTACAATCTGCTCCACAGTCGGGAAAAATCCCGTGAAGTTCGCAACCGCTGCCGAGCTGACCATTAACGTCGGGCAGCAGCAGATATCCGGAGAGGCGTTTTGCGTTACAAGAGGAGCGGACGGCAACGTAGGGGCGAACACCGTGACCGTGATAAATACCACGGTCGGTTCGGGGCTTACGGTGACTAATCCTGCCGCTATGACGGGCGGCTCCGACCGAGAGGACGATGAAAGCCTGCGCAGGAGGATAATTGAGGATATCTCAACCCCATCTACGGGCACTAATAAGGCGTATTACAAGGGACTAGCCGAGAGTGTAAACGGGGTTTACAGCGCAAACGTGGTGCCCAGAATCAGAGGCAACGGCACGGTAAATGTTTACATTGCTGGGCGGGGGGCTGTGCTCGGCTCAACATATATCAACAGGGTGCAGTCGCTGATGAACAGCGGCAGAGAGCTCAACGTGAGCGTCAGGGTGTATGCGGCGACCTTGTCGAATGTGGCTGTTTCCCTAACTCTGACGGTTAAAAGCGGATATGAGTTTGAGGACGTCAAGGCGGAGGTGGAGGAGAAGATAAGGGAGTACTTCGCCTCCTTGCAGGTGGGACAGAGCGTGTATGTCTCCTCGCTCTCGGCGGCTATATCCTCGGTGCAGGGTGTGGAGAAGTTTAATTTTAAGTCCGCCTCGCAAAACGACGTTGCCGCCGCCTACTCACAGCTGCTCACGGCGGGGACAATCACAATAGATCAGGGGTGAGATTATGAAATCCTTTGAGAGTATGGTGAAAAAGCTCAGTCCCCTGGGAATTTACGGCTTGGACGAAAACGGATTAAACTGCGGTGAGCTCAAAGCCTTGGCGGCGGGAGTGGACGCTGCCGACGATGAGCTTGATATCATTATAAGAGAGGGCTTTGTCGCGACCGCCGAGGACGAGGGGCTCAGAGCGTGGGAGGAGCTGTACGGCTCTCCGAGAGATGAACTGAGCGCCGAACAGAGAAGAGAGCTCATCATAAAGCGACTTGGGGTCAATCGCTCGAGCTTTACCCCGACGGCGGTTGGGGAGATAATCGCTTCGCTGGGGATGGGAGAGTGCACCATAACAGAGAATCCCACCTTGTTTTTGGTCAAGCTGGATTTCAGCGAACACAGTTACACTGCGGCTCAAAAAAGGTGGATAAGGGAGCAGCTCGAGCAGCTGCTGCCCTGCCACCTTGAGATTTCGGTTATATTTGGAAATTTGAGCTGGGATAAAATTGACGGGCTGGGGCTGAGCTTCAACAGTATGGATTCAAAAAATCTGAGCTGGGACGAGATAGACTCGCTCGAGATTTAAAATAAAATCGGGAGGAAATTATGGCATCTACTAATAAGACCGCAAACCTCGGGCTTAACTCGTGGGTAGGCACGGACAAGCCGACGAGGACGGATTTTGTGGAGGATAATGCGATTATAGACAGCGCCGTTTCGACTCATACCGGCAACTCTTCAATTCACCTGACCGCCGAGGAAAAGAGCAGGGTCAGCTCCCCGGTGTCGATAAGGCAGTATGTGGGCACCGGCAGCGCAGGGCTGACAATAAGCTTTGACTTTGCGCCCAAGCTGGTCTTGGTTCAAAGGCTTGACTACCCCACGGTGACGGGAAATGCCACCTGCTTCGGAGTTATAACCCAGAGCTACGGCGGGACGCTGGGGCTTGAGCTGAGTTCAAAATCTCTGACGGTCAGGAGTACCTCAATGTCGCAGGGGCAGTCGGGCTTCAACGATCTCGAGGCTCAGTATGTGGCGGTGGCGTTCAGATAGCTTGCTGTCAGCGGAAAGAAAAAATACTTGCAAACACTCGGGAGAAGCGATAATATTATACCTTGCACGATAACCAGGCAGGCGTGCTCAAACGAGCTTATGATGCGGGCGAAGATTTAAACGCCAACGGGGCTGTCGCAAATGTTTTACGCATTTGCGGCAGCCCCGTTTTTTTTACAGCTGTTATTTTTCTTTTGTGCTCTCGCCCGGGAGTTTTCTGGGCGGAAGCTTCATAATAAAACTCAGTGACTTTTCAAATATCGGGATTGATAAAACAGCGGTCACAAGCACTGCCACTATTATCAAGATGAAGGTAGGGGGGAGAGGCAGGCTATCTCTGAGCCAGACGTTCAGCCCTGATGAGAAGAAAATCATCAGCAGCGGAACATGGTAGAAATAAATCGAGAGGGTTCTCCGACCTGCCGAGGAAAAGAAGGTTTTTCTCTCGGGGACAAGGGCGATAATGGACATCGAAAGCAGCGCCGCAACGGCGTAGTATATTATCCTGTAAACGACCCCGAAATACGGGTTTGGCAGTCTGGAATACATACCCGAAACAGATACAAACAAAAGCGGGCGCATGGAGTCGCTGTACCACTGGGGAAAAAGCCACACCACCGCAATAAACACAGCCAGCACCAAAACCGCACCTGCCTTTACGCTGCGGCGGCGGGCAAGCTCGGCGAGGGCGGTGGGCTCAAAATAGTAGCCTGCGGCAAAAAACGGGAAGAAGGAGATGATTTTCGACAGGCACAGGAAGTTCCCTATCTGAGTATCGTACCCGGCAAAGCAGGAGAGCAATATCGCCGCCCCCATCACCAAAGCGGGGTTGACGTGGCGCAGTGCGTACATTATCAGCAAAAATCCCGCCATCGCCAGCATATACCACTGGACATGGTAAGTGCCGAGAAGTCCGATTTTTTCGTAATCACCAAAGAATAGCTTTATCGTATAAGTCAGCGTAGCGAGGGCTATGTAAAGCACTATGAAAAAACCTATCCTCTCTGTCTTCAGCCGTCCGTTGTTTATCGAGGATTTTGAAAAAAGACCCGATACAAATATAAACAGGGGTATGTGAAAGGTGTAGATAATCAAAACCAGTCTGTTTGCGATGTCGCCGTAATTTGCCCGACTTGAAAGGAAATGCCCGATTACGACAAGTAGAATAAGAATAAATTTCAGATTGTCCCATTTGGATAGTCTTTTGAGCTCACTCATATTGTTCCTCCGTTAAAAACTGAATAAAATTTGCGCTTGCAATTACATATAGATATTTATCGGGGAGCGTAAAGATACAGCAAAGAGTGCAAAAAGAAAAAAGCCGCCTCAAAGCGACTTTTCTTTGGTGCGAGTGATGGGACTTGAACCCATACGTCGTAAAACACACGCCCCTCAAACGTGCCTGTCTGCCTATTCCAGCACACTCGCATTTATATTGATCGCTGACCTTTCTCTCAACCAGCGATAGCTATTATATCAAAGCCTTAATCAAAAGTCAAGCCTTTTCTGTGATTTTTTCTTTTTATTCGAGCAATTTTTTTACAATTACTTTTTCACGGCTGAATAAGGTCAAGACAAAAGCCATAAAATATCTATGTAATGTATATAACCAAGTCGCAGATGTCCCCGGTCTGTGTAGCGGCGGGGGACATTCAGCCTTTCGGTGAGGCTGATCCTCCACAGAAGGACTGAGGAGCAAAGCTCCCCGGCGGCGGCTAAACGTCGCAGGTGTGATCAAACGAGTGGTCACGCAGGCGAAGATTTAAAATTCCTCGGGGTGGTCGATAATGAAAAATCGAAACATTTTGAAAACGCCGGCTTTCTGGTTTTTTCCGGTGCTTTGCCTTACGCTTTTGCTGTGCTCGTGTACCCAGCGGGCGGTCAGCACGCCGGAGGACGAATTAAAGGTCAACTCGTGGAAGGGGAGCGGCGAGTACTGTACAACGGTTTATCTGAGCTTCAATGAAACAAAGGCAAGCCTCGATATCCACTCAATGGGCGGGGCTGAAACGAGGTTTTACGGCGACTGCGAGGTGGGGGACAGCAAAATTTACCTCACCGACAGCCGCCTGAAAAAAAGCCTTGAATTTGACTATGAAATCGAGGGAGACAAGATGACGCTGAGCTATGACGGCGGGACGATAAATTTAGTTAAAGCACAGTGAAGCGCAGATTTCACCGCAACGCAGTTGCAATATCACATCAGCGTAGCTGATATTTCACTGGCGGCAAAGCAGCGCTTTGCCGCCTACTTTGCCGTTACTTTATATTTTCCTCGCACCATTTTCGCATCTCCTCGACTGCTTCGTCTGAGGGATGGGATACATGATTCTTGATATCCATTGTGTAGCGCTCTGCTCCCGCCATTGTCTCCGTGAGCGGGGTGCTCGGCAGGGTGATTTTTTTCTTGCCCTTTTTATTCATAAGGTCACCGCCTTCCCCTATTAGCCTTATCAATCCGCGCGCCAAAATACAAGGAAAATAGCGGCGCGCAGAACTTTTACTCATCATGGCTATTTACTTTTTTTACTCCATAATTTATAATAGTCGGTAGTGATTAGTAAAGGATGATATATTTGGTACAATTTGAAGAGCTACGTTTAGATTTGGAAAGGCTTCGCCCCGAGATTGACGACCTTGCCGATGCATTGGGGCTCAAGCAGATGGAATCTGAAATTCAACAGCTCGAGCTCAGGGCGGCTGAGCCGGGATTTTGGGATGATATGGAAAATTCACAGAAGATTTTGCAGAGAACCGCCGCATTAAAGTCTAAGGTCGAGGCATATAATAATTTAAACTCCGCATATGAGGATACGCTTGCGCTTATCGAGCTTGCAAACGAGGAGGAGGATTTAAGCCTGCTGGAGGAAGCTCAGCAGGAAGTAGAAAAGGTCAAGGAGAGCCTTGAGGCTCAGAGACTTTCTACCCTGCTCACAGGCGAATACGACAGCAAAAACGCAATTTTGACCTTCCACGCAGGCTCCGGTGGAACCGAGGCTCAGGACTGGGCGGAGATGCTCTACCGTATGTACAACCGCTGGGCTGAAAGACACAACTTCAAGGTAAAGACGCTCGATTATCTCGACGGCGAGGAGGCGGGACTGAAAAGCGCCACTATCCTCGTCGAGGGAGAAAACGCCTACGGCTACCTCAAGAGCGAGTCGGGAGTTCACCGTTTGGTCAGGGTTTCGCCCTTTGACTCTTCAGGCAGGAGGCACACCTCCTTCGCTTCCCTCGAGGTAATGCCCGAAATTGACGACAACATAGAGGTCAACATCAACCCCGAGGACATAAAAATGGACGTTTACCGTGCCAGCGGAGCGGGCGGACAGAAGGTAAACAAAACCTCCTCCGCAGTTCGTCTGACGCACATACCCACGGGCATAGTTGTAGCCTGTCAGGTTGAGAGAAGCCAGCATCAAAACCGTGAGGTCGCAATGAAGATGCTCGCCTCCAAGCTCATGGAAATCAAGGAGAGGGAGCACCTCGACAAGATTGAGGACATCAAGGGAGTTCAAAAGGAGATAACCTGGGGCTCGCAGATACGCTCGTATGTATTCATGCCCTACACCCTTGTCAAGGACAACCGCACCTCGTACGAGGTGAGCAACATAAACGCCGTCATGGACGGAGATATCGACGGCTTTATCAACGCCTATTTAAAGGCATTAAGCCAGGGGACGCTGAAAGAGTGATATAGCGGCTTACGCCGCTGTGAAATCACGCCAAAGGCGTGGTGAAATATTCGCCGATGGCGAATGTGAAATCGCACCTGCGGTGCGGTTGTGGAAAGCCTACGGCTTTGGAATTAAAGTAGTTTGTGCCGGGTTCGAGTTTGTTACTCGAACCCGGCATTTTTTTGAATTGGCGGTGGAAGAGAGTTAAAACAGGTTGAAGTCAAAAAAGAAAATAACCTCTAAATTGGCACATTTTTAAAACAAACAAAAACTGAAATCGTGTGATAGTTAAAAGACCCGCTCTGTGATAAAAGGAGCGGGTCTTTTAACGTAAAAAAGTAACGGAAAGACTGCAATGTTAGAATGGCAGAGATGTAAACTGGAGCAGTGCAGTGAAACGTAAGATATAATAGAATCAAGACTTTTTGGAATAAATTTAATATAGTATTTTTAAATTGGTGGCCTGGTTATAATTTAATTTTAAAATCATACAGATTAATATGAAGTATCTTATAAAATATTCTATATAATTTAGCTAGTTAATAAAGTGTTAACTTCGTAAATTCGACATTATTCGACAAAATTTTCCAGTGTAATAATATAGAATTTTTTCGACAAATAATTGGAAGGAGGTAAAAAAATGAGAAAAAAATTTAAATCAATTATTTGTTTAGTATTGGCGATGGTAATGATGTCGTCACTGTTTGTTGTTTCAGCAAGCGCAGCAAACACGGAGGAAGAGAATGTGAGAATTGTTTTTCACAAGCCGGACGGCTGGGGAGACAACCTCTACATCCATCTTTGGAACGCAGGCAGCGAGGACACTCAGTGGCCCGGTGTTGCAATGACTAAAAATTCTGACGGCACCTATACCTACACATCATCCTCGATAACTTCTTGCAACTTCGTTGTAAATGACGGAAACGGAAATCAGACAGCAGACCTTTATGCTGAGGGCTATGTCGGCGTTAAGGACAACTGTGTTTTCGACATGAGCGACGAGGATGTTTATCTTTTCTTTGAAAAGCCTGCAAACTGGTCGTCAGATGTAAGAGCTTATTATTATACTAATGACAATAATGAAGTTGCACTTACCGATTGGCCGGGCGTTGCTATGCACAAAAACTACGGCGAGGACACATATTATCTCAGAATTGACGATATGGCCGATATTCGCGTCATCTTCACCGATGGTAATAACCAGTATCCTTCAGCTAATCAGCCCGGAATTCCGGTTACAGCAGGAAACGAGCTGATCTATCAGGACGGTAAGTACACTACCGCAGAGAACATCTGGGTTACTGTTAAAGAGCCTGTAAACTATGCTCTGGTAGGCGAAGAGTTTAAGGTTACTATATCTATGAATATAGGCAGCGATTTTCCGCTTGTTTTCGACGATGAAAATGGCAATTCAGTAAATCCCACAAGAGTCGTTGAAAACGAGTACAACGGAAAATCAGTAAGAGACTACTATTTTGTATTCAACGAAACAGGCGACAAGACAATCAAAATCAATTATATTTATGCGTCCTCATGCACCTATACCGGTACTGATTTTGACGTATCTGTAATTTCAAGCAAAGGTCAATACTATGTCGACTGCGACAAAGAAACGTTGTCAGTCGGGGAGACATTTACTCTGACTTCAAATAGTCATGGTGAGATTGGTTACAGATTCTATGATGAGGACGGTAATTTGATAAATTACGACTCTATTTCATATAATTATGAAACAGGTGAATCATTATATCACTTCACTGCCAATAAGATAGGAAAAGGACAGAAAATTTATATGTATTCTCACTACTATCATAATCCGGGATATGAGACTTATACAGGTCGTTACGTAACTATCGACGTTTGGCAGAACGCTATATAAAATAAGACGTTAATTGGGCTGGCGCAAATGTTTTACGCATTTGCGCCAGCCCTTTTTTCCACTTCACATTCGCTCTGCGAATACTTCACTTACGCCATCGGCGCAAACTTCACTGTGCCGTAAGGCACAACTTCACTGCGTAAGCCATATATTTATCGCTCCGTTGGAGGTCTTGAAATACGCCGACTTTGTGCTGTCTTCTCCGCTTTTGGGGGTAGATACGCTGGCATTGCTCGTATTGCAGTCAAAGCGGTAATCACCCTCGCTGCCGACCAGGCAGCCCTCGATTGCTCCGTTGCTGCTCTCCGCCTCAAGTCTCTTGCCGAGGATTTCAAGCTCGCTGAATTCAATTTTTCCGTTGCTTGTTTTAATACTCATGCTTTCTGCGCTCACCGCCTCAAGTTCTACCTTGCCGTTGCTCGTGACAATCTCGCTCTCCCTGACTTTTACGTTCTCAAATGCAACCCTTGCGTTGCTAGTGCGAGCCTCGCAGCTTCCTCCTACTTTTACAGATTTAAGCTCTATTTTTCCGTTAGAGCTTTGAGCTGTAAAGCCGCCGGATATCTCCGCCTGCTCGGCTTCAATGGTGTTGTTGCTCGTTTTTAAATCCAGATTGCCGCCTGTCTTTACGTTTTTAATCTCAAATTTTCCGTTCGAGGTTTCTATCTTAACGCCGCCGCTCGTGCTCAAATTCTCAAGGGAAACGGAGCCGTTGTCCGTCGAGGCTGAAATTTCCGTATTCATCCCCTGCGGCAGTTCAATGCAGAGCTTCGCTCCGCCGATACCGAATATACGGATATAATCGTACCATTTCAGCTCGAGCTTTTCGGATATTACGAGCCTGCCCTGTGAAGGCTCAATTTCAATCGACCTTTTCTCCTTGTCCCTCTGCCTTATGTGGTAGGATATATGAATATCATCGTCCCGGGACTGAGAAAACTCAAGAGCACACAGCTCGGCATCTATCTCTATTACGCTAAAGTCCGGCGCAAATGATTTCTCCATTACTTTCATATTTGTCACTCCTATTGTCTCTAAGTTAAAGCCCGATGCTGTAAAGCTCACGCCGCACATAAGCACGCCTAGCGATATTAAAACCGCTGAAATTATCAGCAGGATTTTTCTTGTCTGCTTCATTATCATACCCCGTCCTTTCCTCTGAGCTTGTTAAAAATAAACCCTGTAAACCTGATAAGCGATTTGATAAGGTATATCATACCGATAAACAGCAGAATCCCAAGCCCCGAGATTATCAGCGCCGCACCGGCTTCAAACACGCCTGAGTACCAGCCCGTTTCCATAAAGGTAAACACTGCTCCGATAGCCGTGAGCGGCAGACTCAGCGCCATTCCGGCTCCTGCCGCCAGCAGGGAAGCCACCGCAGCCCAAACTGCGATATACACGCAAAAGAGCGTTATCCAAACAGGAAAAAGGCAGATCAACAGCACTACCAGCCAAGTCCTCGTCTTTTTCCTACTCTGCGCCATGTCGGTATGAGCACTCTGCAAGGCTCCCGCATTTTCCTCAATTATCCTGCTGGCTATCTCCTCAACACTCTCGAGATTTGCCACGGCGTCTTCCTCGCTCACCCCCTCCTCAAGCATATCGTCGATAATTTCGCTGTAATACTGTATGGTTTTTTCAAGCTCCTGCTTACTTAGCGCGCCTAGCCTGAGCCTCAGCTGCGCTAAAAATTCTCCCTTATTCACTCAGATGCTCCCCCTTTATAAAATAATATACATTCATGACGTCATCCCACTCGTTCAAAAATTCTCCGACCCGCTCCTTGCCCTTGGCGGTGATTTTGTAGTATTTTCTCAGCCTGCCGTTGTGCTCAACCGAGTGCACCGTCAGGCATCCGCCGTTTTCAAGGCGCTTTAGAATAGGATATAGAGTGGATTCTGATATTTTGATGCAGCCGGAGACGTCCTTGATGATTTTGTAGCCGTAGGAGTTCTCTTTCTCGAGCGCAGCCAGTACGCAGATTTCGAGCAGACCCCGCTTTAGCTGTACATCCATTTTATACCACCTCACGCGTTATACTATATCATACATAGTATTGTCTGTCAAGCGGCAAATGCTTTTTTATCCCTACGTTTTACTGCACTGCGCTCGTGTGCATTTGTGCCAATTAAAAGGCTGTGTCCTTTTGGAGCTTTTTTCACGCTTAAAGTCTCTATCCTTTTTTACAGAGTAATCCTTTATACTCTGCTCGTTATAAAATTGTGCGGGTTTCGGGCAGCAAAACTTAAGCTTCGCACAGGCTGCTTCAAATCCAAGCCGCTCGCGGCTTCCACAACCGCAGCGAAGCCGCTATATCACTGCGTTTGCCCCCGGCTGAGCTTGCCAACGGCGCATACACCGGTTCGATTGCACATATATTTTAACGGCTGTATGCCGAAAAATAAAAGTTGTGCAGGTGGAAAAATGATATCAATACTCAGCTTTGAGCCCGGCAGGGGAGGGCTTGCCGAGCGGCTTAAAAAGGGAGAGATAAGCTGTGAGCAGCTGCGCCAAAGCAGGCTTAAAATAAACTACATAAATATAAGAGGAAGAGCGGACTGGAAACGAATAGCGCAGCTGTGCGGGGAAGGCCGTGGGTGGGTGCTGTGCTCGCCGGAGGTTTTACTGCCGAAAAAGCTCGGGTTTAAGAGGTTTTATTCTCGCAGCCTTGAGCGGATAATGGCAATAAACGGTGCGCTGGAGGTGCTTTCCCTGCTAAAGGGTAGGCAGAGGAAAATCACCCTCTGCTTTTGCGACCTCGACGGCAGTTACAGCCGCTACGCCCCGCTGTTTTTACCGCTATGCGGTCGGATGAAGGTGCTGACCCGCTCCGGAGCATACTCATCCTTCCCCGATTACGCCATGGGCGAGTACGGCGCCTGCGTGAGCCTGCATACAAAAAGCGGCAGCGTGGGAAACTGCAATGTTTTCGTAGCTCCAAAATATGTAAGCCTTCAGGGCTTTAAGGGTGGAGGGGCGCTGATGTTTACCTCGGGCAGGGCAGGGCAAAACGGAACGATAAGGGCGGTCAACCGCTACGGCTGGAGCCTGCCGCCGAGCCTGAAAAAGCTAAAGCCCCTTTGGATGAGCGCAGAGTACTTTTCCCAAGCTTTGTATTCAGTCGAAAAATGCCGTGAGCTTGCCCGTTTAACTCCCCATACCTTCTATATAGGAGACAAACCTGCCTCAGCCGCAGAGCTTTCAATTTATCTCGCAGGAGTGAGCGGTATCGGTATTGACACCACGCCTCCAAAGGCTTATAATAAACTGTAAATGCGTCGGAAATCAGCCGGCGCAGTGGATTTTTATGAAAAATATACGCCGAAAAGGATGGTTGCAAAATGCAGAATCAAAAAGAGATATTGTTGACTATGGAAGGCAAGGCAAAGCTCGAGAAGGAGCTTGATGAGCTGAAAACCGTCAAGCGAAAAGAAGTGGCGGAGAAGATCAAGGTTGCGCTTTCCTTTGGCGACCTTTCGGAAAACAGCGAATATGACGAGGCTAAAAATGACCAGGCGATTTTGGAAGCAAGAATAGCCACAATAGAGAACACCCTTAAAAGCGCAAGGATAATCGACGACAGCGAAATCGACACCGAGACCGTAAGCATAGGAGTTACCGTAAAGCTCAGCGTAGGCGGCATGGAGGTAAGCTACAAAATAGTCCCGACAAACGACGCAGACCCTGCAAACGGAATGATTTCCAACGAGTCTCCGGTCGGAGCCGCATTGGTAGGCAAGACTATCGGCGACACAGTGAGCGTTGAGACTCCATCGGGAGAAGTAGAATACACAATTTTGGAGATATCAAGGGATTTTTAAGCCCTTTGACAGGGAGGAATACAGATGGCGGAAAATAATCAGCAGAGAAACGATTCGGGCGACCTTTTGAAAATCCGCAGGGATAAGCTCAGGACCTTGCAGGAAATGGGACAGGACCCGTTTGAGATAACGACGAGCGACAGGGATATTTCAAACGCCGAAATAGTACAGCGCTTTGACGAACTTGAGAATAATGACGTCTGCATAGCCGGACGAGTTATGTCAAAAAGAGGAAAGGGCAAGGTTTCCTTTTTGGACGTTCACGACAAAAGCGGCAAGATGCAGGTTTTCGCAAGATACGACGACCTCGGCGAGGAGGCCTACAATCTGCTGAAAAAGTGGGATATAGGCGATATAGTAGAGATAAAGGGCTTTGTGTTCAAGACCAAGGTCGGGGAGATAAGCGTGCACGCCAAGCAGGTCAGGATGCTCGCAAAATCCTTAAAGCCCCTGCCCGAGAAGTACCACGGACTCAAGGACACTGATTTGAGATACCGTCAGCGCTATGTGGATTTGATTATGAATCCCGAGGTGAGAGATACATTTATAAAGCGCTCTAAGATTTTGAGCTCTATTCGCTCCTATCTGGATTCGCAGGGCTTTATGGAGGTTGAAACCCCCATGCTCGTGTCCAATGCCGGCGGAGCGGCGGCGAGACCCTTTACCACCCATTTCAATGCGCTTGATGAGGACTTCAAGCTCAGAATATCTCTGGAGCTTTACCTCAAAAGGCTGATAGTCGGCGGACTTGAGAGGGTTTACGAGATAGGCAGGGTGTTCAGAAACGAGGGAATCGACACCCGCCACAACCCCGAGTTTACATTGATGGAGCTTTATCAGGCTTACACCGACTACAACGGCATGATGGATTTAACAGAAAACCTCTACCGCCACGTAGCCAAGGAGGTTTTGGGCACAACCAAAATCACCTACGGCGGAGTTGAGATGGATCTTGGCAAGCCGTTTGAGAGGATAACCATGCTTGACGCTGTTAAGAAGTATTCGGGCGTTGACTTTAACGAAATCGAGACGGACGAGCAGGCAAAGGCTGTGGCAAAGGAAAAGGGCGTTGAATTTGAGCCTCACCACAAAAAGGGCGATATATTAAACCTCTTCTTTGAGGCTTTCGCTGAGGAGCACATGATTCAGCCGACCTTTGTAATGGATCACCCGATAGAGATTTCCCCGCTGACAAAGAAAAAGCCGGACAACCCCGACTATGTTGAGAGGTTCGAGTTCTTTATGAACGGCTGGGAGATGGCGAACGCCTACTCGGAGCTTAACGACCCTATTGACCAGCGCGAGAGATTTAAGCAGCAGGAGGAGCTTTTATCGCTCGGAGATGAGGAGGCAAACACCACCGACGAGGACTTCCTCAACGCCCTCGAAATCGGTATGCCCCCAACAGGCGGCATAGGCTTCGGAATCGACAGAATGGTAATGCTGCTTACAGACTCCGCAGCTATAAGAGATGTTTTGCTCTTCCCGACAATGAAGAGCTTGGATAAATAGAAACCGCATAATTTGCTAAACAATAGGCAGTCTCATCAGAGACTGCCTATTTGTGTAATGTGTGGCGGGAAAAGTTTTCGGTTTTTGTTGTGATTGATGGGTTATAGCGGTATAATATTCTCGTAAACTACTCCATATTTAGGGGAGGTACATAACCATGAAGGATATGATTGCATACTGCGGACTGAATTGCGAAAAATGCGACGCATATATTGCCACAAGCAATAATGACCAAGCCCTGCGTGAGAAAACGGCAAAGCTGTGGGCGCAGTTAAATAATGCGCCTATTCTGCCTGAGCATATCAACTGCGAGGGCTGTCGTGTGAACGGCGTTAAAACAGTATTTTGTGAGCATATGTGCGAAATTCGGAAATGTGCGTTGAAAAAAGGCGTTTCCACCTGCGGCGACTGTTCTGAATTAGAAACCTGCCCGACTGTTAGGGTGATACTCGAAAATAATCCCCCTGCTTTGGAAAATTTGAAAGGGTCGAATACGTAGAGTAATGCCTGTATGCGGTAAAAAACTGTTTGATAAGGAGTAAAGAAAATGGCTTTTGATTATAAGAAAGAATACAAGGAATTCTATATGCCGAAGAACAAGCCCGGTATCGTAGATATTCCCAAAATGAACTATATCGCAGTTAGAGGAAAAGGTAATCCCAACGAAGAAAACGGGGAGTATAAAAACTCAATCGGCTTGTTATATGGAATTGCCTTTACTATCAAGATGAGCTACAAAGGAACACATAAAATTGAGGGCTTCTTTGAATATGTAGTGCCGCCGCTCGAGGGGCTTTGGTGGCAGGAAAACACAGAAGGGCTTGATTATGCCAGAAAAGAAGATATGCACTTTATATCTATGATTCGGTTGCCGGACTTTGTAACGAAGGAAGATTTTGAGTGGGCAGTTCAGGAAGCAACAAAAAAGAAAAAACAGGATTTTTCAAGAGTGAAGTTTTTCACATATGATGAGGGGACTTGCGTTCAGTGTATGCACATCGGCTCTTATGATGATGAGCCTGCCACCGTTGATTTAATGCACGACTATATGAAAGCAAACGGGTATGAACTGGACATTACGGATACGAGATACCATCACGAAATCTATCTGAGCGACCCGAGAAGGTGTGATGTGAGCAGGCTGAAAACAGTTGTACGACACCCGATAAAGAAAATTGAGTAAATGGCTGTGGTTTAGAATGGGCGGAGGTCATTATGCCTAAAGAAGTAAATCCCAAAGATACAACAAGGGCGGCGGCGTATGAGCTTTGGATGAATGCGCCCAATCCTATGGTAACCTTTTTCAAAACCTTTGATGTTACGAATCTGATAAGGGTGAGCAGAAAAAGAAAACTAAAATTCAATATGCTGCTCGACTATTGTATAGGCAGTGCTGCGGTAAATGTAAAGGAGTTTTACACACTTCCGGTCGGCGATAAACTGATTCAGTATGATACGATAGCGGTAAATACGATTGTAAAAAATAAGGAAGGCGAAGTAAGCTCCTGCGATATTTTATATGATGCAGATATTAATAAATTCAATGAGGAGTATCTGAAATATACGGCTGAGGTGGCTGCAAGCTGTCGGGACAGGGATTTGTCCGAAAACAGTATGGTGATTGGAACATCTGCAATCGTAGATACGGAAATTGACGGGGCTGTCGGCATGAATAGCGGCATTTTCAATAATCCGTTTATTATTTGGGGCAGATACAAAAAGAAATGGCTTAAATACTATCTGACGCTCTCCTTTCAGTTTCATCATACGCAGATGGACGGCGCACACGCAGGCAGATTTTTGTCAAACCTGCAAAATGAAATCCATAGATTAAAGTGGATAACTTGAGGCTTGTCATTTAAAAAGCTCTGAACATCTCAAATTATTTGAGTAGCCTTTGTTGCCCGTTTTATGCCGATATCCTGGATATCATAACATCAAGCTTTTAAAAATTGATTTAACTGTAATTTTCGCGGGAGATAATATATAGGTCAAGCCGGATTTTAATCAGATACGAAAGGAAGAGATACTGATGAAGGATAGTTTAAATTGGGCTGTTCTCGGAACAGGCGTTATTGCAAATGAAATGGCGCAGGCTCTTGATAAAATGGGGAAGAAGCTGTATGCAGTGGGTAATCGTACTTATGAAAAAGCGGTTGCCTTTGCTGAAAAATATAAGGTAAGCAAGGTTTATGATAAAATTGATGATATGTTTGAGGATGATAAAGTTGATATTATATATATCACCAGCCCTCACAACACCCATTATGAATTTATGAAGAAGGCGCTCGAGCATGGGAAGCATTTGTTTGTTGAAAAGTCCATTACCTTAAATAGCAGAGAATTGGATGAGATGATTGCTTTGGCTGAGAATAAGGGCTTGATTCTGGCTGAAGCGATGACGATATGGCATATGCCGATTTATAAAGAGCTGTGGAAGCTTGTAAACAGCGGTGAATTGGGCAGAGTTCAGATGATTACCGTTAATTTTGGCAGCTTTAAGGAATATGACATGAATAATCGTTTCTTTAATATGAAGCTTGCGGGCGGGGCTTTGCTCGATATTGGTGTATATGCTTTATCTATTGTCAGGAGCTTTATGGACGAGAAGCCCTCTGAAATACTCAGCCAGTGGAAGCCTTCACCAACCGGCTGTGATGAACAGGCAAGTATATTATTAAAGAACAGCGTTGAACAGATGGCTACGGTAGCCCTGTCTTTACATTCAAAACAGCCGAAGCGAGCCATGATAAGCTGTGAAAAGGGATATATTGAAATTATGGAGTTCCCGAGAGCGGACAAGGCAATTATTGTTGACGCCCAGACAGGGAATATTCGCAGTATTGAAGCCGGCGAAGCTTCAAACGCCCTGTATTACGAGATGCAGGATATGGAAGGAGCGGTAAAAAATAAGGATGCTTCCGGCTTGTGTTTGGGATATACAAAGGATGTTATGGACATAATGACCGAGCTGAGAAGAGCTTGGGGGATGAAATATCCGGGTGAGAGCTTGTGAGGCTGAGCGAAGTGAGCCTTGAGTTTTTGTTTTATAACCAAGCCCCACATTCAGTCTTTCGGGGAGGTTTAATCCCCCAACCCTGAGGAGCAAAGCTTCCCAGCGACGGTTGCAATCGTCGCAGGCGTGATCAAATGAGCTTGTCACGCAGGCGAAGATTTAAAGCTGAGGAGAAGAACCACGGTAGGGGGGGATAGCCTTTTACGACGTTGCAAAGGTCGCTTGATTTTTTGGGTGTTTGTGGATATAATAATATCAAATCAGGATTCAGTAAATCAGGATTTGACAAACTTTGATTTAGTGCTTGAGGAGGCGAGTCGATGTTCATAGGCAGAGAAACGGAGCTTAGGTTTTTGCAGGATAAATACGAAGAAAACAAGGGTCAGTTAATTGTTCTGTACGGCAGAAGGCGAGTGGGAAAGACCGAAACGCTCAGAGAGTTTTGCAAGGGCAAGCCGCACATCTTTTTCTCCTGTACGCAAAGTACCGACAGGGTACAGCTTGCAAAGTTTTCAAAGCAGTTGCTGAGGGAGGATATACCGGCTAAACAGTATATCACCGAATTTGCAGACTGGGAAAAAGCCTTCCGTGCGATTCTCGATTTGCCATACGGAGAGAAAAAGAAGCTTATTGTAATCGACGAGTTTCCCTATATGTGCAAAGGGAATAAAAGTATTCCGTCTATTTTGCAAAACCTTTGGGATACGGTATTCAAAGACAGCAAGGTGATGATCATTCTGTGCGGCAGCGCAATGAGTTTTATTGAAAAGGAGCTGCTTGCGGAAAAGAATCCGTTGTACGGCAGGGCGACGGGGATATATAAAATGAAAGAGATGGGGTTTTATGACGCCGCAAGATTTTTCCCGAATTATTCGGAAAAGGATAAGGTGATTGTATATGCAGTGCTGGGCGGTATTCCGCATTATCTCAATCAGTTTAACCCTGAGCTTTCTGTTGCGGAAAATATCAAGCGAAATATTCTTACGAAAGGCTCGGTGCTGTATAGCGAGGTGGAGTTTTTGCTCCATCAGGAACTTCGGGAAACCCCGATTTACAATTCGATTATCGAGGCTGTAGCGCTAGGCAACACGAGGCTGAATGACATAAGTCAAAAATCGCTTGTCGAGGACACCTCGAAAACCAGCGTTTATTTAAGAAACTTAATAGAGCTTGGTATTGTCGAGCGTGAGTTTTCCGTTGACGTCGGAACAAAGGAAAAGGCGAATACCAATCGTGGAGCTTACCGTTTGACCGATAACTTTTTCCGCTTTTGGTATGCTTTCGGCTTTGCTAATCTTTCACAGCTTGAGGACGGAGACATAGAAGGCGTTTATGAATATCTCATTGAGCCTGCATTACATGAATTTACCTCGCTCACGTTTGAAGATGTCTGTAAAGAATTTGTACGGGAGCTTCAGAAGAAAAACGCCCTGCCGTTTCGTTATACCAAAATGGGACGCTGGACGGGAAAAACGACCGTTCGGGACAAGAGTGCTGAAAACGGACTCAGAGCAGCGGAAACCGAGATAGACCTGCTCGCTATTGGCGCAGGTTCAAAGGAGTATTTGGTGGGTGAATGTAAATTCAAGGGCAGGCCGTTTGATTATTCCGAATATCTTGATACCGCAGCAAAGCTGACTCCGCTGAAAGAAAAAGCGAAATTTTATTACGCTTTATTTTCCGAGTCAGGCTTTGATGAAAAAATCAAGGCAGAAGCCGCCGCTGTGAAGGAGCTATATCTTTATGACCTTAAAGCGATTGTGAATCTCAATTCGGATATGTAAAGGTAAGCCGATTTCTGGATAAGTAAAATTGCGTTAAATGTAAAATAAATTCGCACAGCCCCCCTGCTCCAATCGGAGCAGGGGGGCTGTGCTATCGTTATATCTTTGGCGGTTTTGTTCTTATAATCAAGTCGCCCCGCCTGAGTAGGCGGCGGGAGACATTCCGTCTTTCGGTGGAGATTATAATCCTCCAACCCTGAGGAGCAAAGCTCCCAGGCGACGGTTGCAATCGTCGCAGGCGTGATCAAACGAGCTTGTCACTCGGGCGAAGATTTAAAGAGGAATCCAACTAAAAACAGCATAAAGTTAAAAGGATATTTGCCTTTAATTGGCACAGGTGTATACTATAGCAGTGCAGTAGTATGCAGAGATAAATACGGAGTTGGTTATTGTGAAGAGATTTATTCAGAGTATCAGTGATGAGTATCTGCTCGGTTCTCTTGAGCTGGTGGAAGAGGTGTTCACCGATTCCGAGGGTGCGGAGTCTGGAAAGTTAGTGAGAAGCGTAGTGGAGGAAATAAGGAGCAAAAAGTATTACCTGCCCGAGCTTGAATTACTTATGCTGGATGAAAATAACAGCGTTATCGGATACGCCATGTTTTCAAGATTTCATTTGGAGGGCAAATACGATGACAGGCTTTTGCTTTTGTCTCCCGTGGCGGTAAAAACCCGGCTTCAAAGACAGCATATTTCTAAGGAGCTGATTGAGTACGGCTTTGAAAAGGCGAGAGAACTCGGCTACGAGGCTGTGCTGGTGGAGGGAGATCCTCGCAACTACAACCCCAGAGGTTTCGTCACCTCCTGCGACTATGGGATTGTCGCTTCGCCAAAGGTCAAGCTTCCTGCTCCGGAGTGCTTGATGGTTAAGGAATTGACGCCGGGGGCTCTTGATAACATTAAGGGCGAGGTCGATTTTTCGTATTACGAAAGCCTGAGCTAAGGGGCGGCATTTGCCGCCAGTGATATCTCAGCTTGCGCTGAGGCATAGGCTGCGCCAGTGATATAGCGGCTGGCGCCGCTGTGATATCACGCCTTTGGCGTGGTGAAATATTCGCCGTTGGCGAATGTGAAATCGCAGCTTCGCTGCGGTTAAAGGGTTGTTCTCTTTTTTTTAAATTAGTCTCGTTTTAGGGGCAGGGAAAGGTAGGAGACTGCCAACGTGAAAAAAGTGATGGAAGGATTGTAATGTTAGAATGGCACAGATGCACACGAGCGAAGTGAGTTGTACGTAGGACAAAAAAGTAGGTTTTGTTTGACTTTTTTTGAGTGAGGGGGTAAAATATAGTAGTAGTGCAGGTGCTGTGCGGCCTGCATATATTTTTGAGTTTTTTGATTATTTAAATCTTCGCTGGCGTGACAAGCTCGTTTGATCACGCCAGCGACGATTGCAACCGTCGCCGGGGAGCTTTGCTCCTCAGGGTTTCGGTGGGGGATTATAACTCCCACCGAAAGACTGAATGGAACCCGCCGCTTACAGAGGCGGGGGACATCGGCGACTGGGTTATATATTAAAGAGAGGTGAAGGAAATGGACGCAGGAGGCGGTAATTCGGCACCGTACCGAAGTTGTATTCAAGCAATAACGGCGCAGTGCGCCATTTCCCGACCCTTTAGCTTGAATTAAATCAATTTGGTTGGTGCTTCGCCTAAATTAAAAGTTAGGAGGAAGACCATGGCAAACGAGATAAATACTATGACCAGAAACGAGGCAACGCTGAAAGCCTCGATAGAAAGACTGCTTGAAAATAAGCGCTATGCCACGCTTAAGGATATTTTTATAACTTTACAGCCTGCGGATATAGCGGCAATGTTCGACGAGATGCCCGAGGAGGCTCTGCCGCTGCTTTTCAGGCTGTTGCCTAAGGAGCTGGCGGCTGAAACCTTTGTCGAGATGGACGACGACGCACAGGAGTTGCTCATACACGGATTCAGCGACACCGAGCTGAAAGAGGTGGTCGATGAGCTTTACGTTGACGACGCCGTAGATTTGATTGAGGAAATGCCCGCAAACGTGGTAATGAGAATCCTGCGCCAGGCGGACCCCGAGGTCAGAGCAAAGATAAACGAGGTGCTCAAATACCCCGAGGACAGCGCAGGAAGCATAATGACGACGGAGTTTGTCAATCTGCGCCCGACTATGACGGTCAGCGACTCGATTAAGAGGATAAGGCGAACCGGAGTAGATAAGGAGACGATTTACACCTGCTATGTCACCGACGACAACCGCAAGCTCATCGGAATGATATCAATTAAGACCCTGCTTCTCGCCGACGAGGACGAGATAGTCATGGATATAATGGAGTCTAATGTGATTTCCGTAAATACCCTTGACGACCAGGAGAGGGTAGCAAATCTATTTGGCAAGTACGACTTCCTCGCAATACCCGTGGTAGATGGAGAAAACAGGCTTGTCGGAATCGTCACCGTAGATGACGCTATGGACGTAATGCAGGAGGAAACTACCGAGGACATGGAGGTCATGGCGGCTATTACCCCGACCGATAAGCCCTATATGAAAACGGGAGTGCTTGAGACCTACCGCAAGAGAATCCCTTGGCTGCTGGTGCTGATGATATCCGCTACCTTTACCGGCTGGATAATCTCGAGCTACGAGAACGCTTTAGCGGCGCAGGTGGCGCTGACCGCCTATATTCCGATGCTGATGGACACAGGAGGAAACTCGGGAAGCCAGGCGTCCGTAACCGTAATCAGAGGCTTGTCGCTGGACGAGATAAAGTTCAGGGATTTGCCGAGGGTAATATTTAAAGAATCCAGGGTTGCTATTTTGTGCGGAGTTACGCTGGCGCTCACCAACTTTTTAAAGCTGATGCTGTTTGACGGGGTTGGCTTGCAGGTTGCTTTGGTAGTCAGCCTGACGCTTATATGCACGGTATTTGTTGCGAAGATTATCGGCTGCGCCCTGCCTCTGGCTGCAAAAAAAATCGGCTTCGACCCTGCGGTTATGGCAAGCCCCTTTATCACCACGGCTGTAGATGCTATTTCCCTGCTTATGTACTTCCAGATAGCTAAGGTCTTCTTGGGGATATAACCAAGTTGCCGATGTTCACCGCCTCTGTAGGCGGCTGTATAAGTTAATTAAAATAATAATCGCGCCCGTTCTGCAAAATCCGCAGCACGGGCGTGTTGAATTTTTGTTGAAAATATTGACGTAATAATGTATAATGTCAGTGAGCACTCCATAATGTTGATAGGAGGATTTTTTATGTCTGAATATGACCGATACGACAGGTACGATAGAGACGATAGGGACGACAGAGATTATGACCAGAGGTATATGAGAAGAGTGGAGCGCCGCCGCCGTGAAAGGCTGAAAAGGCGCCGCCACAACCGCATTATGATAGTCAGCGGCGGAATACTGATTTTGGCTGTGTTGATTTTAATAATAGTATTGCTAGCCAACAGCTGCGCTTCCTGCGCCGGCTCTTCTGATGTGTCCGCTCAGTCGGCGACTGAGGCTACTGAACTTACAGCTGCCACAGAGGCTTCAACCCAGCCCGCCACCGAGGATTCGAGCGTTACGCAGATCGCCGATAACGGCGAAGAGGGATATGTGGACGGAAGCAGCGGTCTTTATTTCTGGGATAACAAGGCTTTCGAGCTGTTTTACGGCAATGATGACGCAGCCAAAAACTACGCCGCAGCAATAAACAGATACAAAAATCAGCTGGGCAGCGCAATTACGGTTTATGATATGGTCGTGCCGAATCACAGCGAGTTCGGGCTGTGCCCGAGGGAGGAGCAAAGGCTTACAGACGAACAGGGCGTAACCTCTCAGCGGCAGAACACGACTACCGTTTACTCGAATTTAGACAGCGACGTAAAGACTGTTGACATTTACGACACCATGAACAAGCACAAGACCGAGTATCTGTACTTCAACACCGACCACCACTGGACGGGGCTGGGTGCGTACTATGCCTATACAGCATTTGCACA
This sequence comes from uncultured Clostridia bacterium, assembly GCA_946500295.1. Taxonomy (GTDB): domain Bacteria; phylum Bacillota; class Clostridia; order Oscillospirales; family Acutalibacteraceae; genus UBA7067. The sequence goes on along the minus strand of CAMMVF010000015.1, from coordinate 21,332 downwards.
GGCAGCAGGGCTCGAGCCTATGCAGCTTGAAGCTGCGACAAAAAATACCATTGACGGCTTTTTGGGCTCGCTTTACACAGCTTCTCAAGCTGAGGTTTTGCAGCAGCACCCGGATCATGTGGATTATTACACTCTGCCGGGAAATTACAGCTGTACTCTGTTTATGGATGGCAGCGACGAGCCGACCTATATTGACAATATGTACTATGAAGCAGCCGAGGCGGGCAGCGGAACCTACGGGGTGTTTATTTGGGGAGATAACCCGCTGATGGTGATTGATAACGAGGATAATTCCTCGGGCGAGAAGATAGCCATTGTCAAGGAGAGCTACGGCAACGCCTTTGCGCCCTACCTTGCGTACAACTACGACGAGGTGCATATTATAGACTTCCGCTACTTCGACGGAAACCTCAAGGACTACTGCGACCAGTACGGAATTAAAAACGTGCTGTTCTTAAACGGGATTATGTCCGCAAATACAGGGGTGCAGATCGAGACCATGAACGGTCTGTTTGATACCAGCGGAGCAGGTCCGTACGACCTCGGTACCGCAGGCTCGGACAGCTCTGAAGACGGCGCAGCTTCATCTGACGATTATAGTTACTCTGGCGAGAGCTTGTCGGGCAGCTCTGACAGCTCAACAGACTACAGCGATGAGGGATATTCCTCTGACGGGTATTCGGACGAAGGCGCTGCTTCGAGTGCGGACGAAAATTATTCGGGGGATTACTATTCCGACGACGGATATGATACCTCGTCAGACGAGACGTATCAATAAATACTTTTAAATAAATATTAAAAATAATCGAGCCGCCGATGACACTATCGGCGGCTCGGGCTGTTTTAGTGAAATTGCGCCCTGCGGCGCAGGGCGGCTAAAGCCTCATAAGCGCTCTTGTTCTTTTCAATAAGGCGTTTTGAGATTTCCTTTACATCCTCGTCGCTTGCAAGTTGTTCGGTTTCCGCTTGACTAAATTCTACAATCAGATAACGGGGAACATTATTCTTCAAAATGACAGCCGATCCGTTTTCGTCAACAAGCCTTGCTACCTTAGAAAAGTTCTGATTTGCTTCGGTGATTGAAACAAGAGATTTTGTGTTGATATTCATAAAAGCACCTCCAAACGAAAATAGGATGAATTAATCCTATTTTTATTATAGTCCATTCGATGTTTAATTGTCAATATCCTTTTTGATTTTAGCCGACTGCGGCAAAAGCCGCTTTCCCTACGTTTTACTGCAATGCAATCAGGGCGCTCCGATTTTTTCGGAGCGCCCTGATTTGTAATTTATTAAATTCTTACAGTGTGAGCGCACTCTCTCCTTATGCGCGCCTGCACTTGTTAGGGGATTTATGTCTTAGAGCTTGGGGCTTTAATATTTTTGAATTTCAAAAAAGGATAAAAGGCTTGATATTTATTGGCAGATGGCTACATATAGTATGTAGTTGTATAATAATCAATGATGCCGGTTATATATCAAATTCATTCTATTCATATAAGAAAGCTCAGCCTGTGTTCTTTCTCCGTTATATATTTGTATTGCAGTATTTTTATTAATGGAATTATTAATTTGACTTGACGCTTGTAATACATCTTCGCTTAATCTGTTTATCTTGCCGTTTCCTTCTCTTATTGCATCAGCTAGAATACGTTGATTTTCAGATATCGTATCAAGTTTATCAATAATAATATCAAGTTTTGAAATTATATGATTGTGTCGTACTTCATCATCGTAAAGATTGTAAGCTCCTGTATCTCCTGTGTCTCTGTCAAAACCTAAAGTATATGTTTTGCCCAAGCGGAGATATTCACAAAAGGAAGAAATTGCAACTATGTTCCGATAACTTTTATCAATAATATTATAAGAGTAAAGTTTGTCAAGAGTATTACTGGATTTTTCTATTTGTTTTGATAAAAGCTCAATCTGTTGGTATATATAATTTTTTTGAACAAGTTCTCTTTGTACACGTTCATCGTCTAATTTTACTTTTATTTTATATTCTGCTAATTCTAACTGATACTCACAGTCAAGCTCTTTTTGTTTTGACAATCTTTTAAATTCACCTATGATTGCTCCTATAATATATGCCCCGGCTAATCCGCAAATACCTGAAATCAAAAGTGTCCAAAACACCACGCTCACAGAAGCAAAGAAGGAATCTATAATACTGTTGTTAGTGTCTTGATTTGAGATTATTACACAAGCAGCAATAATACCGCCAGCTATCGCAGAAATTATACCTGCGCCAAGTCTAAAATCAGAACTGTCAGCTAAAGCCTTTTTTTGTGTAGGTACGGGTATATTACTTTTATGGGCTAATTGTGAATATTGATTTTGAAGGTGCATAAGTGTATTTTTTTGGATATAAAGATTTATTTCCATATCAAATATTATATTAAGATACTCTTGAAGTTCTTTCGTTGTCATATTGTTAACCTCCCGGGTTTGTAACATATCGAAAATACACAAGCATATTTATTTAAATGCAGTCAAGTTACAAAGTTGCCCAGTTTCCTTCACCCGGCGTTGCCGCTCCAGCCGTCACCGGCGTAACAACTGTCATGGTAAATAACATTGCCGCCGTAAGCAGAATTGCTGCCGCTTTTTTGATTTTCGTCCTCATAAAATCTACCTCCGTTATCTTAAATATCGTTTTTCTTTATTAATTTTTATAAATTGAGATTTGCATAAAAATATATAAAAAAGAAAAACTATTCTCAACAATATTTTAGGACAAATAGTCCTAAAAGTCAATAGGACAATTTGTACTATTTTATAATTTTAACGGTGATGGAAGTGAAATTGAGAATAAAGGATTTGCGCGAGGACAACGATTTGACACAAAAGGAGATTTCAAAAATACTTATGTGCGACCAGTCGCTTTATTCAAAGTACGAGAGGGGAGAGCGGGAAATACCGCTCAGCCTGCTTATAAAGCTTGCCGATTACTATAACACCAGCCTTGATTATCTTGTCTGTCGAAGCGAAAATCCTAAAATCACGTGAATTACTGTTTAAGTTATATTCTGATCGTGAGAAAAAGTTCAGCATATAGGCGATACCGCGTTAAGCGTGAAAAAGCACCCAGGCTGCGTTTTCCACTTTTACTTTATTTTCTAATGAGAATTACAAAACTTTAAACGAGTTTTCGGTTGCTTTTCTGAGTGTAAAATTGTAAAATGGTAATGATAGAAATATTGCAATTTGAAACAAGGAGCAGGAAGATGTCCGTTCTGATTATATATGGAACAAAAACAGGCACATCGGAAAAATGTGCCAAATATCTTGCCGATAAGCTGGGGTGCGCCGTCACTCTGGTGAATGCGCGCGACGGAATAAAAATTGACCTTGCGCCATACGATACCGTAATCATAGGTGCGAGCGTGCGTATGGGGCATATCGCCTCATCGGTGAGCAAGTTCATGGAGGATGAGGAGGAAGCTCTGCTCAAAAAGCGGATAGCGCTTTTCATGTGCTGCGGCTTTACCGACAAAGAAAACATTAACCGCCAGCTGGAGCTTAACTTCCCGCCGGCGCTCAGAAACCACGCGGTTGCTATCAAGTGCTTTGGCGGCGAGCTTCACACCGACAGCTCAAACAAGCTTGAAAAATTTGTGGCTAAAATGGCGTTTCGTGCCGACGGTGATATCGACCTCACCCCGGAGCTCGATTACAAGGCAATGGATGAGCTGGCCGATATTATAAAATCATATTCATTACAAGAAGCAAGGTAACTCCCGGGATTCCGCCCACGGCGGAGCCGCACAGCGTTAAAATGCTCACGGGCAGCCCTACCCCGGTGTAGGGGCTTAAAAGATTTACCACCGCCAAGGCGGCTAGTCCGCTGAGCATGGTTAATAAAGCCTTGCGAAAGGGCTTTTTTTCTCTTGAAAAAGCCTCGATAATTAAAAAAACCAAGAATCCACCGCCCAAAACTATCCATACAAGCCATTGCTCCATAAAAAAACCTCCTGCATAGCCTGTTAAAGCTTATGCAGGAGGTTTTATTTTATGCTACGCTCTACTTTACCGGTTCTGTATTAATCCGTGCCATTCTATAGCTTGCCGCCTTTTTTGACTTTTTTCACGTTGGCAGTCTGTATCCTTTTTGTCCTACGTACTTCTGCACTGCTCTGGTGTAAATTTGTGCCATTCCGATATTTCAATCCTTCCGCAGCTTTTTTCACGTTGGCAGTCTGTATCCTTTTTCTACAGAGTAATCCTTTTAACTATTGTCTATTTTAGTCTGTTCCATTCCCTTAAAGGCAAATATCGTTTTTTGACTTCAGCTAAACTGCGCCGGGTTCGAGTAACAAAACTCAAACCCGGCACAAAAATACATTATAGCTGTATAGCCGCACGCAGGATGAAAGCGGCATTTGCCGCCCTACGTACTCCTGCACTGCTGTCGTTTGAATTTGTGCCAATAAAAACTCTCTGTCCTTCCATTACCTTTGCTCGTTATAAAATTGTGCGAGACTCGGGGCGCAGCCCTAAGTCTCGCACAAACTACTTTAAATTTCAAAGCCGTAGGCTTTCCGCAACCGTGCTCTCGGCGCGATTTCACATTAGCCAGTGGCGAATATTTCACCTGCGGCTATGCCGCAGATATCACAGAGGCTTTGCCGCTATATCACTGCAACGCCCCGCGTTTCCTCACTCCAGCACCGCGCCCTTGCAGCCGGAGCTTACGAGCTTTGCGTATCTCGACAGATAGCCCGTGGTGATTCTCGGCGGTCTCGGACTCCACTGAGCTCTTCTGCGCTCGAGCTCCTCGTCCGAAACGAGTACATTGATTGTGTTTTTAGGTATGTCTATCTCAACTATGTCGCCCTCGTTGACTAAGGCGATGTTGCCGCCAACCGCCGCCTCAGGCGATACATGGCCGATAGCCGCTCCCCTTGTCGCTCCTGAGAAGCGCCCGTCGGTTATCAAGGCTACGCTGTTGCCAAGTCCGCTTCCCATGATAGCCGAGGTCGGGTTGAGCATCTCTCTCATTCCCGGTCCGCCCTTGGGGCCCTCGTAGCGGATTATGACTACCTCGCCCGGGTTGATTTTTCCCTCGTAAATTGCGTTTAAGGCGTCCTCCTCGCAGTCGAACACCCTCGCCTTGCCGCTGTGGTGCATCATCTCGGGAGCTACCGCCGAGCGCTTAACCACGCAGCCGTCGGGAGCAAGATTGCCCCTGAGTACGGCGATTCCGCCCGTTGCGCTGTAAGGATTATCTACGGTTCTGATTATCTCGGTGTTCTTGATTTCACAGCCGTCTATATTTTCGCCTACGGTTTTTCCCGTGCAGGTCATAAGCTCGGTGTGAATCAGGTTAAGCTTGTTAAGCTCGTGCATTACTGCGTAAACTCCGCCAGCCTCGTTGAGCTCCTCGATGAAGTGATCGCCTGCGGGAGCAAGGTGGCACAGGTTCGGGGTTTTTGCGGAGATCGAGTTTGCTATGTCGAGGTTTAAGTCGATTCCACATTCGTGGGCGATAGCCGGGAGGTGGAGCATACTGTTGGTGCTGCAGCCTAAAGCCATGTCCACGGTCAGTGCGTTTTCAAACGCCTCGTAGGTCATTATGTCTCTGGGTCTGATATTCTTTTTGTAAAGCTCCATTACAGCCATGCCGGCGTGCTTTGCAAGGCGGATTCTTTCAGAATATACAGCCGGAATAGTGCCGTTGCCCCTAAGTCCCATTCCGAGCACCTCGGTGAGGCAGTTCATGCTGTTGGCTGTGAACATTCCCGAGCATGAGCCGCAGGTCGGACAGGCGTTGTTTTCATATTCGCCGAGCTTTTCCGAGTCAATCTCGCCTACCTTGTAGCGGCTGACCGCCTCTGATACTGTAGAATAGCTGATTTTTTTGCCGTCAACTCTTCCTGCGAGCATCGGGCCGCCGCTGACAAATACTGTCGGCACGTTTACTCTGGCGGCAGCCATAAGCAGTCCGGGTACGTTTTTGTCGCAGTTAGGTACCATTACCAAAGCATCTAAGGCGTGCGCCTTTGCCATAGCCTCGGTTGAGTCGGCGATTAGCTCACGGGTGACGAGGGAGTACTTCATGCCCTCGTGTCCCATTGCGATTCCGTCGCATACCGCTATGGCAGGGAACACCAGCGGAACTCCGCCCGCCATAGAAACGCCCTGCTTTACAGCCTCGACTACCTTGTCGATGTTCATGTGGCCGGGCACTACGTCGTTTTGAGAGCTGACTATGCCGACCAGCGGCTTGCCTATCTCCTCGTCGGTAAGCCCCAGAGCGTGGAGCAGGGCTCTTTGAGGAGCGGCGTTTACTGATTTTGTTATTGTATCACTTTTCAATTTATACACCCCTTTGAAAGCGTTAGTAATAAATTTTATATGTGTAGTATCTGTGCAGCCGATATTTGCCAAAGTAGAGTTTTACCGGGCAATTTGACTGCGTTCAGAGTAGTTTTGATTATATCACAGAGGGTATATATTTTCAAGTGAGTGTGGCATTGTGCAGCCAAGGTAATGCTCAGAATGTATAGGGGCGTTTACACTTTAATTATATCTTAGCTTTAGCGCAAAGCGCAAAAGCCCTTGTAGTTGCTAAAACCAAGCATAAACACTGACATTATAATAGCTAAATCTTCCGAATTGATTTGTAGTTCTGCGGCGATTTTTTTAAGCTCATCAATAACAGTGTCATGGGGGACTATTGTACCTTCAAGCTCTCTAACAACCTTTTTTATAACATCAGGCAGAGCCATACACATATTGAAGAAAGCATTTTCTTCTCCGGTGACTAATGAGTAGAATTGATCTATGCTCACTCGGCGTATGAGTTTATGACCTACCTTCTTCTTATCTACTGTTGTAGTCCATTTAATATTTTGGGAGCGTTGAGCAATGACCTCTACCAGAAAGCAGGCGCAGTCGTCATCGTTAAGCAGCTGATTTTGCATTTTTATAAAGGTTTTTCCGGCTGAAGCAGAATTCATGGTATTATGCTTGTTTTTCATTTCTACATATACTGTATGAACTACTCCGGCATCGGGTATTGCTATGCCTTCGGGGTTTTGATAAATAATATCCCAGCCGCCTTCTTTACCGTTATCCGGAACACGGCAGTTTTTAATATGTTGAAAAATACGCTGATGAAAATATCCTATATCATTATTGTTCGCTTTATCTCTTTGACGAAAGATTTCGTTGCTGATAATTTCTTCCCACGAGGACTGATAGACGGTCTTATCAAATATCAGTTTAATAGGATCGACTATATTTTTATTGAATCGTTTTAAATCAAATGATTCTAACTTTTCACCGTACTTTTCAATGGTTGCTTTTACATGGCTTGTAAATTCCTCTTCGGTTATAAATGGTAAGCTCCACATTACAAACGCTCCAATGCTTCTTTAATTTTTGTTGCTATATCATATGCAAGATTTACAGGTACTGCGTTTCCAACCTGTTTATATTGTGAACCAATACTGCCGCAAAACTGCCAATCATCAGGAAAGCTTTGACATCTGGCGTTTTCCCTTATCGTGAATGGTCTTGCCTCCAACGGATGGCAACGATCAGTTTGCTTTTGACTGGGTGAGGTAAGTACGGTCAGCGAGGGTTCGTCAAGACTTAATCGTCTTAAGATCCCGGTTCTGCCACCGCCCATATACCAACAGCTTTTCATATATTCCTTGGCGATATCTTCGGGAATATCCCTCCAGTAGCCGCCAGGGGGTACGAGTTCAAATATTTTTTGCTTGTACTCAGAATATGGAGCTCCTTCACTTTTTGGACAGTCGAGAAGTATGTCTCTTAATACAGGCTTGTACTTATGAGGTGAAGGAAATTCAAAAACTGTTTTGTCTGCCAAATCATTACGAATACCTATTGTTATTAAGCGTTCCCTCTTTTGCGCAACGCCATAATCCCAGGCATTTAAAACCTTTTTTTGAATTGTATATCCTGTGTGCTCAAAGATATCTGTTATGGTTCGGTAGGTTTTTCCTTTATTGTGAGTAAGTAGGCCTTTTACATTTTCAAATAAAAACATTTTAGGTTGAAGCTGCTCCAAAAATTTAGCATAATGATAGAAAAGCGTACCCCTAGCGTCTTCTAATCCCAGTCTTTTCCCGGCATAGGAGAAGCTTTGACATGGAGCGCCGCCGGACAACAAATCAAGCTCGCCTTTATTAATTTGAAAATAATCCTGTAAATCCAAGCAGGAGATATTGGCTATATCATCGTTTATTACATTCCAATTAGGTCTGTTGCACTTAAGCGTATCGGAAGCGTCTTTATCAAGTTCTATAAGTCCTAAGGTTTCAAAACCGGCTTGTTCAATACCTAAAGCCAGCCCGCCGGCCCCTGCAAATAACTCGATTGTACAAAAGCGTTTTAATTTGGCGTTGGGCTTATCAGTGGTGATTTCAATAATATCTCCTATAGTACAGTTTAATGCGGAGCAAATTTTTTCAATGCTTTCAAAAGAAATGGTTTCGTTTTTGCTCATTCGAGCTACTACATTAAAACTGATGCCGGCGGCTTCTTTCAAATCGGTCTTGTTCATATTTTTATCAATAAGCAGTTTCCAAAGATTGTTATAACAAACAGGCAATTTGTTTTCCCTCCAATTTTTTAGCTGCCATAACACAAAAATGGTTTATCAAATAATAACATATTTATATGAGTAATTCAAGACTTCTCACTATATCGTTAGAATTTCTTGTGCTTAGGGATAGAAATAAGCAAGTGACAGGATTTGTTTTTTATCGCCTGATGCGGGGGCGGTTGTGGACTTTGTATATATTTTTTAAATACATCGGTTCAATAAGGTGGAAAACACAGCAAAAATCGGGGTGAAAATTTAGCTTTGAGATAAAAAATTTTACTTCGGCGGCAAAGCAAGGATTTGCAGGAATAAAAAGTTGCTCCTGCAAAAATAAGCTAAAATTGGGATTTTAAAAATTTTTACCCCGGCATTTCTGCAACTTTACAAAAATTTATTGCAAAAAGTTCTTGACAAAGATAAGGGTGTATGATACAGTTATCTTCGTAATCTATCATTGGAATTTTGCGCTCATCTCCTGCATAAATTTATGAGCACGGCTTCGGTTTTGACTTGGGCGCTTTTGATGGGTGAATCAGATAGTGAAATTAAAAGTAAAGTTAAGGGTAGGTGCTTGTGATGGACAACTTCAAAGTTCAGCAGCCTTTTGAAAAGCAGGGACTATACGACCCTCGCTTTGAGCATGACAACTGCGGAATCGGCTCCGTAGTAAACATCAAGGGTATCAAGTCTCGCAGGGTGGTTGACGACGCTCTGAGCATAGTCGAGACGCTGGAACATCGTGCCGGTAAGGACGCAAAGGGAGAGACCGGAGACGGCGTCGGAATATTGCTGCAAATTTGCCACGACTTCTTTAAAGACGCCACCAAAAAGCTCGGCTTTGATATAGGTCTGGAGAGGGACTACGGCGTGGGAATGTTCTTCTTCCCTCAAAACGAGCTCAAAAGACGTCAGGCTATGAAGCTGTTTGAAATCATCACCGAGAAGGAGGGACTTGAGTTCCTCGGTTGGAGAGAGGTTCCGACCGACCCCTCGGTAATCGGTCAGAAGGCTTTTGACAGTATGCCTTATATAATGCAGGGCTTTGTAAAGCGCCCGGTAAATGTGGAAAAGGGCTTGCCCTTTGACCGCAGGCTGTATGTCGCCAGACGTGTGTTCGAGCAGAGCAACGAGGACACCTATGTAGTGTCTCTCTCGAGCAGAACCATAGTATATAAGGGAATGTTCCTCGTAAAGGAGCTGAGAAAGTTCTTTTACGATTTGCAAAGTGAAAAATACACCTCCGCCATTGCCACAGTACACAGCCGCTTCAGCACCAACACCAACCCCAGCTGGCAGAAGGCTCACCCCAACCGCATAATCGTTCACAATGGCGAGATAAACACCATAACCGGCAACGCCGACAGGATGCTCGCCCGTGAGGAGAGCACCTCCTGCGACGAGCTCAACGATGATTTGGAAAAGATTTTCCCAATCGTTGACCCCAACGGCTCCGACTCGGCTCGCCTTGACAATGCGCTTGAGTTTATGATGATGGGCGGTATGCCGCTTCCGCTGGCTGTTATGATAACAATACCCGAGCCGTGGAAAAACAACAAGACAATCTCGAGAGCAAAGAGGGATTTCTACCAGTATTACGCCACAATGATGGAGCCGTGGGACGGCCCTGCCTCGATTATCTTCTCTGACGGAGATATCATGGGCGCCGTGCTCGATAGAAACGGCCTGCGCCCCTCTCGTTACTACATCACTAAAGACGGATTTCTCATTCTCTCGTCCGAGGTCGGCTGTATTGACATTCCGCCCGAGGACGTACTTGTCAAGGAAAGGCTTCGCCCCGGCAGAATGTTGCTTGTCGATACCATTAAGGGCGAGCTGATTGACGACAAGGACCTCAAGGACTACTATGCTACCCGCCAGCCCTATGGCGAGTGGCTTGACCAGAATATAGTATATTTAAAGGATTTAAAAATCCCGAACAAAAACGTAATTCGCTTTGACAAGGAGCATCTTGTAAGGCTACAAAAAGCCTTCGGCTACACCTACGAGCAGATTAGAACAAGCATACTCCCGATGGCGAAAAACGGCAGCGAGCCTATCGCCGCCATGGGCGCCGACAGCCCGATTCCGCCGCTGTCAAAATTTGACGGCCCGCTGTTCAATTACTTCCGCCAGCTCTTTGCGCAGGTAACAAACCCGCCGTTTGACTCAATCAGAGAGGAAATAGTTACCGACACGGGAGTACACCTGGGCAGCAACGGAAATATATTGGTTGAAAAGCCCGAAAACTGCCACGTGCTCAAGATAAACAACCCGATTTTGACTAATACAGATATGCTCAAGATAAAGAACATGAATGTTCCGGGACTTAAAACGGCGGTTATTCCGATAACCTACTACAAGAGCACCAGCCTTGCAAAGGCAATAGAGCATCTGTTCATAGCTGCCGACAAGGCATACAAGGAGGGCGCCAATATCATCGTACTGTCTGACAGAGACGTGGACGAGTACCATGTAGCCATACCCTCGCTCTTAGCCGTTTCGGCTTTGCAGCAGCATTTGGTATCCACCAAAAAGAGAACCTCGGTATCCATGATTTTGGAGAGCGCAGAGCCCTGCGAGGTTCACCACTTCGCAACGCTTCTGGGCTACGGTGCTTGCGCTGTCAACCCCTATCTCGCTCAGGAGACTATAAGGGATTTGGTTGACACAGGCGCGCTCGACAAGGACTATTATGCCGCAGTCAACGATTACAACGATTCCGTTTTGCACGGCATAGTTAAGATTGCGTCAAAAATGGGTATCTCAACCATTCAATCTTACCTCGGCTCAAAGATATTTGAGGCTATAGGAATTTCACAGGAGGTAATCGACCGCTACTTTACAAACACAGTAAGCAGAGTGGGCGGAATTACCCTTGACGATATAAGCAAGCGCAGCGAAAGGCTGCACGCCGCCGCCTTTGATCCGCTTGGGCTTGATGTTTTGCTCGAGGTCGAAAGCTCGGGCAGCCACAAGCTGCGCAGCGGCAAGGAGGAGCACCTTTACAACCCCGAGACTATCCACCTGCTTCAGGAGGCTACAAAGAGGGGAGACTATGAGCTGTTCAAGCAGTACACAGCCGCAATCACCCGCGAGGACAGGCACATGAACCTCAGAAGCCTTATGGACTTCAGCTTCCCCGAGGACGGAGGAATTCCGATTGACGAGGTTGAAAGCGTCGAGAGCATCTGCCACCGTTTCAAGACAGGAGCAATGTCCTACGGCTCAATCTCTCAGGAGGCTCACGAGACAATGGCGATAGCCATGAACCAAATCGGCGGTAAGTCGAACTCGGGCGAGGGCGGAGAGGACCCCGAAAGACTTAAAATCGGCAAGGACGGTATCAACCGCTGCTCGGCTATCAAGCAGGTGGCCTCGGGTCGATTCGGAGTTACCTCGGAATATCTCGTAAGCGCAAAGGAAATTCAGATAAAAATGGCTCAGGGAGCAAAGCCCGGCGAGGGCGGACATCTTCCGGGCAAGAAGGTATATCCGTGGGTAGCCAAGACAAGGCACTCCACCCCGGGCGTAAGCCTTATCTCGCCGCCGCCTCACCACGATATCTATTCAATCGAGGATTTGGCTCAGCTCATCTACGACCTCAAAAATGCAAACAAGGATGCCAGAATATCCGTAAAGCTCGTTTCAGAGGCAGGAGTCGGCACTGTAGCCGCCGGCGTTGCCAAGGCGGGAGCAGGGGTAGTGCTCATCTCCGGCTGTGACGGCGGTACGGGCGCGGCTCCGAGAAACTCAATATATAACGCCGGACTTCCGTGGGAGCTCGGTCTTGCCGAGACTCACCAGACATTGATTATGAATGGTCTGCGCTCAAAGGTAGTAATCGAAACCGACGGCAAGCTCATGACGGGCAGAGACGTGCTGGTAGCCGCCCTGCTCGGAGCTGAGGAGTACGGCTTTGCTACCGCTCCGCTTGTCACCATGGGCTGTGTAATGATGAGAGTATGTAACCTCGACACCTGCCCGGTGGGTATAGCTACCCAGAACCCCGAGCTGAGAAAGCGCTTCAAGGGCAAGCCGGAGTATATAGTAAACTTCATGCACTTCATCGCTCAGGAGCTGAGGGAGTACATGGCGAAGCTCGGAATCCGCACTGTTGACGAGCTTGTGGGTCGCTCCGATTTGCTGAGGGTAAGGAACTTTGACGACTGCTCGAGAGAGGCTAAGATTGATTTAAGCCGTATCCTTAACAACCCCTACATCGGCACTGACGAACCGAGAACCTTCAATCCCGAGGACATTTACGACTTTGAGCTTGAAAAGACAGTAGATGAGAGAGTCATACTCAAGAAGATGTCCGCAGCGCTCAAAAACAAGACAAAAAAGACAATAGAGATAGACGTTACAAATATCGACCGCTCGGTAGGTACGATATTCGGCTCTGAAATCACCAAGCGCTACGGAGACAACGTGCTTGACGATGATTATTATGTTGTCAAGTGCAGCGGCGCAGGCGGCCAGAGCTTCGGCGCATTTATCCCGAAGGGACTTACGCTCGAGCTTGTGGGCGACAGCAACGACTACTTCGGCAAGGGACTTTCGGGCGGCAAGCTCATCGTCTACCCGCCGAAGGGCTCAAGCTTCAAGCGCGATGAAAATATCATTATCGGAAACGTAGCGCTTTACGGCGCTACCAGCGGCAAGGCGTTCATCAGCGGCGTTGCAGGCGAGCGCTTCTGCGTAAGAAATTCCGGAGCTATCGCTGTAGTCGAGGGCGTGGGCGACCACGGCTGTGAGTATATGACGGGCGGACGTGTGGTAGTGCTTGGTAAAACCGGCAAAAACTTCGCCGCAGGCATGAGCGGCGGTATCGCCTATGTGCTTGATGAGGATTCAAGCCTTTACCGCAATATGAACAAGGAAATGGTTTCAATCAACAGCGTTACCGAGAAATACGACGTTGAAGAGTTGAAGGCAATCATTTCGGAGCACGTCAATGCCACAGGTTCGCCCAAGGGACAGTTGATTTTAGATAACTTCGACGAGTACCTGCCAAAGTTTAAGAAGGTTCTCCCCAACGACTACGCAAAGATGATGCAGGCTATCTGCATGATGGAGGAGAAGGGCATGAGCCCTGAGCAGGCGAAGATAGAAGCGTTCTACATGAACACAAGAGCTTAAAGGAGGCGGCAAAGGTGGGAAAACCAACAGGCTTTTTGGATTATGACAGAAAGAACAACGAGGGCACAAAGCCCCTTGAAAGAATAAAGAATTACAACGAGTTCCACACTCCGCTGCTGCCGGAGGAGAGAAAGCGCCAGGCGGCAAGGTGCATGGACTGCGGCGTTCCGTTTTGTCAAAACGGTCAGCCGCTGATGGGTATGGTGTCGGGCTGTCCGCTCAACAACCTTATCCCGGAGTGGAACGACCTTGTTTTTACAGGCGAGTACGAGGCGGCGGCACACAGGCTGTTTGTTACTAACAACTTCCCCGAATTTACCTCGAGGGTTTGCCCGGCGCTGTGCGAGGCTGCCTGCACCTGCGGACTGAACGGCTTGCCGGTAAGCGTTAAGGAAAATGAACACTTTATCATAGAAAATGCTTTTGAAACAGGGATGATGAAGCCGAAAGCGCCAAGCGTCCGCACGGGCAAGAGGGTGGCTGTAGTAGGCTCGGGTCCTGCAGGACTTGCCTGCGCTGACCAGCTCAACAAAAGAGGCCACAGCGTGACCGTCTATGAAAAGGACGACAGAGCCGGCGGACTTTTGATGTACGGAATTCCGAACATGAAGCTGGAAAAGCAGATTGTTGACAGGCGAATAAAGCTCATGGTGGCTGAGGGCGTTGAATTTTTGACCGGCGTGAATGTCGGAGAAAACGTAGATGCAAACGAGCTGCTTGACAGCTACGACGCAGTAATTCTCTGCTGCGGAGCGGGAAACCCGAGGGATATAAACGCCCCGGGCAGAGACGCAAGCGGGATTTACTTTGCGGTAGATTATCTCAAGGCTACTACAAAGAGCCTGCTCGATTCAAATCTCAAGGACGGTAATTACATTTCCGCTCAGGATAAGAATGTAGTTATCATCGGCGGCGGCGACACGGGCAACGACTGCGTGGGAACTGCCATAAGACAGGGCTGCAAGAGCGTGGTTCAGCTCGAGATGATGCCGAAGCTGCCGGATCAGAGAGCCGAGAACAACCCGTGGCCGGAGTGGCCGAGAGTCTGCAAGACAGACTATGGTCAGGAGGAGGCTATAGCGGTGTTCGGCTGTGACCCGAGGAGATATCAGACCACCGTCAAGGAGTTTGTCAAGGACGAAAACGGTGCGCTCAAGGGCGTAGTTACTGTAAAGCTCAAATCAGTATATGACGAGGAAGCAGGCAGAAACGTAATGCAGCAGGTAGAGGGCAGCGAGGAGTATATCGAAGCCGAGCTGGTGCTCATTGCCGCAGGCTTCTTAGGACCTGCTCAGTATATTCCCGAGGCATTTAAGGCAGAGACAAACGAGCGCAGCAATGTTGCGACCGAGCAGGGAAAATACAGTACCTCAGTGGATAAGGTGTTCACAGCAGGCGATATGCACAGAGGTCAGTCGCTGGTTGTATGGGCAATCAGAGAGGGCAGGGACTGCGCCGCCGAGGTAGATGAATACCTCATGGGCTACACCTGCTTGAAATAAGAAAATTTTACACTATATAACCAAGTCTCCGATGTATTCCACCTCTGTATCCGGCGTGATCAAACGAGGTTGTCACGCTGTGCTCCGATAAAAAAACGGGGCTATCGGTTAGCTAACGCCACATAAGGCAGTAATTTTAAAACAACATCGAAATATAACCAACGGGCGTTGTAAAGGCGTAAAGACAGCATAGAAGGCAGAAATGCTTTTTGCGCTGTCTTTCATTATGTTCGGAAATAAAATCGCACATTATGCGGTTCAGGCATACAATGGATTTTATGGTGAGGAAGAGATATTTGGAGATATTACTCTCGTCAATACAAATCAAGATATTCCAAACTTTGATTATTTGTTAGCGGGATTTCCTTGCCAACCATTTAGTTCGGCGGGAAATAGAAATGGATTTGCAGACACAAGAGGAACACTATTCTTTGAAATTGAAAGGATACTTCAAGACAAAATAAATACAAACCATCCAGCAAGAGGTTTTCTACTTGAAAATGTAGAAGGGTTAATAAATCACGATAATGGTAATACATTAAATACAATCAAGACCAGAGCAATAAGAACAACTATTATGCCGACCGCCTGAATAGCAAATATGATTAATCTTTTAATGTTATAGTTGAACACGGTTCGCACCTCACACTTTTAAATCTTCGCCGCGTGACAAGCTCGTTTGATCACGCCTGCGACGATTGCAACCGTTGCAGGGGAGCTTTGATCCTCAGGGTTGGGGGATTAAACCTCACCGAAAGACTTAATGTCCCCGGCTGCCTACACAGGGGGACATCGGAGACTTGGTTATAAGGCATAAATGTTATAAATATTACTATACAGTCAATAGACTAATAATATATAAAATAAATGTAAAAATCAGGTAAAGATAATATTTAAGCCACTTATGTCTGAAGAGCTATATGTTTTTATTATTCGGCTGAGGAGGACGAGGGTTCGCCGCTTGACTGCGGCAGCGACTCGAGCAAAAACTGCTCCTTAGCCTCCTCGGTGATCTCGTCCGCCTGGTCGATATTCTGATAATTCAGAAAATAAGCCCGAAAGCCCTCTGCTCCTTCGAGCGGGGCTGAGGTGATTGCGGCGAGGATTGAGCGCTGCATAGGGTCGCTGCCCTCAATATCTGCGCTAAGGGTGACTGTGGCGACTGAGCCGTTTTCAAAGTCTGACAGCTGATATGCTTCGACTGTAAGGGAGTTTACCGTAAGATTCCCGTCGGCGGTCATCTCGTCTGTGAGCACCTGAGGTATTACATCGTTTATAAGCGTTTCTACAGCCGCTTCCTCGCTCTCTCCGTTGGCGTAATATTCAAGCTTCTCTCCCGGATATGTACCTGCCTGCGAGGCGGATACGTCGATTTTGGAGCTGTTATGCTCGCCGCCGTTTGAGCAGCCGCAGGCGGTAAGTATTATAAAAATCAAAAGGGCAATGGTTATCGGTGCAGTGTGTTTTTTCATGGCGTTTCCTCCGATGCTTCTTCCGTTGTTTCATCTGCAGTTCGATTTATTAATTTATCGACTATGAATCTCGGGCGGCGCTTAGCCTCAAGGTAAATTTTACCAATATACTCTCCTATAACTCCTATTGCAAAGAGCTGAAGTCCTCCCAAAGCCCAGATAGATACTATAAGGCTTGTCCAGCCCCAGGTGGTGCTGCCGAGAATGTGGGTAACCAGCGAGTAGATGAGCATTATAATACTGACTATAAATACCAGTGCACCCAGCACGGTGATGAGCCTGATTGGCTTGATGCTCAGCGAGGTCACGCCCTCCCACGCAAGCGAGAGCATCTTTTTCAGGGGGTATTTGCTCTCTCCAGCGAGCCTTTCCTTGCGCTTGTACTCGACTGTATCGGTCTTAAAGCCTATCATGGTTACTATTCCCCTCAAAAAGAGGTTCACCTCTCGGAAGTTTTGAAGCTCGTCTAAAGCGCGCTTGCTCATCAGCCGGTAATCTGCGTGGTTAAATACCACCTCGGCTCCCAAAAAGCTCAGAATCTTGTAAAAGCCCTCGGCGGTGAATCGCTTAAAAAATGTGTCCGTGTCGCGCTTGCTGCGAACTCCGTAAACTATGTCGCAGCCGTTTTCATATTTATCGAGCATTTCATCAATAGCGTCAATGTCGTCCTGCAAATCCGCGTCTATGGATATTACCGCATCAGCAAGCTCTTTTGCCACCATAAGTCCTCCGTACAGGGTGTTTTGGTGTCCTCGATTTCTCGACATCTTCAGGCCTGCAACCAGCGGATTTTCCTCGTGCAGCTTTGTAATAAGCTCCCAGGTCGTGTCCTTTGAGCCGTCGTCAATATACATGATTCTGCTCTCGGGCGAAATCCGCCCGCCGTTTATCAGCGAATTGAGCTTTGCGCTTAGTTTTTCAGTTGTGTCCGGTAAAACCTCCTGCTCATTATAGCAGGGGACCGCTAAATAAAGGGTAGTCATTTTTCCTCCTAGTGGAATAAATTCCATATATATACATATAATATAGACAGTCAACAGCGTAAATCCGGGTTTATCGGTATTTTTGTCATAAAGGGTGCAAATTCCACGGACAACTCTCTTTGTCTACTTAATTATACACTAATTTGTAATTTTTACAACTCTTTACTGTATTAATATACAAAAATTATCATACCGGGTTTTAAAAGCAGGAAATATTATATATAGGATATGTGATTTTAAAAACCACTAAATATTGTGCATTTCAACTAAGAGCGTATTGCTAAATATACATACATAAAATATAATTATATCTGTTAAGAGGGGTATATGTTAATAAAAATGCAAATTTTATCGGTTGAAAGTAAATTGGATGGAAGGCTGAAGCCGAGGGCGAGTGTCGGCAGTGACTGCTCGTTTTCGGTCGTAGTATCCGGCGTACTAAACATAGAGGGCAGGCTTTACGAGAATTACGGCATATTGGCAGCAGGCGCACATGGAGTATCGGTTATTGAGGGGATAAGCAATGAGAGAGCCTACACAGAGCGTATGGCTCAATATTTGAATATCAACAAGGTAAGTCCGGAGCATTTTCATCAGGTGGTGGAAGAGCTGCTGTGCAGGTATCCGGAGATTAATTGAGAGAATATAACTGTTACAATTTTGATATAAATAGTAAAAGCTGTGGGGTATTTGATGAAAATTCATTTAAAATCAGAGCTTAGGTGACAAAATAATTACACAATTTACGGTTGGACATGCCCAACACGCCGCTTTGTCGGCTCTGAAAAAGGAGTTTGATTGGCGGATTTATTGGATAGAAGAGGGTATGCTTTGGCCATTTCGCCAGAAAGATGAGTAAAAGATTAGTGAGGTGATGATAAGATTTATGTAAACTGCGCAAATTCAAGAAAAAGCTTGCTTTCCAGGAATGGTTGTGATAGACTGTAACCAAATTGTTACAGTTTTACTTTGGGACTGTTAACAAATCAATTTAATGTGCTTTTCTCAAATGATATATTGTTGTTTGAAAGAAAACGGGTTGAGTGTAATTTATCTAATTTATCCAGGATTTCAGGAGGTACGAAGTACAATGCACAGTTCATTTCAAAAAACAGGCAGAGCCGTTATCTCTATTTTAATGGTAATTGCGATTGTGTTCTCGATTTTCACAGTCGGAACGATTTCGGTTTTTGCCGCAACCAGTACAGGCGTAGGATTGAGCTCTTACTGTCTCAACGCTTATTATGAGGATTGGGACTATGTATGGGGCGGAACCACTCCGGGCGCAGTGGATTGCTCGGGACTTATTTGGTCATACAACGGCGTTGGCGGCAACAGAGTTGATATGCTTTCGATGTCTAGCGAGTGGGGCTATGTTTCAAACGGTATTCCGAGAATTCACGGACTTGGACTGCACAAGCCGGGTCACGTAGGAGTTTATGTCGGAAACGGACTTGCAGTCGATGCGAGAAGCTCTTACTATGATATGTGCTACGGCTCAGTCAATGAGGTAAGCTGGGTTGAGTGGTTTAAGCTCTACGGCGTGAGCTACCCGAGCACAGGCTGGGTACTCTACAACGGAGACAGCTATTATTATGAGGACGGTCAGTATGTTGTAAACACAACAAGGACTCTCGACGGCGTCACCTACTCATTCGGTTCAGACGGTGTTTCCGATATTGCTCCTCCGTCAAGCGCATATGAGCAGACCGACTACAGCAACTCAAACTCAAGTAATTCTTCAAACTCCGGCGATTCTTCAAACAACAGCTCTTCAAACGACGGTATCCTCAGAGTAGGCTCACAGGGAGACGAGGTTGAAAAGCTCCAGCAGAAGCTTGCCGATATAGGCTACTATAACGAAGAGGTTACAGGATATTTCGGTCAATACACAGAAAAATGTGTAAAGAATTTCCAGACGGACATGGGACTTCTCTCTGACGGAGAGGTAGGTCCTTACACATGGTCGGCTCTTGAGAGCTACCAGAAGCCTACTCAGCCCGCAACTGAGGCTACAAAGGCAACAGATCCCCCGACGGAGCCGGCAACAGAGGCTCCTACATATGTTGAGGAAGTAGCGACTGCTCCCGACTATAATGAGGCCGCTACGGATCCAGAGCAGGAGACTGTAGCTACAGAGGCACCGACAGAAGCGCCTACGCAGGCTCCTACCGAACCTCCCAAGGTTGACAAGCTCGCTTTAGGCGGCGAGGGAACAAAGGTATCTCAGCTTCAGTCCAGACTTGCTGAGCTTCGCTACTACTTCGGCGATATAGACGGAGTATTTGACGAGGATACATACGAGGCTATGCAGGCGTACTTTACAGCTTCCGAGCTAGAGCCTGTAGAAGAGATGACAGACGAACAGTTTGCAGTGCTTCTTTCAGAGGCGGCTGTTAAGTCGCCCGAGTATTCAAACCTCAAGCTTGGCTACACAGGCTTGGACGTAACAGCTCTGCAGGATCTTCTGATAGAGGCGGGTTACATGAGCGGAGAGGCTTCGGGAATATTTGATGAAAAGACCGAAGACGCTGTAAAGCTTGCTCAGGCAAACCTTGCGTTGGAAGTTGACGGAATCGCAGATCCCGAGTTTATCAAGGCTCTTGAGATTCAGGTAGCAAATGTAACCAATGCAACAGAAGCTCCGACAGAGGCACAGACAGAGATTGTTACTACAGCTGCTACTGAGGCTGGAACAACCGTTAAGCTTGTCGAGACCAATTCTCAGGCTACATCACCTAAGACCGGTGATACAGTCGGCAAGGGTGCAGCTAGCACAGGAGATAGCACAATGGCAATTTGGATTGCAACCATTCTCTTCTTTGTTGCAACACTTTCGCTTGCAATATTCGCCACTCAGGGCAATAAGGTCAAGGAGATTACTCGTTACCGCAAGTAATTGTAAATAATAAATTAAGCGTCGCTCGATTGAGCGGCGCTTTTTTACTTGTAAGCGAGGCTTAATTGTAATATAATTAACGAAAAAGGAGGTACGCTATGTGGTGGTTGCTCGTGATTGCAGTGATTATAATTCTAATTGCTGTCTATTATGCAAAAACTCAGAATATAAACTACAGCATAGGCTCGGGTATGTTTAAAAACAGCGACTACAACCTCGACGAGCCGGAGGAGCTTTCGGATAAGGACTACTTCGATAAGGACGGAATGTTAAAGTAGATTCGATTGATTAAAGGGCCGATATGAAATTATTTATTAGGGGCAGTTCAAATGAAAGAGGATAAATCTTTCAGCCGGAGGCAGTCAAAACCGACAACAAGCTAAGGGTCGAGTACAGGGCACGGCGTATTGGAGGCTTGGTGGGTGTTATTGTCACCTTTATGCTGATGCTTGTAGAGCAGGTGATACTGGAGCGCGAGGTGAATTACGGGTATTTTTTGATAATCGTTGCTTCAGCAACTGCACTGTTCGTATATAGAGCTTGCAGATTAAAAAAGCCGAGCGATATTTTGCTTGCGGTAATTTGGTCGGCTTTAACTGTTTATACTGTGGTAATGCTTGTATTTAGTTATTTGTGATGAAGCTGCAAAGCAAGGGGCGGGCGAGCGCCGTTGCAAGCAAGCCTTGCTTGCACCGGCGCGCGCCCGCCCCCCCGAGGGGGGGCGGAGAATTTGATTTTTTTTTCTATTTCCCTTTTTCT
>CAMMVF010000014.1 GCA_946500295.1 uncultured Clostridia bacterium | reverse complement strand
AGCTGCGGGTGGACTGGTCGCAGAGCAAGAATGTCTCTGCCAATACGTCTACGGTAACCTGTAAGCTGTATCTGGTGAATGACTGGAGTTTAAATATCAGTGGGAGAAGTGACAATACCTGTACCATTGACGGATCGGCGCAGACGTTTTCCTCCCCGGCGATCAGCAGCACGGGGACACACCTTCTGGGAACGGTATCGAGGACGGTGAACCATGCCAGTGATGGCAGTAAGAACTTGACGATTTCCGCCGTGTTCCAGATCCGGGCTACCTTAAGTGGGACGTACTACGGAATGATCACGGCCAGCGCCAATATCACACTGGACAGCATCCCCCGTGCCTCCAGTGTATCCGCTGCGAATATGACGATGGGGACAGCCGGTACGATTACCATCAGCAGGGCATCTTCTTCGTTTACCCATACGTTGACCTATTCCTTTGGGAATACCAGCGGGACGATTATTACCAAAACGACAGCCACTTCGGTCAAGTGGACGCCGCCGCTTTCACTGGCCAGCCAGATCCCGAATGCGACCAGCGGTACCTGCACGATCACTTGCACCACCTATAACGGGAATACGAACATCGGTTCCAAGACCTGCACATTGACGGTCAGTGTCCCGGCCAGTGTGAAACCCACTATTTCCAGCCTGACCGCCTCCCGGATTGACGGGGAGGTGCCCAGTGCATGGGGCATTTATGTGCAGACGAAATCGAAGGTCAAGCTGACCATCAACGGGGCGGCTGGAAGTTATGGCTCCACGATCAAGTCCTACTCCATTACCGGCGGTGGGTACAGTGGTTCCGCTTCCACGCTGACCACAGGTTTTCTCAATAATTCCGGGACGATCACCTTTAAGGCTACGGTGACGGATTCCAGAGGACGGGTATCGGCGGAGGCGTCCGTTTCGATCACGGTGACCGCCTATTCCCCGCCGTACTTCAATTCCTCCCTGTCCCAGCGGTGCTTAAGCAATGGGACGCTGGATGATGACGGGACATACATCCATGCGCTGGTGTCCTTTGGCTATTCCACCTGTGGCGGGAAGAATACTCTCAAGACTTCCGTCCAGTACAAGCAGGTTTCAGCAGAGCAGTGGACGGACGCCGGGGTGACCTTTGCCTCAAATACAGCTTTCACTTACGGCAAAGGACAGATCTCTACGGAGACCTCCTATGATGTGCGCTACACCTTGGAGGATGCGTTTTCCACCATCTCCGTGCAGGAGATCGTCTCCACGGCTGCCGTGGTCATGGACTTTAAGAGCGGCGGCAAAGGCGTGGCGATTGGAAAAGTTTCAGAAACCGATAACACCTTTGAGGTGGCCGAGAACTGGGATGTGAAGGTCTACGGAATGTTGCTGAAAGAATACATCCAGCAGTTTGCCAAAACGATGTATCCGGTAGGCAGTATCTATATGAGTACCAAATCTACCAACCCCTCCACCTACTTTGGAGGTACATGGGTGGCTTGGGGCAGCGGCCGGGTGCCGGTGGGAATTAACACATCGGACAGCAACTTTAATACGGTGGAGAAAACCGGAGGCGCCTCTACGGTGGCATTGACTACAGCGCAGATGCCAAGCCACTCCCATGCC
Source organism: uncultured Clostridia bacterium (assembly GCA_946500295.1). Classification (GTDB taxonomy): domain Bacteria; phylum Bacillota; class Clostridia; order Oscillospirales; family Acutalibacteraceae; genus UBA7067. The sequence goes on along the minus strand of CAMMVF010000014.1, from coordinate 67,515 downwards.
AAAGGTTCACTGGCTACAGCGAGTGCCGGGGCGCACACGCACAATATACAGAACCAGAAAGCCGCATGGGGTACGAACAGCGGGAACAGGGTTCTTATTGATGCCACGTCCGGGTATACGGCAGTCACCAATAAGACCACGACCTCCGGAGGGGCGCATACGCACACCATTTCCGGCTCCACTGCGGCTGCAGGTTCCGGCAGCGCCCATAATAACCTGCAGCCCTATATCGTCTGCTATATGTGGAAGCGGACAGCATAACTTTATATTTTCTGGAAATCAGCGACTACTCTTCGGGGTAGCCGCTTTTTTCATATCAAAATTTCAAAGGAGGAACGCACCATGAAAGAATTCTGGAACACCATCCAACTCATCTTTTCCGCTGTGGGCGGCTGGCTGGGATATTTTCTTGGAGGCTGTGACGGTTTGCTTTATGCCCTCATTGCCTTCGTGGTGATCGACTACATCACAGGTGTGATGTGCGCCATCATCAATAAACAGTTATCCAGCGAAGTCGGCTTTAAGGGAATCTTCCGCAAGGTACTGATCTTCCTGCTGGTCGGGATTGCAAACATCATCGATGTGCAGGTGATTGGAACCGGGGCGGTCTTACGGACAGCGGTGATCTTTTTCTACATCTCCAATGAAGGCGTGAGCCTGCTGGAGAATGCGGGACATCTGGGACTCCCCATCCCGGAAAAGATCAAAACGGTATTAGAGCAGCTCCATGACAGAGCAGAAAACGGAAAGGAAGGTAATGAATAATGGCTTACACAAACAGTTCCCTTGTATCTTACACAAAACTCAGCCCCAACCACTCCGGGCAGAGGACGCATTCCATTGATCGGATCACGCCACACTGTGTGGTTGGCCAGCTGACGGCGGAGAGCATCTGCGGATGCTTTACCAGCCCGTCCAGAGAGGCCAGCTGTAACTATGGCATCGGAAAGGATGGAAAGATCGCCCTTTGCGTAGAGGAAAAGAACCGCTCTTGGTGTTCTTCCAGCAACGCCAATGACCAGAGGGCCGTCACCATCGAGTGTGCCAGCGATCTGAATCATCCCTACGCAATGACCAACGCTGTTTATAATTCCCTCGTGAAACTGTGTACGGACATCTGCAAGCGGAACGGAAAGAAGAAACTTCTCTGGCTGGGAGATAAGAATAAGACGCTCAACTATTCCCCGAAGTCTGATGAGATGGTACTCACCGTCCATCGCTGGTTTGCGAACAAATCTTGTCCGGGGGACTGGCTGTATTCCCGCCTTGGGGATCTGGCCTCCAAGGTAACGGCAGCACTGGGAGGCTCGTCTTCCGGAACGGCAGGCTCGGTCTTATACCGTGTCCGTAAAAGCTGGTCGGATGCCAAGAGCCAGAAGGGTGCCTTCAACAATCTGGATAACGCCAAGAGATGCGCTGACTCCAATGCGGGATATTCCGTGTATGATGAAAGCGGTAAGGTGGTGTATACCGGAAAGCAGACCGGCTCTGGAAGTTCAACTGGTTCCTTCCTGGTACAGGTAACAGCAACCGACCTGAATATCCGCAAAGGTCCTGGTACGAATTACGCCAAGACCGGGAAGTATACGGGGAAAGGCGTATTCACCATTACGGAGGTGAAATCCGGCACTGGTTCCACTACAGGCTGGGGTAAACTCAAGAGCGGCGCTGGTTGGATTTCCCTGGATTACTGTAAGCGTCTTTAAGTAAAAAGAGGAAGAGTAGGATTGCCCGTGGGCTGTGCGATAGATGCATAGCCTACGGGCCTATTTTTTTTTGCCCGTGATACCCCCTCAAAGCAGCACTCAAATCTCCGTATGTTGAGGAGGTGTCAGTGTGAAAAAAGAGGACATGATTGCCATCGGCAATATGAGATTACAAGGCAAAAGCGCGGGAGCGATAGCCGTTGCGCTGGGTCTGTCCGTCAATACTGTGAAGTCTTATCTGCGCAGGCATCCGGATATGGGATGCACCCATTTCTGCCCGCAGTGCGGGAAACCGGTGATGCAGGTCGAGGGACGCAAGGAAAAGAAGTTTTGCTCTGACCAGTGCCGCAGCCGCTGGTGGAACAGCCATCCATCAGAAATCAATAAAAAGGCTTATTATAGGCTGGTATGCCATCAATGCGGAAAGGAGTTTGAGGTTTATGGGAACAGCAGAAGGAAATATTGCTGCCGGGAATGCTACTGGAAACACCGGAAAGAAACTGGAAGCCGCGTATGAGCCGGAGAACCTGATGGCCTACCGGGTTTCCCTTTCCTTGATTGACAGGCTCTTTTCCGAAGGGGTACTTACCGCCGCTGACCGCCGGAAATCCTACACAATTATCGCCAAAAGGCACGGCTTATCTTTGGACAGCATTTTCACAGAAAAGACTTGATATTATAGCCGTCCAGAGTGATGAATAGCATACGCCAAAATGGCGGAATTTGATACAAGGAGGGACAAGCATGGCGGGAAGAATTACCCAGGTCACATTTGGCTCCCCGCAGTTGCCGAGAGATAAAAATGTGGCGGCGTACTGCAGGGTGTCCTCTGGCAAGGATGCCATGCGTCATTCCCTGGCGGCACAGGTGAGCTATTACAGTGAACTGATCCAGAACCACGCCGGATGGGAATACGCCGGCGTCTATGCGGATGAGGCTGTGACCGGGACCAAGGATTCCAGGAAGAATTTTAAAAGGCTGCTTTCAGAGTGCAGGGCGGGAAAGATTGACATGGTCATCACAAAATCCATCTCACGCTTTGCCAGGAATACGGTCACGCTCCTGGAGACCGTGCGGGAACTGAAAACGCTGGGTGTGGATGTTTACTTTGAAGAACAGAACATCCATTCCTTAAGCGCGGACGGGGAACTGATGTTGACGATCCTGGCGTCCTATGCGCAGGAAGAAAGCCGCTCAGCCAGCGAGAACCAGAAATGGCGCATCAAGAAGAATTTCGAGGAGGGCAAACCGTGGAGCAGCACCCTGCTCGGCTACCGCAATGTGAACGGACGGTATGAGATTGTGCCGGAGGAAGCGGAAACGGTACGGATGATTTTTGCATGGTATCTGGAAGGGGCCGGTGCAACAACCATACGGAACCGCCTGAATGCAATGGGCATCAAAACACGGCTCGGAAACTCGTGGAGCAGGAGCCCCATTTTAAAGCTGCTGCGTAATTATGCGTATACCGGGAATCTGATCCTGCAGACGACCTACCGGGAAGACTACATCACAAAAAGGAGCGTCAAGAACAACGGGGAAAAACCGATGTACCATGCGCAGGGTACCCACGAGGCTATCATTGACATGGATACCTTTAACCGGGCGCAGGAGGAGATCCAGCGCAGAGCAGAGCATTTCGCAAGCCCGGATGGAAACAAATCTACTGCGAGATACCCGTTTACCAGCATGGTAAAATGCAGCCGGTGCGGGAAAAGTTATGTGCGCTCAGGGTCCCCGAAATACCGGACCTGGACCTGCCACACCCGGAGGAAAGACGGATTGAATTGCTGTGGCGCGGAGATTATCCCGGAGGAAGAACTTTTCAGGCTGACGGCGGAGGTCATTGGTGGTAAAGTTACGGAGGATGCCGTCAGGGACAAGATAACGGTTATCAGAGCGGAAAAAGACCGCACTTTGGTATTCTGCTTGAAGGACGGAAAAGAAACCGTTAAACAGTGGAGGGAGCATGAAATCAAGTATATCTGCACAGAAGAGCAGAAACGGCAGATTAGCCTAAAAAATTCTGGCCGGAAGCGTACTGATGAACAGAAACGCCAGCAGAGCGAGCGGATGAAGGAATACTGGAAGACACATGAGTTTACGGAGGAACAACGCAGGCTCATAAGCGAAAAAAAGAAAGCCTACTGGAGTGACCGTGAAGCCTCTGCGGAACACCGGGAGATGCTGCGCCAGCGGATGAAGGAAGTCAGGACCATGAGAAAAAACGGCGGGAAGGAGGAGAACGATGGCTAATGTGACAGTCATTCCTGCAACAAGGAATATACATACCGGAATCCGGAAGGATGCGGTAACCAAGCGGAAAACGGCGGGTTATGCCCGTGTCAGCACAGACAGCGAGGAGCAGTTGACCAGCTACGAAGCGCAGGTTGATTATTACACCCGCTACATCCAATCCCGGCCGGAATGGGAATTTGTCAAAGTATATACGGATGAAGGGATCAGTGCAACTGACACCCGTCACAGGGACGGCTTTAATGAGATGATAAAGGACGCCCTGGATGGGAAGATAGACCTGATTGTGACAAAATCGGTATCCCGGTTCGCAAGGAATACGGTGGACAGCCTTTCTACGGTTCGGAAGTTGAAGGAAAGAGGCGTGGAGGTTTATTTCCAGAAAGAGAACATTTTTACATTTGACTCCAAAGGCGAGCTGCTGATTACCATCATGAGCAGCCTTGCGCAGGAAGAATCCCGCTCCATCTCGGAGAATGTTACCTGGGGAAAGAGAAAGCGTTTTGCAGACGGCAAAGTCAGCCTTGCGTACAGCACCTTCCTCGGATACAAGAAAGGCGAGGATGGGCAGATGGAGATTGTGCCGGAGGAGGCGGAAACCGTAAGGCTGATTTACCGGATGTTCATGCAGGGGAAAACGCCTTATGCCATTGCAAAGTATTTGACGGAGCAGGAAATTCCCACGCCGACCGGAAAAAGCGGGTGGCGGCACCGGACGGTGGAAAATATCCTGACGAATGAAAAGTACAAGGGCGATGCACGTCTGCAAAAGTGTTACACGGTGGATTTCCTCTCCAAGAAACGAAAGGCGAACGAAGGGGAAGTTCCGCAGTATTATGTGGAGGGCAGCCATGATGCCATCATTTCCCCTTCCGAGTGGCAGTTGGTACAATTGGAGATGGAACGCCGGAGGGCAGCCGGCCGGAGCAATTGCTGCAGCCCGTTTTCCGCTAAGCTGAAATGCGGGGACTGCGGAGCATACTTCGGCTCCAAGGTTTGGCATTCCAACAGCAAATATAAGCGCACAGTCTGGCAGTGCAATGCCAAGTTCAAGGGAGAACATAAATGCACAACGCCCCATCTGTACGAGCAGAGGATACAGGAATTGTTTCTGGAAGCGTTGAGCAGCCTGATGGAGAACAGGGACAGCCTGATTGATGACTGCCGGGCGGTCATGCACGTTTTAGGTGACTGCGAGGCAATCAACCGGGAGATGGAAGAGGTCAGAAGTGAAATGGAAGTGACCACAGGGCTGATTCAGAAGCTGATAGACGAAAACGCCACGAGGAAAATGGACCAGAACGATTACCGGAAACGGTATGACGGGTATGTCAGCCGGTATGCCGCACTGGAAAGCAGGATGAACGGCCTGGAGAAAGAACGGAAAGAAAGGGAATTCAAATATGATATTTTCAGCGGATTTCTGTTCGAGCTTGGAGAAATCCATGAACTGCCGCTTGCCTTTGATGACCGGCTGTTCTACCAGTTAGTCGATTACGCTACGGTCTATTCAGACGGCAGGGTGGTCTTTACTTTCAGGAACGGGACAGAAATCACAACGGAGATGTAAAAATATGCCCGGAACCAGATCCTGAGCGTTTGGTTCCGGGCCTTTCTCTGTGGTAGATTCTCAGGCAGATTTGATGTAAAATGAAAACGATAGCAAATCGAAAAACGGTAGCCTTTCTTTAATAGGAAAGAAGGCAGTCGTTCAGCCTGAAATTGCAAGTCAAAAAACGATACCCAATACCATGTGGGTGCGCGGCAAAGAATGAAAAATCGCATATCTTGTAGCAATTTCACAAATCGGAAAACGATAGCCACAAGATGTTGATTGTATCAATTTGGACACGCAATATGGTGTGAGAGGTCGGCTACTCAACTAATGGGTAGCCTCCTACTCGATTAAGAAGAGTACGGTTATTTTGCAGGATTTATTCTAAAACGCAAATAAGGCAGAGAAAAGCATTGGTGAAATTGTACAAAATTTAGGGATTTGGCATAAAAAACCGTAAAATATAATGACAGAAGGGGAATACTGTGTTATAATGACAGATAATAGAGGTGTATAGAATTTATATTGTGTACATCTCATAGTTTTCTCAGTTATGGTTTGAAGGTGAAGTGTTCTGGAGCAAGTAGTAAATGTGGATAGGATGGAGCATGCAGTTGCACTCTTTGGCAGTTTTGACGAAAACATCAAGCTCATTGAAAATGAGTATGCCGTGAGCGTAATCAACCGAGGGTCGGATATCAAGATTTCAGGTGAGCCCGAAGGAGTGATGAAGGCGGCAAAGGTCATTGACAGCCTGCTGTCTCTTATCAATAGGGGAGAGACCCTGAGTGAGCAGAATGTTCGCTACTGCATGTCCCTTGTCAACGAGGGCAGTGAAGAGAAGATAGAACAACTGGCAGGGGACTGCGTTTGCATTACAGCAAAGGGCAAGCCGGTGCGACCCAAGACCATTGGTCAGAAAAAATACTGTGCCGCTATAAAGGAAAATACCATCACCTTTGGCATAGGTCCTGCGGGTACGGGCAAAACCTATCTTGCGGTGGCAATGGCGGTGACAGCGTTTCGTTCTCAGCAGGTCAACCGAATTATCCTTACCCGCCCTGCGGTTGAGGCGGGCGAGAAGCTCGGATTTTTGCCGGGAGATTTGCAGAGCAAGGTAGATCCGTATCTTCGTCCGCTTTACGACGCCCTGTTTGATATGCTCGGAGCGGAGACCTACCAAAGATATGTCGAGCGGGGTAATATTGAAGTAGCCCCTCTGGCTTATATGAGAGGTCGAACGCTTGACGACAGCTTCATCATTCTTGACGAAGCACAGAATACAACCGGCGAGCAGATGAAGATGTTTTTGACCAGACTGGGATTTAATTCTAAAATGGTAATCACAGGCGATGTGACCCAAATTGACCTGCCTCGGGGTGTGAGGTCGGGATTAAAGGAAAGCGTCAGGATTCTCAGTGGTATCGGAGATATAGCAAACATCACCTTTAGCGAAAAGGATGTTGTCAGACATTCTCTGGTACAGGACATTATTAAGGCCTACGAAAAAATAGAACAGGCGAAAAGAGGTAAATAAAATTGGATAAGATCAGAGTAATTATTACTAATAAGCAAAAGGCAGTCAAAATTCCCACGGGAATGAGAATGCTCGTTCGTCGCTGCTGTAACGCCGTGTTGAGGCTGGAGGAGTTCAAGGGAAGCGCAGAAATCAGCGTTACCTTTGTGGATAACGAGCAGATTAAGGAGTACAATAAGCAATACAGAAATAAGGATGAAGTAACAGATGTGCTCTCCTTCGGAATGGGCGAGGACGGCAAGTACGATATCGACCCCGAAACCGGAGCGCAGATACTCGGTGATGTTGTAATCTCAATGGAAAAGGCTCTTGAGCAGGCTAAGCGCTTCGACCACAGCCTGCAAAGAGAGGTCGGGTATTTGACCGCTCACAGCGTGCTCCATCTTTTGGGCTATGACCATGAGACTAATATGGACAGGGTACATATGAGAGAGAAGGAGGAGCTTGTAATGGATCAGCTCGGGCTTCCCGCTTCCTCGAGCTATGTAATTGACGCCGACAGGAGAGGCTAATGAAGTTTTTGCGGGGATTTAAGTACGCATTTTCTGGTGTATTGTACACCATTAACCATGAAAGAAATTTGCGGGTGCATATTATAGTCAGTATATACCTGCTTTATTTTCTCAGTTACTATAATGTATCGACAGCTAAAATGGCAGTGCTGCTAATCGCTATGGCTTTAGTGATTGGTCTTGAGTTTGTGAACACTGCCATAGAGAGGGTTTGCGATTTGTATTCCAAGGAGTACAACCCTCTAATAAAAATTGCCAAGGACGCAGCAGCGGGAGCGGTGCTTGTGGCGGCGGTGTTTGCCGTAGCGATAGCCGTGTTTTTGCTTTGGGATGTTGATACAATTTGGAAAATAATTGAGTTCCATTGCGGCACTCCCGAGCGGTTTGCCCTGCTTGCGCTGACGGTGATTTTATCGCTGATATTTATAATACTCGGGCCTAAGAAAATGTTTGAAAATGCAAAATCCCTGTTTGTTAAAGAGAGCGTAAGCTCAGACGACGAATAATTCACGCCCTGCCGACTGGCAGGGCTTTTTTCTGTTTGTGTTATGGGAAGCGGTGACACAGGCGCTCGCCCGCCAAAGAGAACGTCAGAGCCGTTGCCGTGGCAAAGTTTTTTTGACAAATTAATAAATGTGGTATTTTGCAGGGAACAGAAATAAACGGCGATATCGCCTGATACCGCCGTTTATTAGTATATTCAACTGCAAAACATCAAAATTACGGTTCAGAAACAGAATTATTCTTTTACAAATTCTATATTGACGTCGCCGTTATTACCGGATACAACCAGCGTTTTTTCCCCACCATCTTTATTGACCGGCAGATTGCTTTCGCCTTTTTTCATTTCGGATTGAATAGAAAAATCATCATAGCTTCCTACAATCGCACCCGAAATATTTCCATTTTTAACGTTCAGTGTCAAAGCGCTACCCACATCTAAGTTTGCAAAGGCTATGTTTCCTCCATTAGAAGAAATATTTATACTTCCGGTTACAGCCAATGCAGAAAGCGTTATATCCTCGTTTGTTGTAGATAGTGTAAGGCTTTCTAAAAGTGCGTCCGGTATCTGCAACGATATTTTCCGATCTTCGGCAGAGGGTTTTCCCCCGATATAATCCGTCCACTCTTTATTGCTTGCACTTGCCATAGTTAACACATTTTTGTCGGAAACAGAAATATCGTAATGCTCTTTACTGTTTTCGGAATATTCAATATGGACTTGTTCGTCCTCGGACAACGACACTTCAATTTCTCTATCCCGTACATCAAGATTGATTTCATTGATCTGTGTATCTGACGTATAGCTTTTTTCCTCAAATGGTTCGTCGTTGTTCGAGCACCCCGACAAAATAAAACTGCCCAATATAAGACACAATAAAATTGAAATGATTTTCTTCATAGTGATTCCCCCATAATTTTATAGATTATAATTACAATTTTAATTCATAGAAGTATTCGTTGATTGACAAAGTAATGTTTTTAGTACGGTTGATTGTCCGTACTGCGTTGTTACTTGTTTAAATCCTATCATGCATCCATTCCTCCTAAACAGCATTGCAGTATCTATAGCTTTTCGCAATATCTTATGCTAAAATGAATTATAAACCTTTGTGTAACACAAAAGTCAACAGGAGAAAATAAAAATGAAGAAATATTTTTCAGTTGGAGAAGCCGCAAAGGCTGTCCATACAACGAGCGAAACGCTGCGGCATTATGACCGTATCGGATTAGTGAAACCGAGCAAAAAGGACGAATGGACTAAGTACCGCTATTATACCGAGCAGGACATTGTTCGGTTGAATACAGTGCGGGCTTTACAGCTTATGGACTTGCCTTTGCAGGAGATAAAAAAGGTTTTAGAATATGACGATCTTGAAAAAGTTGTGGATTTTTTAGCGCAAGCAGAAAAAAAGGCTGATGAAAAAATAGCAGCGCTCCGGTACAGTAAATCAAAAATCCAGTTAGCAAAAGCAGACTATGAAAAGAAATTACAGATGCGCAAAAATTCTAACGGCGCCTTTATCAAGGATTTTCCAGAGCGTGTTATTTTGCTTTCAGATACCTTAGAAGTGCCAACGCTCGATAATCTTTGGAATTATCTAAGTCATTTTTACGATAAAGTTACACCTGACTTAAAAGAGCAATTTTCCTTTGAGGATTTAGCCGGTATCTATACCGAAAACGGAGTGTCGAGGCTTTTTGCTGTCTGTATTCGTTATGCGGATATAAACGGATTAAAGGTGTTGCCCAAAGGGAAATACCTGTGCGCTGATTGTACCGAAGAAAACCGGGAACAAGTATTAAGCGAGGTAATCCGTATAGCCCGAACAAAATACGGTGTTGAGCCGACATTTACAGTGCAGTTAATCGTCGTATCGGGCATTTTGCAATGGAATTATGAAGTACAGGTCTATATTGAGCACTAAAACATCAAAAACATTGTTACCCGTATTCCGCTCTGTTACATCACCTTCAAACCGATATAATACTCTGTCGTTATGAACACACGTATTTTACTGCGGCAACTTTACTTGTTATTAGTGGGTTTGATGTGCTACAATACTTATATCAATAAAACTCAGGAGTGCAATATGAACAGTGAAATGAATTTTAATCAGAAATCAGCCTTTATCGCCATAGTGGGCAGACCGAACGTAGGTAAAAGCTCCATACTCAATCGCCTGCTCGGGCAGAAGGTGGCAATCGTCTCCAGCAAGCCGCAGACCACCAGAACAAGGATAATGGGAGTGCTCACCGAGGGTGAGACCCAGCTTGTATTTATAGATACTCCGGGATTGCATAAGCCAAAAACGGAGCTTGGGAAATATATGGTGCGCTCGGTCAGAGAGTCTGTAGCCGGGGTGGACGCAGTAATGCTGGTAGCCGAGTGCGACAAAACTCCGGGCGATACCGAGCTGGAGCTTATCAAGAGGGCGCAGGAGCTTGACTTGCCGATAGTCTTGGCGCTGAATAAAATTGATATGCTCAAATCCAAGGACGAGCTGATTAAAATTATCGCCGCCTACTCTCAGCACTGCGATTTTGCGGCGGTAGTGCCCGTATCAGCTCAAACCGGCAGCGGACTTGAAGAGCTCAAGGCTGAGCTAAAGCAGCTTGCAATGGAGGGCGGGCATTTCTTTGACGACGACACCCTCACCGACCAGCCCGAGCGAGTGCTGGCGTCGGAGATTATCAGAGAAAAACTTTTAAGATTGCTCGATAAGGAAATCCCCCACGGTACAGCCGTATTTGTCGAGAGAATGAAGTCGAGAGACGATAAGGATATGATGGATATTGACGCCACCATATATTGTGAAAAGGCAAGCCACAAGGGGATAGTTATCGGCAAGGGCGGAGCAATGCTCAAAAAGGTTGGAACCTACGCTAGGCAGGATTTGGAGAGCTTTTTCGGCTGTAAAATAAATTTGAGATTATGGGTCAAGGTCAAGGAGGACTGGCGAAATCGTGAGAATATCCTGCGCTCGCTCGGGTTTGATAATAACGATTTTCAGTGAGCCGTAATGTTGAGCAGATAAAGGAGGGGACGGCATGGAACTGTCAAAGGGCTGCGGTTATGTGCTCTCTGCTCTTGAGCGCTCAGGCTTTGAGGCATACGCTGTGGGAGGCTGCGTGAGGAATTATCTTCTCGGTATAAAGCCTAAGGATTATGACGTAGCCACCTCGGCTCTGCCGGATGATATACTTAGAGTATTTAATAGCTTCAAATCAATTACTAATGGTATAAAACATGGTACGGTCACTGTAGTGGTGGACGGAGAACAGGTAGAGGTCACCACCTTTCGTGCAGATGGAGAGTATAAAGACTGCCGCCACCCGAACGCAGTCCATCTTGGAGTATCTCTTAAAGAGGACCTCAGCCGCCGCGACTTCACGGTAAACGCCATTGCCTACAGCCCGAAAAGCGGTATAATTGATCCCTTTGGGGGTGCAGAGGATATCAAAAGACGAGTGCTGCGCTGCGTGGGTGAGCCGGATAAAAGATTTTCCGAGGACGCTTTGAGGATTATGAGGGCGCTGAGATTTTCGGCTCAGTATTCCTTTGAGATTGACTGTGATACGGCAAGGTCGATTCATGAAAACAAGGGCTTGCTCAAAAAAATAGCTGTAGAGAGGATATTTAAGGAGCTTTCTCTTTTGCTGTGCGGCGATTTTGCAGGAAAGATATTGTGTGAATACAGCGACGTGTTCTCGGTATTTATTCCACAGCTTGAAGCTTGTAATACACTGTTTTTGACTGGTGAGAATCACCGCCAAAGCCTGCTTGAGCATATAGCGAGGTCGGTTGATGCTGTATCGCCGTCTCTCGATTTGCGGCTTGCCATGCTGTTGCACGACATCGCAAAGCCGCTTTGTATTGTGCAGGGAAAAGACGGACAGCAGATATTCCCCAATCACGGTGAGAAATCAGCTGAGCTTGCGGGAGAAATCTTAAAAAGATTGAGAGCACCCGCCGAGCTGACAAAAAAAGTCTGCCTGCTTTGCAAATATCACGACGTACACTGCGAAACAGAGATTGAAATCAAGCGGCTTATGCGAGATATAGGCTTTGAAACTGTGCTGAAAATATTAAGCGAGGTAAGGCGTGCGGATATACTGGCGCAAAACGGCTGTGATAAGGAAAAACGTTTGAAGCGGCTTTCACACAGCGCACGACTGTGCCGAGAGCTTATTGACAATCACGCCTGCGTAAGTCTTAAACAGCTTAAAATAAGCGGCGATGATTTGCTGTCGCTTGGCTACAGCCGAGGTATAGCTTTGGGGCAGGCGCTTTCGCTCCTGCTTGATGAGGTTATTGAGGGTAAGCTTGTAAATGATAAGGACAGTCTTATAATTAGATCTAAGGAGTTGATAGGTAAGATTAATTCCGCAAAGCCTTGATATACAAAACAAAATATGCTCATAAATCCAACGAGAGCAGATTTCCGTGTGGAATCCGCTCTCGATTTTTATATAAAATTGATTTAGCTTTATCTGTTAATCTCCCTCTTGTTTGTTCTCCCGGCAATGTAATCCAGAGATACATTGTAAAAGTCGGCTAGCTTTATAGCGATTTGCAGCGGAAGGTCTCGCTTGCCCTGCTCGTAGTTGGTGTAGGTTGTCTTGTGCATGTGGAGTTGATCGACAAGCTGGTTCTGCGTCAGGTCGCTGTCCTCCCGCAGATCACGGATTCTTCTGTAATATGTCATAATGAATTTCTCCATTTTTGTATTTTATTATTGACATAATACAACAAATGATGTATACTAGCCTTGAAAATACAACATATGTTGTATTTTTTAAAGCTAATTAAAAATTCCACGACCGAAAATAATATTGTCGATTAAACAGGTAATGGAAAGTTTATTGGAATCCTATTCGTTTATCTAACTTGTTAACGGCTATAGGTTCATATTTGTGTCAATGTCGATTGTATAAGCATTATGTTTAGCGTATTCCGATTAATATTGAATAACACAAAGGCTGCGCCGGGTATCTTATGATATCCGGCGCAGCCTTTTTTGAAATACTTGTATTTTTTAAGTTCAACGATTGCTCTGTCTGAAGCAGAGACTAAGGTTATATCAGCACTATCCAGCCTCACACATTCTCAAATTCAGCCTTGAGCGCGTCAACCTTATTTGTTTTCTCCCACTCTACATTGAGCTCCTCGCGACCCATGTGTCCGTAGGCGGCAAGGGGCAGGTATTTTACCTCCTTGAGCTTTAGAGCCTCAATTATTGCCGCGGGGCGCAGGTCAAAGGTTTTGCAAACTGCATCGGCGAGCTGTTCGTTTGTATATTCGCTCGTGCCGAAGCTGTCAACCATAACCGAAACAGGTCTTGCCACGCCTATTGCGTAGGCGAGCTGAACCTCGCAGCGGTGGGCAAGTCCTGCCGCTACAATATTTTTTGCAACGTATCTTGCAGCGTAGGCTGCGCTGCGGTCAACCTTTGTCGGGTCTTTTCCCGAGAAGCAGCCGCCGCCGTGACGTCCGAAGCCGCCGTAGGTGTCTACTATTATCTTTCTTCCCGTAAGTCCGCTGTCGCCCACAGGACCGCCGATTACAAACCGTCCTGTAGGGTTGATGTAAATCCTTGTCTCGCTGTCCAAAAGCTCCTTGGGAATAATTGGGCGGATAACGCACTCCAAAATATCTCCTCTGAGCTGCTCGATGTCAACCTCCTCGTTGTGCTGGCTCGAGACAACTATTGCGTCAATTCTCTTGATTTTATCTCCGTCGTACTCTACAGTGACCTGAGTTTTCCCGTCCGGGCGCAGGTAGGAGAGAGTGCCGTTTTTGCGAACCTTGGTAAGCTGTTTTGCAAGCTTGTGGCTTAAAGAAATACTCATCGGCATAAGCTCCGGAGTTTCGTCGCAGGCATAGCCGAACATCATGCCCTGGTCTCCTGCTCCCGTGCGGTTATATATGTCCTCCTCGCCCTGCTTTAGCTCATAGCTTGCGTTTACGCCCATTGCTATGTCGTCAGACTGGCGGTCGAGAGAGGTAATTATGGCGCAGGTGTTGCCGTCAAAGCCGCACTCGGCGTTGTCATAGCCTATCGAGCGGATTACCTTCCTTGCGATAGAGGGGATGTCCACGTTGCAGGTTGTCGATATCTCACCCATAATATGCACCATTCCCGTCGTTGCGGTGCACTCGCACGCAATGTGAGCGTCCTTGTCCTGTGATAAAATCTCGTCAACTATAGCGTCCGAAATCTGGTCGCACACCTTGTCGGGATGTCCTTCGGTTACTGATTCTGATGTAAAAAAATGCTTTGCCATACTAAAACCCCTTTCATAATTTTACAAAGCTCCTTGTTTTGATTGCATTAAAAAAGCCGCTCTCGTTACCGAAAGCGGCTGTAAACTCATCTTTCGGATATACCGCAGGATTTGGCACCTTACATATGCAGGTTGCCGGACTTCACAGGGCCTGTTCCCTCCATCGCTCTTGATAAGTGAGTTATTCAGTTTGTAACTGCTATTATAACACAATTCGACATTATGTCAAGTGCCGAAGCACTTTTATTTCCTACGTGCTACTGCACTTCTCTCGTGTAAATTTGTGCCAATCTCAAGCCTGTATCATTTTGGAGCTTTTTGCACGTTAAAACCTCGCCGCCTTTACGGGAGCAATAATCCTTCTAACTATTTGTCTATCTGAGCATTACCATCGCATAAGTGCCTTTTTACCCTTTGCTCGTTTTAACCCTGTGCGGATTTCGGGTGATAAAACCTGAGTCTCGCACAAACTACTTTAATTCCAAAGCCGTAGGCTTTTCGACATTTGCGGCAAAGAAAAGCTTTTCTACGCCAACGGCGCAATATAATATCCTCCTGGCGCATACATCATGTTGCCGCAGGCAACACGTCATGCCGCTTGCGGCACATCATTTGCGCCTTGGCGCATATATCACCGCACCGTAAGGTGAGATATCACTGGCGGCTGTTCATCCGACCGTGCAGACTAAATATTCCTCTTTTTTAGCAGCAAAGCGCCTATTCCGCAGACTATAAGCTCTGAAATACAAAGCGATAGCCACACCCCGTCAAGTCCGAGTACAAACGACATCAAAACCGATACCGGCACTATTACCGCCAAGCCCCTGCACAATGAGATGATAAAGCCGTTTGCGGCTCTGTCTATTGATGTGAAGTACGAGGCAACCAGGATATTTATTCCCAGGAAGAATGCGGCGAGGAAGTAAATTCTGAATCCATGTACAGCCATGCTGATAAGCTCGCTGCTTCCCTCACTGTCAAACAGCTTCACAATGGGCTCTGTGAAGATAAACGAGGTTATATAGAATACAGCGGCAAAAATTACGGCGGAGATTATACCGTACTTTAGTATTTTCTTTGCGTCTTTAAACCTGCCCTCGCCGTAGCTGCGGCTGATTATCGGCTGAGAGCCTTCGGCAATACCCGTGAAGATCGAGTTCACAACTATTGCTATATTTGCGATTATTCCGTATGCCGCAACTCCGAGGTTGCCCTCAAGGCGTAAAATAAGGTTGTTGAATACTATCAGTACTATGCCAGAGGAAAGCTCGGTTATCAGTGCGGCTATTCCGAGTGCGCTTATGTCCTTGACCGACTTTATAAAGTCCCAGACTTTAAGCGCCGCCTTTTTAAATTTAAGGTTATTTTTCTTTGAAAAAAAGTGGGTTGAAAGTATGCAGATGCTGATAAGCGGTGAAAAGCCCGTGGCGAGCGCCGCCCCGCCTATCCCTAAATTACAGGGAAATACCAGAATATAGTCAAAAACTATATTTGTAAATGTTCCGGCGAGCATTGCTATCATGGAAAGTCTCGGGTCGTTGTCATTTCTGACAAAGCAGTTTAAAATATTGTTGGTTAAAAATAACGGGGAGAAGAGCAGGAGAATTTGCAGATAAGTTTTTGTGAATTCGTGCACCTGTGTGTCCGCCCCTAGCGCAGTTGCTAAAGCGCCCGACAGAAAAATACCACACAGAAGATATACTATAGCTACGCACCAACCATAGACCAGTGAGCGTGTGAAGATAGAGCTTGATTTTGATATCGAAAACCTTGTGGCTCCGCCCATTCCAATCATCAGCCCGGTGCCGTTAGTCACGCTGTAAACGGGCAGGGCGAGGCTTAAGGCGGTTAGGCCGTTTGATCCAACTCCCTGGGCTACAAAAAATGTATCTGCCAGAATGTAACAGGACAGTCCTATCATACCCAGCACGTTTAATGAAGCGTAGCGCCCAAAAAGCTTCAGGTTTGAATTAACTTGCATTTTGCACCTCCGAGTAAATTTAGGCAAAATAAAAGCGTCAACACTCCCTGCCTTCAAAGACCTAACGACAAGGGGTTTGACGCTCATCCCCTTACCCGGTGGCAAGGGGGCAGCCTGATTTCCGTTGCTATTTTAACACAAGCTCAGTGTAATTTCAAGTGCTTTTGGTGTAAATTAAGAGAAAAGGCGGCTCTTGAGCTGCGCCGCTTCACATAAATCAAAATTAGTGATATAATTCTACTGTCAATGCCTACCATGATTTGGTGTGGGTTGGCAAATTAGTCATAAAAATGAATGATGGATGTATATAGATAAAGGAGCAGTGAAACAATGAGCTTTTTTCACTCAATAAAAAATAAGCGCAGAGAGAAAATAATAGGCGCCGGATTTAATGCCGGCTCTAATCAGTCAAATCAGACTCAGATTGAAAATAATGACCTCGTTGATAGTACGGTTGACTCTTCCATGTACGGCTCAAGCCCTGTTGAGAAGGAGAAGGATATAATGACAAACAAGACGATGCTGCAATATTTTGAGTGGTATATGCCGGCTGATTCGCTTCATTGGCAAAGGTGCGAAATTCAGGCATGGGGGCTTTCGCAGCTGGGCATAAATATGGTATGGCTGCCGCCCGCTTACAAGGGAGCCGCCGGGAAAAAGAGCGTGGGATATGATGTTTATGATATGTACGATCTAGGCGAATTTAATCAAAAGGGAACATACGCGACAAAATACGGAACAAAGGATGAGTATATAAAAGCAGTTGAGAGTTTTAAATCCCAGGGGATAGAGGTCTTGGCTGATGTGGTTTTAAATCACATGATGGGCGCTGACGAGGCTCAAACTGTTATTGCCTGTGAGGATGCAGGAGAAAACCGTGAGGAGGAAATAGGCGGAGAGAGGGAGATTTCCGCATGGACCCGCTTTACTTTTCCGGGCAGGCAGGGGAAGTACTCAAGCTTTACCTGGGATTATACCAACTTCAGCGGTACAGATTGGGACGAAAAGACTAAAAAAGGAGGTATTTACAGATTTCAGGGAAAGAACTGGAGCGAGGATACTGACGACGAGAAAGCAAACTTTGACTATCTCATGGGTGTTGACCTTGACTTTGATAACTCCAAGACGACAGAGGCAGTCACAAATTGGGGCAAGTGGTATTTGGATACTGTTAAGCCGAGCGGCTTCCGCCTGGACGCTGTAAAACACATCAGCTCCGGATTTTATAAGGAGTGGATGGCAAATATGCGCAGTTATAAAGGGGAGGAGTTCTTCGCAGTCGGCGAATACTGGTCGAGCGACCTTGAAAAGCTGAAAAATTACCTCAATGCCACGGGCGAATGTATGTCTCTGTTTGACGTGCCGCTGCATTTTGCCTTTGTCGGGGCTGCTACTTCAAACGGCGGTTTTGATATGAGTAAGTTGCTTGAAAATTCGCTTTGTAAGGCAACCCCCTTTAAGGCGGTTACTTTCGTTGATAATCACGACACCCAGCCGGGTCAGTCTCTGAGCTCCTTTGTACCGGAGTGGTTCAAGCCAATAGCCTATGCGCTGATACTTTTACAGGAGAGTGGGCTTCCCTGTGTTTTCTACGGCGATTTATACGGTATTCCCCACGACAAGATAAAGCCTGTGCCGGGACTGAGGCAGCTTATCAAGCTCAGAAAATCCTACGCCTACGGAACTCAGACGGACTACTTTGACGATTCGTCCATAGTCGGTTTTACTCGCAGCGGAGATGACGGGCACAGCGGCTCCGGCCTTGCGGTTCTGATGACTGACAGCGATGGGGGAAAGAAGAGGATGAAGGTAAGCCAGCGACTTGCAGGTCAGAAGCTTTACAATGCGCTTGGCGGGTTGCTCGACCCTGTGACCCTCGACAATGAGGGATATGGAGAGTTTTATGTTGACGGCGGCTCGGTCTCTGTTTGGGTTACTGAGCAGGCGTACAGGGACGTGCGCACTTCTGTTGAATTTTAAGCATCATTTACTTGACACATTTGAATTTAGGGTGTAAACTTTAATACATAAACGCTTAAAAGCGCTAAAGTGAAATAGATAAACGGCGCTGCCGTTGAATTGGAAAGGAAGCATTATGGCAAGAAAAGGAAATTTAATGACAGTAAGACCTGATATTAAGGTCGTTGACGCAACGATAAGAGACGGAGGACTTTGCAACAACTTTGAGTTCACCGATGAGTTTGTAAAAAGCCTGTACAAGACCAATATCGAGTGCGGAGTTGACTACATGGAGTTTGGATACAAGGCCTCCAAAAAGCTTTTTAACGAGAGCGATTTTGGCAAGTGGAAGTTCTGCGACGAGGAGGCGCTGCGCTCCGTTGTCGGCAATAACGAAAGTCCGATGAAGATTGCGGTTATGGCGGACGTTGGCAGATGTGATTTTCGCAACGACTTTCTCCCCAAATCCGAAAGCGTAATAGATATGGTCAGGGTTGCCTGCTATATCCATCAGATTCCTGCTGCGCTGGAGATGATTCAGTATTTTCACGACCTCGGTTATGAGACCAGCTGCAATATCATGGCTGTAAGTCAGGCGAACGAGTCTCAAATCGAGTCGGCTTTGGATATGCTCGGCCAAAGCTGTGTAGATGTCATCTACCTTGTCGATTCCTACGGTTATTTTTACCCTGAGTCGGCGGCTGAGCTCGCTCAAAAGTATGTAGAGTACGGCGAGAAATACAACAAGCTCATCGGTTTCCACGCACACAACAACCAAAACCTCGCCTTTGCAAACACGATTGAAACAATGTCTTACGGAGTAAGCTACCTCGACGCTACCGCCAGCGGAATGGGAAGGGGTGCAGGAAACTGTGCAATGGAGCTTTTGCTCGGATTTTTGAGAAATCCCAAGTACAGTCTCTATGCTCTGCTGACCTTTATCGAAAAATATATCCTTCCTCTCAAGGCTCAGGGGGTTAAATGGGGATATGATATTCAATTTATGATTACAGGGCAGTTAAACCAACACCCGAGGGAAGCTATGAAGTTTACCGCCGATGGACGCACGGACTACTGCAATTTTTACAAGTTTATTTCTGACAACGAATAATCAGGATAGAGCTCCTCGGCAGACATGGTGTCGAGGGGCTTATTTCTAAGCCGAGAGGGTAAGCTGCTGAGTGCAGGCATAGAGAATGTGTGCGGAAGATGTCAGAGACGTAGGTGAACTTTTTATCCGTCTATGCAATCGGAAACGCTTCCCCGATTGTACAGTTGCTTACTGTAATAAACGAGACAGGTGATAAGATGAAAGCAAAGACAAATTTGGATAAAATCCCAATTTTCAGAAAAACGGATATAATAATCATCGCCGCAGTTATTGCCATTGCTGCGGTCTCGTTTTTAGTTGCTGTGAAAAACACCTCGTCTGCCAATATGGTAGTGGTGAGAGTGAACGGTGAAATCACCGCCGAGTATCCCTATAGTGAAAACGGAGAGTATGAAATAAAGGGCGAAAACGGTATAGAGCTTACTCTGGTTATAGCTGATGGGGTCAGCGTTCGCTCTCCAAATTGCCCGGATAAGCTGTGCGAAAAGACGGGGCTGATAACTAATACATCTCAGAGTATTATCTGCCTGCCCGGAAGGATATCAATTACCCTAGAGGGTGACTCAAATGAAGTCGATGCAGTAGTGGGGTGATGAAATGAAAAAATCTTTAAAACTCACTCGCTGCGCTTTGCTGTGTGCTGCGGCGGTCGTGCTGTCTATGCTTGAGTCAGCGCTGCCAGTCCCGATATTCTTTTTGCCGGGATGCAGGCTCGGGCTTGCTAACCTTGCCGTGATTGTTGCTATACCGATAGTCGGAGCAGGCGGAGCGGTCAGCGTCTGTGTGGTCAAATCATTGTTTATACTTGTCGCCAGAGGTGTAATGGCGGGGTTTATGAGTTTTTGCGGAGGAGCAGTGAGCCTGGCGGTTATGCTATTATTGTTTTACATCAAACAATTTGGCTATGTCGGGGTGTCGATAGCCTCAGCTGCCGCCCACAACACAGCTCAGCTTGCGGCTGCCGCGTTGATTATGTGGGATATCAGGGTGTTTAGCTTCCTATGGCTTTATTTGCTGCTTTCCATTGCCGCAGGAACTGTGACCGGGTTTGTCGCGGGCGTATGCGTTCCGCCTCTTTGTAAAGTGCTCAATACCTTGGACAGAGGTCTTGGGAGCGGTACAAACAAAAGTTAATAAAAAGATAAATTTCTCTTTTAATTTTTTCTGTGATAAGGTATAATAAAATTGAATAAATTTATCCGGTGAAAGGATGGTAGAAATGGATTCCACCTTTACAGTTCCACTGTTTGAAATAATTAAGGAGCTTTCGCTCGAAACAGAATATACCCCCTGTGATACTAAAGAAATACTGATATCTTCCCGTGATATCAACCGTCCCGGGCTGGAGCTTACGGGCTTTATGGACTTTTTTGACCCGCAGAGAATAATGTTGATAGGAAATACAGAGACGGGTTTTTTGAATAAATTCGGAAGCGAACAGAAATTCCACGTACTGGAGCGTATCTGCAAATTAGGGCCTCCGGCTATTATTGTTACCAGAAATATCCAGCCCTTAGACGAGCTGATGAAAGCGGCTCGTATGCACAAGGTTCCGGTTTTGCGTTCGACAGATACCACCTCGAACCTGAGCGCGTCTCTTGTGTCATACCTAAATGTACAGCTTGCTCCCAGAGTTACCAGACACGGAGTGCTTGTTGAGGTTTACGGTGAGGGTATATTGCTCATCGGAGACAGCGGCGTAGGCAAAAGCGAGACGGCCATCGAGCTTATAAAGAGAGGACACAGACTTATTGCTGATGATGCAGTTGAGATAAGGCGTGTTTCAAGCAAGTCGTTGGTCGGCACTTCTCCTGAAAATATCCGTCACTTTATAGAGCTCAGAGGCGTTGGTATTATCAACGCCAGGCGCATTTTTGGTATGGGCGCTGTAAAGCTCACGGAAAAAATAGATATCGTCATAAATATGGAGGCTTGGGACAGCACCAAGGTTTATGATAGAATGGGCATAGATAATGAGTACACGGAGATTTTGGGTATAAACGTGCCAATTCTTACTATCCCCATCAAGCCCGGACGTAATACAGCCGTAATAATCGAGGTAGCGGCGATGAATAATAGACAAAAGAAGATGGGCTACAACGCCGCACAGGAGCTTTTGGCAAGCCTCGGTATGGAGGTTGAGCCGGGCGGCAAGGACGGAAAAACTAATATAAATTGGTTGTGATAAGATGAAATTAATAGCAGATACCCATACTCACACTATCTCCTCTACCCACGCCTACTCAACGGCGCAGGAGATGATAGCAGCCGCTGCAAAGCAGGGGCTTTACGCTATTGCGCTTACTGACCACGGCTATGCCATGCCCGGTTCTCCGGGGCCGTGGTTTTTTGAATCCCTCGGTGCTATTCCAAAATATGTAAACGGGGTTAGAGTGCTCAAGGGGGTTGAGGCAAACGTCATGGATCTAGACGGCAACTTGGACATGACGCCGGAGGTTTTATCCTCTTTGGAGTGGGTAGTGGCGTCAATCCACGGAGGATTGTGCTCCGGCAAGCCGGATATAGACTCCTGCACCAATGCTTATCTCAAGCTTGCCGATAATCCCTATGTCAAGGTTATAGGCCACTCGGGCACTCCAGAGTATAAATACGACTATGAAAGGGTTATTCCCGTATTCGCTGAAAAGGGAAAGCTTGTCGAGATAAATAACAACAGCTTCTATTTCCGAAAGTCCTCTTGTAAAAACTGCTTGGAAATTGCAAAGGTATGCAAGAAATTCGGAGCTATGATAGTTGTCAATTCAGACGCTCATTTTTCGTCAAAGGTTGGCGACTGCCCTCAAGCGCTAAAACTTTTGAAGGAGATTGATTTTCCTGAGGAACTGATTGTAAATTCGGATGAGGACCGTTTTAAGAGCTTTCTGATTAAAAACGGAATCTCTGTATAACTGGGAGAAATTTATTATGGATTTTGAGAATATAAAGCAGCTGGCACTTTCAAAGGGCTGTACCGTGCGTGAAAACGAGCCGATGAGCCGCTACACCACCTTTAAAATCGGAGGAGCGGCTCGGTTGCTGATTTTCGTGCCGAGTCTTTCTGCGCTTAAAGCGCTACTAAAAAAATGCGATGAGCTCAAGGCTTCGGTATTTGTTCTGGGCAAGGGTTCAAATCTTCTGGTTTCTGACAAGGGAATTGACTCGGTGGTGATAAAGCTCGACGGAGATTTTAAGAAAATGACGCTTGTCGAGGACGATACAATCTACTGCGGGGCTGCGGCAAGTCTTGCAAGCCTGTGCCGCTATGCCTGTGACAACGGACTGTCGGGGCTTGAGTTTGCCTGGGGGATTCCGGGCAGCGTGGGCGGAGCCGCTTTTATGAATGCAGGGGCGTACGGCGGAGAAATGAAGGATATCATGTTTCAGGCAAACCACATCACTCGTTCGGGGGAGTGCGGAGCTTTGACCGGAGATGAGCTCGGTCTTGGTTATCGTCACAGCGCCTATGCGGAAAACGGCCATATAATCACCGGAATCACCGTCAGGCTTCATAAGGATTCCAAAGCTGAGATAAGCCGCCGCATGGACGATTATATGCAAAGGCGCAAGGATAAGCAGCCGCTGGAGTATCCCAGTGCGGGCAGTATTTTTAAGCGACCCGAGGGATATTTTGCAGGAGCTTTGATTCAGGATTGCGGCCTTAAAGGATATTCTGTCGGCGGGGCAATGGTAAGCCCCAAACACTCTGGCTTTATAGTAAACAACGACAATGCAAGCTGTGATGATGTGCTGAAGCTTATAGAACATATTAAATCAACTGTAAAGGATAAATTCGGCGTTGAGCTGGAGTGTGAGGTAAGACCGGTCGGCAAGCTGTAACAGGAGGCGATATAATGGAGTTTTTAATTATTTCAGGACTTTCGGGCGCAGGCAAGACGGTCGCTATGCACTCGCTTGAGGATATAGGCTTTTACTGTGTTGATAATCTTCCTGCCGCACTGATAACAACCTTCTATGACCTCTGTTCAAATTCAAGCGACGAGAGGATGAAGAGGGTAGCGCTGGTTACAAATATCAGAAATCAAGACGACTATCGGCTCTATACAGATAACCTTTTAAAGCTCAAGGTTGAAAATAAGCGCTTTAAGGTGTTGTTTTTGGACGCATCGGAAAACGTGCTGTTAACCCGATATAAATCAACCCGCCGCAGACACCCTCTTTCCGGCAAGGAGATAAATTCTACAGTCGGTGCGGTCAGGGTAGAAGAGGAACTGTTAAAGCCGATAAAATCTGCCGCGGATTATGTTATAGATACAACCAACCTATCAGCGGCTCAGCTCAAGGAGCGGATATCCACCCTCTTTTTGGGAGACGGACGCCTCGGCTTTACCGTTACCTGTATGTCGTTCGGATTCAAGTACGGGTTGCCCATGGAGGCGGATTTGGTATTTGATGTGCGCTGCCTGCCAAACCCGTTTTATGTTGAGGAGCTTAAATATAAAACAGGTCTTGACAGCGAGGTCAGGGAATATGTACTTAAGTGGGAGCAGACCCAAACCCTATACAAGAAGATAGAGGATTATATTGACTATGCCCTCTCTTTATACATCAAGGAGGGGAAAAGCCAGCTGATAATGGCCTTCGGCTGTACCGGCGGCAAGCACCGCAGCGTTACCTTGGCAGGAAAGATGTACGAACATCTGATTGAAATCGGTCAGCCTGCTGCGGTTCATCACAGGGATATTCGTAAAGCGTAAGGACTGAGACTATGTCATTTTCATTTGAAGCAAAAAAAGAACTGTGCAGCTGCGACAGCCAAAGCGTCAGCTGTAGCCGTGCGGAGTGCTACGGCTTTTTGCTTTTTGCGAAGGTTTTTTCGGAGAGTAAAATGGTGTTCAGCACTGAAAATCCCTACACCGCCTCAAGGTTTTCAGAGCTCATCAGCTCAAGCTTTCAGGCAATAACAGAGAAAAAGACTGCGCTTACCGGCAAGAAAGACCAAAGCCGCCTCTTTACTCTGAGTATTCCGCTTGAGGATGACTGCCGCAGAATTTATTCCGAGCTGGGTCATTCGTCCCGTGATATTAATTTGCGTATAAACAGGGCAAATCTCGAGGATGAGGGAGCAGTAGCCGCCTTTTTGAGGGGAGTGTTTCTGTGCTGCGGAAGTGTGTCCGACCCGAAAAAGGACTATCATCTGGAGTTCTCGGTTCCATATAAAAACCTTTGCATGGATTTGTGCAGGCTTATTTCCGAGGTTTCTCCCCGCAGCAGGGAGCCGAGACAGCTAAACCGCAAGGGAATGTTTATCGCCTATATCAAGGACAGCGAGGAGATAGCCGACCTCCTCGCATTTATCGGAGCGCCGCTTGCGTCTATGGAACTGATGCAGGAGAAAATTTTAAAGAGTATAAGAAATTCTGTAAACAGAAAGACAAATTCTGAAATTGCAAATATCAACAAAACAGCCAAGGCGAGCGCAGTGCAGATAGAGGCGATAGAGAAGATAAAGAGGGTGCGGGGGCTTGACTCCCTGCCCGATGATTTAAAGAGTATAGCACAGCTTCGGCTTGAAAATCCCGAACATTCGCTCAGAGACTTGGGCGAGCTGCTCTCGCCGCCGATCAGCCGAAGCGGAGCGAATCACAGAATGAAGAGGATACTTGAGATAGCCGAGGAAATATAGGAGGAAGTCATGGCTTTTGTTCATCTTCACAACCACAGCGAGTACAGCCTGCTTGACGGAGCGTGCAGGCTGGAGCCGTTTGTCAAAACAGTCAAAGAAATGGGAATGGACGCTGTAGCGGTTACTGACCACGGTGCTATGTACAGTGCCGTGGATTTTTATAAGCTGTGTAAAAAGTACGGAGTGAAGCCGATCATTGGCTGCGAGGTCTATGTGGCGCCGAACAGCAGATTTGATAAAAACGGCGAGCTCGACCGTGCGAATTATCATATGGTGCTGCTTTGCGAGAATAACACAGGCTACAAAAATCTCGCCCAAATCCTGTCCCAAGCTTGGATAGAGGGGTTTTATAACAAACCTAGGATTGACGACAGTCTGCTTGAAAGCCACCACGAGGGGTTGATCTGCCTTTCCGCCTGCCTTGCGGGTGAGATACCCAGATTAATCAGCTCCGGGAATATAGAGGGTGCAAGGAAAAAAGCGATATACTATAACGAGCTTTTCGGACAGGGGAATTTCTACCTTGAGCTGCAAAATCACAATATTGATATGGAGGCAAACGTAGCGGAACATTTGATAAAGATTTCCGAGCAGACAGGAATTCCGCTTGTAATGACGAACGATTGCCACTATATAAAAAAAGAGGATTCCTATCTTCATCAAATTCTGTTGTGTATTCAGACCAACCACACTATGAGTGATCCGGATAAGATGGAGTTTACAACAGACGAGTTTTACTTGAAATCAGAGCAGGAGATGCGCTCACTGTTTCCCGAATGTCCGCAGGCTGCCGACAATACGGTTGAAATAGCGGAAAGATGCAATGTCGAGTTTGAATTTGGAAAGACAAAGCTGCCGCATTTTGAGGTTCCGGACAATTTAGACCACTTTGAGTATTTTAAGGATCTGTGTGTAAAAGGGCTGCATGAGCGCTACGGCGAAAAGCCGGATAAAGAAATATGTCAAAGGCTCGACTATGAGCTTTCGATTATCAAGGAGATGGGTTATACAGACTACTTTTTGATAGTCGGTGACTTTATAAATTACGCTAAATCACAGGATATTCCCGTAGGCCCGGGCAGAGGCTCGGGTGCGGGAAGCCTGGCGGCATACTGTATGGGTATCACAGGAATCGACCCCATAAAGTACAACCTCCTGTTTGAAAGATTCTTAAACCCGGAGCGAGTCAGTATGCCGGATTTCGACGTTGACTTCTGCAAGGACAGACGGCAGGAGGTCATCGACTATGTAATCAGAAAATACGGCGCTGATCATGTCGCCCAGATTATAGCCTTCGGTACAATGGCTGCAAGGGGAGCGATCAGAGACGTAGGCAGGGCCTTGGGCATGCCCTATGCAGCAGTGGATTCTGTTGCAAAGCTCGTCCCCAACGAGCTTGGAATGACTATCAGCAAGGCTCTGCAGGTTTCCAAGGAGCTTGAGCTGAGGTATCAAAACGAGCAGCAGGTCAAGACTTTAATAGATACGGCTATAGGGATTGAAGGAATGCCCCGCCACGCCACCACCCACGCCGCCGGCGTGGTAATTACCAGAGATCCGGTGAGCACCTATGTGCCACTGGCAAAAAATGACGAGGCTGTAGTCACTCAATATACTATGACTACCCTTGAGGAGCTGGGGCTTTTGAAGATGGATTTCCTCGGGCTTAGAAATCTTACCGTGCTAAAGGAAGCCGAGGACATGATACTCGCTTCAAACCCCAATTACAGTCAATCTGATATCGACGAGAGCGACCCCGAGGTTTTCGATATGCTCTCAAAAGGGCAGTCGGACGGAGTGTTCCAGTTTGAGTCTGCCGGAATGAAGAATGTTCTCATGCAGCTCAAGCCGAACTCGATAGAGGATTTGATAGCGGTAATCTCCCTTTATCGACCCGGACCGATGGACTCAATCCCGAGGTACATCGAAAACCGTCACCACCCGGACAACATAACTTACAAACACCCGCTGCTAAAGCCGATTTTGGAGGTAACCTACGGCTGTATAGTATATCAGGAGCAGGTAATGCAGATATTCAGAAGCCTTGCCGGCTACAGCCTGGGTAGAGCGGATATAGTCCGCAGAGCCATGTCCAAGAAAAAGCACGACGTCATGGAGAGAGAAAAAGAGATATTCTTAAACGGACTTCAGGATGAAAACGGCAATATAGAGGTCGAGGGTTGTCTGCGCCGCGGCGTTGACAGGGCTGTAGCTCTTTCGATTTTTAGCGAGATGGAGAGCTTTGCTTCCTATGCCTTTAACAAATCACACGCGGCGGCGTACGCAAACGTGGCATACAAAACAGCGTGGATGAAGTGTCACTATCCGAAGGAATATTTGGCGGCTCTGCTCACCAGCGTTCTCGACAATCCCAATAAGCTCGCCTCCTACACAGCGGAGTGTGCCAGGCTCGGTATAAGGGTTCTTCCTCCCAATGTAAATATCAGCAACATGGGCTTCACTGTTTCGGGGGACAATATACGTTTCGGGCTGCTTGCTATTAAAAACCTCGGCAAGAATGTGATTGAAGCTATAATCTCCGAAAGAGAGCAGGGAGGTCGTTTTACAAGCTACTATAATTTCTGTAAAAGGCTGTGCGGCAGAGGCTTAAACAGCAGGGCGCTGGAAAGCCTCATCAAAAGCGGTTCGCTCGACCAGATGGATCTCAATCGGCGTGAAATGCTGATGAATGCGCAAACGGTTATGGACAGTCTTGAATATGACCGCAAGCATACGGCGTTTGGACAGCTCAGCCTGTTCGGCGATGCCGAAAACGAGAGCAGTATAGATCTGAGGAGAATGAGTGATTTCAGCGAAAAAGACAAGCTTACTATGGAGAGAGAGACAACGGGAATGTTTCTCAGCGGTCACCCGTTGAAGGAATATGCACCGTATTTAAAAAGGCTCAGAGTCGATTCCATAGGAAAAATAGTGGAGCACTCGGAGCAGAGCGCATATCGCGACGGCCAGCAGGTCAGGTTGCTCGCTATAATTACAGCGGTAAAGCTAAAATCCACGAAAAAGAACGACATGATGGCTTTCGTAACAGTTGAGGATATGAGCGGTTCGATGGAGGTTATAGTTTTTCCTCAGCCTATGAGAGAGTCATCAAACGCAATATTGGAAGGAAATATAGTGGATATCCACGGCACAGTCAGCGTCCGTGAGGATGAAGAGCCCAAGGTGCTGTGCAATGTTATCAAGCTCGCTCCCGATAAAGAGCACATTGAGCAGCTTATAAACGCCGCTTCAGCTAAGGCTAAAACTGCGCATATGAATAATTCGGGAGCAAATAATACAACTCCCGGCATAACCTGCCTGTGTCTAAAGGTGCCGAGCTTTGAAAGTCAGGAATATGCCGAGGCAAAGCTGCTGCTCGATGTTTTTGACGGCTCCACCCCCTTGATTTTATATCTTTCAGACGAAAAACGATATGTAAAAGCCCCGAGAAATATGTGGGTGCACTTAAATCCCGTGCTTGAAAAAGAACTGAAACGAAGGATAGGTCAGGAGAATGTTGTGGTCAAGCGGATGAAAATTTAAATTTTATTATCCGGCAATTTCACTTATGTAAAATCAAAGTAAATCCTTGTTAAACCTTTAACATTTTTTAAAAAAAGGGTAAAAAAGGCTTGATTATCATCGGGCTTCTGTACTATAATAATAGCTGAGTGAAAAGAAAGCATATCAAATTTTGTATATATCGGAGGTTCTGTTTATGTCACAAGAAGCTATTGCTGTATTAACAAGCGGAGGCGATGCGCCGGGAATGAACGCAGCCGTAAGAGCTGTAACCCGCTCTGCTATTCAAAAGGGTATGAAGGTTATTGGAGTGCACAGAGGTTACAACGGTCTGCTCAACGGCGATGTTTTCGAGATGAACCTGCGTTCGGTTTCAAATATAATTCATATCGGCGGAACAATTCTCTACACTGCCAGAAGTGAAGAGTACAACACCCCTGCCGGTGTAAAGAAGGCAGCCGACACCTGCCGTGAGCTTGGTGTAAAGGGTGTAGTTGTAATCGGAGGAGACGGCTCGTTCAGAGGCGCAAGAGACCTCACAGGCGAGGGTATTCCCTGTGTAGGAATCCCGGGAACTATTGACAACGACATCGCCTGCAGCGAGTACACAGTTGGCTTTGACACCGCCATGAACACCGCAATGCAGATGGTGGATAAAATCAGAGACACTGCTCAGTCACATGACAGATGCAGCGTTGTAGAGGTAATGGGAAGACGTTGCGGCGATATCGCTTTGCAGACGGGTATTGCAATAGGAGCAACATCAATTCTTGTTCCCGAAGTTCCCTTTGACCTAGATAAGGACGTAATCCAGCGTATGCTTTCTTCACAGCGCAGCGGCAAGAAGCACTTTATCATCGTTGTAGCTGAGGGAGTAGGCGGAGTAGAGGAGCTTGCAAAGACAATAGAGGCTAAGACCGGTATTGAATCCAGAGCAACTGTTTTGGGTCATGTACAGCGCGGCGGCTCTCCAACACTCAGAGATCGTGTTGTAGCCAGCGCTATGGGTCATAAGGCAGTCGAGCTGCTTTCACAGGGTATAGGCAACCGTGTTGTAGCCATGGTTGACAGCAAGATTGTTGACTTCGATATTACTGAGGCTTTGAATATGAAGCGCAAGTTCGATTATGACCTTTACAAGATAGCCATGGAGATTTCTATTTGATTTCTACATATAAAAGTTCACAGCAGATTTAGGTCGGATATATATCCGGCCTTTTTTGTTGACAGATGAAGCTTCTTGATAAATTACATAGGTGCGGTTTTTAATTTTGCAATCGTTGCAGTGTGCTCAAACGAGCTTGTCACACAGGCGAAGATTTAAATTTTGACAAGATTGTTGAAAATACTTCAATAAAACTTGAAAATTCACTCTCGTAAGTGTATAATTATCACAGAGATAATATTTCACACGTTGTAAAATAATGATTTAGTATGTGGATAAAATTGTCGGATTTGAAATTTTACAAACACCTGCGAGAGGAGCGATATTGTGAATAAAGACAAAGAAGCGGTAAAAAATATAAATTTGAATGAGGTTACAGCAGAAGAGTGTAGCCTCATTATGACAGCATACAAGCTGATGACTATGCTCAAGTGCGGTGATATAAGCAATAATGTCTATGAGTTCGTTGTAAGCCAGCTAAAAGACGAGATTTTTAACGCAGAATAAGCTTTCGATTTGTTATTGGGAGCTTATATGGGCAGGGCTAATTGTAATAAAAACGGCGTTCGGCGGTTATAGCTGCCGAACGCCGTTTTATATATAATTGTACTTATGCTATGTTTTATGTAAAAGCTTCGTCGCAAAGATGTGACTGCTTCATCGAAACATAGTCCTCGTCCGCCACTACTATGTGGTCCAAAAGTCTTGTGCCGACTAAGCGAAGTGATTTTGCAAGGCTTATGGTGGTATTGATATCTGCGACAGAGGGGAGGGCAAGTCCGCTCGGGTGGTTGTGTGCGAGCACGGCGTAAACTGCGTTGTACATCATTATCTTCTCAATCACTGAGCGCACATATAAGTCGGTGGAATTTACTGAACCCTTGTTGATAATTCCACAGTACAGCTCCTTGCACTTAGCGTCGAGCAGCAAAAGATAGACAGTCTCATAATCTCGCCCTATGAATTTATGCACCAGCCTGTCACCGATATTTGATACGTCAACCACCTTATCTCCGCTGTTTTTGTCGTCTAAATAAAGCCTGCAAATATTTGGAATCAGCTTTATAAAAACCGCTGCATTTTCGCTCAGCCCGCTCTGCTTCAGGCTGTCCAGCGGTGCGTCAAACACAGCCGACAGCGAGCCAAAATCATCGAGCAGCTTATGGGCTATGGGGTTGGTGTCTTTGCGTGGAATAGCATAGTAAAGCAGCAGCTCGAGCGCCTCGTGGGTTTCAAACCCGTCGAGCGAGGTGTGAATGAATTTTTCCCTCATTCTGTTTCTGTGTCCTGAGTGAAGTCCCTTATCGTCGGGCATAAATCTTCCTCCTTTGCCGCTGTTTTTACATTAATAATAATATAATATATCCACAGATTTGAAAAGGGCAAAATCTAATTTTATCAAATTTTGTGGAGAATTTCTTTTAAGTCATAGAAAATATTTTTTCCCAAACTACTGCAATATCCTCCGGTTTGTGATAAAATAATACCGTGTACGCACAATGCGGATTATTTTATTTAGCAATCGGAGGATTTTTATATGGCACTCATTACCAAGAGAGTTTACGGCGCCGAGGACGTCTTGCCGAAGGACAGCTACAAGTGGCAGTTCCTTGAGCAGCTTATGAGAAGCGAAGCGAGCGCCTACGGCTTTAAAGAAATACGCACGCCGGTGTTCGAGCACACCGAGCTTTTTCAAAGGGGAGTAGGCGATACTACCGATATAGTGCAAAAGGAGATGTACACCTTTAACACCAAGGGAGGCACTTCTCTTACGCTCAAGCCCGAGGGTACGGCAGGAGCGGCCAGAGCGCTTTTAGAGCACGCTCTTTACAACGACGGACTTCCGGTCAAGGTTTACTACATAACGCCCTGCTACCGCTATGAGAAAAAGCAGGCTAACCGCTACCGTGAGTTCCACCAGTTCGGCATGGAAACCTACGGCAGCGAAAGCCCGGCGGCTGATGCAGAGATGATCTGCGCCGCTCAGAGCATATTTGACAGACTTTATATAGGCGATAAGCTCAGGCTCGAGCTAAACTCCATCGGCTGCCCTGAGTGCAGGGCTAAGTACTACGAGGCTCTCAAGGAGTATTTCTCTCAGTATAAGGATCAGCTTTGCGAGACCTGTCTTTCTCGTCTAGAGAGAAATCCGATGAGAATTTTGGACTGCAAAAGTCCCGTTTGCTCTGAGATTGCCAAGGGCGCTCCTGTTGTTCTCGATTATATCTGTGACGATTGTAAAGAGCACTTCGAGGAAGTAAAATCATTGCTTGATAGCGCAGGGGTAAAATACAGCATAAATCCCAAAATCGTCAGAGGACTTGACTACTACACACGCACGGTGTTTGAGTTTGTCACCGACGAGCTCGGCGCTCAGGGCACGGTCTGCGGCGGCGGAAGATACGACGGGCTGATTGAGGAGCTCGGCGGTCAGCATTTGCCGTCTTTGGGCTTCGCTCTTGGAATCGAGAGATTGCTCGCCCTGCTTGAAGCCATGGGCGCTGAAATCCCGAATAATGATGAGTGCGAGCTATACATCGCCACTATGGGCAAGCGCTCTCAGTCAAAGGCGTTTGAGCTTTTGGCTCAGGTGAGGAGCACTTCAATGCACGCCGAAACCGATATAGTCGGCAGAAGCCTGAGAGCGCAGATGAAGTACGCCGACAAGATTGGAGCCAAGTTCAGCCTCGTGCTCGGCGACAACGAGATCGACTCAAATAAGGCTGAGCTCAAGAATATGGAGAGCGGAGAAAAGACTGAGATAAGCCTCGACGGGCGTTTTCTCAATGAATTTATTTCAGCCAGCGCACA
The DNA here is from genome assembly GCA_946500295.1 of uncultured Clostridia bacterium. GTDB lineage: Bacteria > Bacillota > Clostridia > Oscillospirales > Acutalibacteraceae > UBA7067. The sequence goes on along the minus strand of CAMMVF010000014.1, from coordinate 34,967 downwards.
TAACTCGGCTAAGGCTGTTTTTCTGAATAAAGAGGATAAAAAGGATTAAGCGGGGGAATAGAAATGGCAGAATTTATGACGGGAATGAAAAGGAGCAATTATTGCGGAGAACTGAACATCGGCAATGTCGGACAGCAGGTAACTGTGTTCGGCTGGGTTCAAAGACAGAGAGACCTCGGACAGTTGATTTTTATAGACCTCAGGGATCGTACGGGCATAGTTCAGCTCGCCTTTGATGAGAACACCGACAGGGCGATATTTGAAAAGGCGTCAACCGTCAGGAGCGAATATGTTCTCGGCGTAGTCGGCACTGTGTGCGAGAGAAGCGCAAAAAATCCGGATATTCCCACGGGCGAGGTCGAGATAAGGGTGGATGAGCTGAGAATCTTAAACGAGAGCGAAACCCCTCCCTTCGAGATAGTTGAAAGCTGTAAAACCGGCGAGAGCACCCGACTTGAGTACCGTTATCTTGATTTGCGCCGTCCCGATTTACAGCGAAACATTCTGCTGCGCCATAAGATAGCGAAGGTAACCAGGGATTATTTTGACGAGAACGGCTTTGTCGAGATAGAAACACCAATGCTCATCAAATCTACACCTGAAGGAGCGAGGGATTTCCTTGTTCCGTCCAGAATACACAAGGGAAGCTTTTATGCTCTTCCGCAGTCGCCACAGATGTACAAACAGCTCTGCATGGTTGCGGGCTTTGACAGATATATGCAGATTGCCCGCTGTTTCCGTGACGAGGACTTGAGAGCAGACCGCCAGCCTGAGTTCACTCAGATTGACTATGAGATGTCCTTTGTCGATATGGAGGATATCCTCTCTTTGACCGAGGGATATATAAAGAGGCTGTTTAAAGAGGTGTTGGATGTAGATATTCCTACCCCGTTCCCGAGATATAAGTACGACGAGGTTATGGAACGCTATGGTTCAGATAAGCCCGATACACGCTTTGGAATGGAGCTTTATGACCTTACCGATATCGTCAAGGACTGCTCCTTTGGCGTGTTTAAGTCTGCGATTGACGGAGGCGGTATTGTAAGAGCCTTCACAGCTAAAAACGCCGTAAAGACCTACAGCCGCAAGGAGATAGATAAGCTCACCGAGCAGGCGAGGGGAATAGGAGCTAAGGGCCTTGCCTATATAAGAATGACAGACGACGGTATAGCCTCGAGTTTTGCAAAGTTTATGACCGACAGCGAGATGGAGGCAATCCTCGACAGAGCCGGAGCGGAAAAGGGAGACGTTGTGTTTATCGTAGCCGATACAAACCGCAGCCTTGTGCTCTCGGTTTTAGGGGCCTTGAGACTTACCGTAGCCAAGAGACTTGATATCATCTCCGAGGGCTTTAACTTCCTTTGGGTGGTTGAATTCCCGTTCTTTGAGAAGGACGAAGAAACCGGCGAGTGGGTCGCTATGCACCATCCCTTTACCTCACCGACCGATGATTGCCTTGATAAGCTCGATTCGGATAAAAGTCAGGTTTACGCAAAAGCATACGACATGGTATTAAACGGAGTTGAGCTGTCCTCGGGTTCAATCAGAATTACTAACCCCGAGCTTCAGAAAAAGATGTTTGATATGCTTGGAATGACGGACGAAGAGATAGAGGCTAAGTTTGGCTTCCTTACAAACGCATTTAAGTACGGCGCACCGCCCCACGGCGGAATGGGAATCGGACTTGACAGGCTTGTCATGCAGATGGTTGGTGCCTCTACACTCAGAGACGTTGTCGCCTTCCCGAAGGTGCAAAACGCAAGCGAGCTGATGACCAACGCTCCCTCTCCGGTTGATGACGAGCAGCTCAAGGAGCTTGGCATAGAGCTTGAATCAGTGCAGTAATGCGGGCTTCCGTGAGAGACACTGTATAAGGCTAAAGTGACAGTGAAATACCCTGAGCGATTTGAATTGCTCAGGGTATTTTTTTGCTTTTTTGGCATAATAAGCTCAAAGGAGTGGTAGCGTGTCTCTGTGTACAGATTTAAAGAGCAATGTAATCATACTTGAAAATGTGCTTAACAGCGGTGAGAGCTTTGACCTTATAGACCGCAGGCTGCAAATTAACGGCAGAAAAGCAAGGCTTTACTTTGTAGATGGCTTGATAAAGGACAGCGTGATGGAGAAGGTGCTTGAATATATCTACTCCGTCAATGACGAAAGCTTCATGCGCAGCGCCGACAGCTTTTTAGAGTGCTGTATGCCCAACCTTGAGGCTTCTACCGAGCATGACGAGCATAAGATTGCCGCCAATGTTTTTGCTGGCGTCTCGGCGTTAATAATAGACGGCTTTGATAAGGCTATTTTGATCGACGGCAGAACCTACCCTCAAAGAGACACAGCAGAGCCTGAAAGGGACAAGGTTCTGGTGGGCAGTCACGACGGCTTTGTGGAAACGCTGATAGCCAACACGGGACTGATTCGCCGCAGAATACGCTCGCCTGAGCTTATAGTTAAATCCTTTGTAATAGGGAAGAGCTCTAAAACCGATATTGCGCTTATGTATATGGACGGCAGGGCTGATAAAAAGCTCCTTGATAAGATTAAATCAAAGCTAAACAGTATTGACTGTGATTCTCTGACGATGAACCAGGAGAGCCTTGTCGAGCTTATGTTCGGGAGGAAATGGTATAATCCGTTTCCGAAAATTAAATATACCGAGCGGCCCGACTCAGCGGCGTCTGCACTGCTCGAGGGAAATATAGTTATCTTGGTGGATAACTCGCCCTCGGCTCTCGTTTTGCCAACCTCGATCTTTGATGTAATGGAGGATGCAGGAGATTACTACTTTTCCCCGATAACAGGAACTTACCTGAGACTTGCAAGGCTTATAGTGACATTAGCCGCCTTGGTAATTACTCCGATTTGGCTGCTTGCGCTTAAATATCCCGGCAATGTTCCCAACGCTTTTAGCTTTGTGCTTGTGACTGAGGAGATCCATGTCCCTATATTCTGGCAGCTGATTATCCTGGAAATAGCCATAGACGGTCTGCGGCTTGCCTCGCTCAACACCCCTTCAACCCTCAGTACCGCCGTGAGTATAATCGGCGCTATAGCTTTGAGCGACTTTGCGGTTAGCTCCGGCTGGTTTTGCAGTGAGGCGATACTTTATATGGCGTTTGTGGCCATTGCAAACTATTCACAGCCCAGCTACGAGCTGAGCTATGCATTGAAATTTATGAGGGTTATCTGGCTTGTTTTTATAGAGCTTTTTGGTGTAATAGGCTTTGTTTTGGGTTTCGCTTTTGTTTGCTTTGCCGTTTTAACCAATAAGACAGTTTCCGGCAAGGGATATCTATATCCTCTTATTCCTTTCAACGGAAAAGCCCTGCTGCACAAGGTGTTCAGACTTCCCAAGCGTGAGGGTAAAAGCTGATTATCCCAGCAGCCTGACGCTGAGCACAGCCGCAGCCATTCCCGTAAAATCCGCCATCAGCGCCGAGGGCACTGTGTGGCGGGTTTTGCTTATGCCGACGCTGCCATAGTAAACGGCAATAGCATAGAAGGTGGTTTCGGTCGAACCCATCATCACGCTGGCTGCTTTTCCTATAAAACTGTCAGCGCCGAAGCTTCTGTATATGTCATCGAGTACAGCCAGCGCTCCGCTTCCCGACACCGGGCGGACTAATGCGAGAGGTGTGAGTTCGGCAGGGAAGCCGAGCGGTTCTAATACGGGGGAGAGAAGGGAGATAACGGCGTCCAAAAGCCCGCTGGAGCGCAGCATGGTCACTGCGCAGACAAGCCCGATAATCGAGGGCGCTATCTTAAAAACCGAGCCTATCCCTGCACGTGCTCCCTCTAAAAAGGATTCAAAAACCGCTACCCTTTTTATCAGAGCGGTTAAGAGAATAATAAGCAGTACGCAGGGGATCACATATATACCTATATTCACCTTGATAATCTCCTTGAGCTGGGCTTGCTTTTTTCAAGTATTTTCGCCATTGTTATTCCAACAATGAGCGCCGCCGCAGAGCAAAGCCAGACATTTACTATTATTCCCATGGGGTCTGTACTGCCGTTTTCACTTCTGAGCACAGCTACGGTAGTAGGTACGAGCTGTATTGAGGCGGTGTTAAGCACTACAAATATAACCATGGAATTGCTCGCTTCATTTCCTCCGGTTTTAGCTTTCATTAGTCTCATTGCTTCAAGTCCGAGCGGGGTGGCTGCGTTTCCAAGCCCGAGCAGATTTGCTGAGATATTCATGGATACAGCGTTGCATATCTCCTTGTCATTGCAGTGTTCGGGCATGAATTTTTTAAAAACAGGGGAGAATATCCTTGCCACAGCTTTGGTAATCCCGCTTTTGTCTGCGACCTTCATCACTCCAGACCAAAACACCATCATTCCCGCAGTTGCCGCAATCAGCGCAAGTGCGCTTTTGCAGCCTTCAAACACGCTGTCGCTCACTGCAGCTGTACCGCCGCTGAAAAGCGCATAGATAATGCTAAGTATTATTATCCCTGACCAAATGTAATTCATCATATAATCACCGATTTTTCAACAATTTATGAACAAGGCTTGACAATTATGCCATAAATTGGTATAATTGCTACAAAATATAAAATAATTATCTTTTAAAAGGGAGGATGCTACAATGAAACCCGCCGGATTTTTATGTAATATCGACAACCTCGGCAGAATCCTTATTCCGGCTCCAATCAGAAAAACCTTTGAAATTAACGGAGGGGACACGTTCGAGGTCTTCACCGATGAAGACGGCATAATGCTTAAAAAATACAGTCCTGTTTGTATATTCTGCGGCAGTGCTGATAATATTACGAGCTTTAAGGGGAAGATGGTCTGCGAAAAGTGTATCAAAAAGCTATCAGCCCTAGCTGAAGACTAGTAATGCATATATACGTAAAAGTCCTTATATTTATGACGTAATAAGCTTATTTGCACTGAACTAGCATGTCACCCCGGTTTGGCTTGGATTAAATTACTTCATAAAACAAATTACATTGATAGTTTACAATTTGAAGTTTGCAGTCAGATATAAATGAAATTATCAGTATTCTGATAAAAATTTGCAAAACCTCAAATTTAAATAAATAATTATGCATTATGCACTCTGCATTTTGCATTTTATAAATTTGCGAGCGTGGCGGAATTGGCAGATATGCTGGATTTAGGTTACGCTACCTCGGTGAAACAATTGAATATTGTATTTGGGTTCGGTTTTTAAGCCGAGCTTTATTTTTAGATATTGCGATAATATAGTTTATATAATATAGTTGTAAATAACATAATGTTCCAGGAGGATTTTATGAAAATTGTTATTATTAATGGTCAGAATCATAAAGGCTCTACATATCATACAGCTAGAATGTTGGCAAACAAAATCGGCGGCGAAATTACTGAGTTTTTTCTTCCAATGGATTTTGGAGAATTTTGCATAGGATGTACAAACTGTTTTACAAAATCTGAAAAAATGTGCCCCCATTATACCAAGCTAAAGCCTATTACAAATGCTATGTTTGAAGCTGATGTTATTATTCTCGCGAGTCCTGTTTATGTTTTTCACAGCACCGGGGCAATGAAAGCGCTTCTTGACCATTACGGCTATATGTGGATGGTACATCGTCCTGAAGAAACAATGTTCTCAAAACAAGCTGTATGCGTATCCACAGCAGCAGGCGCAGGTATGAGATCCGCTAACAAGGATATGTCACACAGCTTATTCTTTTGGGGAATTACCAAAAGATATAAAATAGGTCTCGCTGTTTTTGAAACGAGATATTCTCATCTTAGTGATAAAGTTAAAAATAAGATTGATAAGAAAACATCTCGAGTGGCAAGAAAAATAAAGAAACACAACGGTAAAGTTCGAGTGGGATTGATTACAAGAGTGTTCTTTTTCGTTATGCATATTGCTCAAAAGAACGGTTTTAATGAAGCGGACAAGAACTACTGGCACAGTAAAGGTTGGCTCGGGAAATCAAGGCCTTGGAAATCTGACAAATAAAATTTATATATTGAATTAGTGATTGACAAATCATGAATTTTTTTGTATAATAATATTTGTGATTTTTCTAATTAAACATATTCGCGGGCGTGGCGGAATTGGCAGACGCGCTAGATTTAGGTCACGCTACCTCGGTGAAACAATTTAATATTTTGATTTTCGCAAGGTTAACTTGTTGAAATACACACGTGCGGGCGTGGCGGAATTGGCAGACGCGCTAGATTTAGGTTCTAGTGTCAACCGATGTGCAGGTTCAAGTCCTGTCGCCCGCACCACCCTGAAAAGCTCGATTTAATCGGGCTTTTTCTTGTTTTTGAGCAAAAATTAAGTTGGCAGACGCATAACATAAGGTGATGATTTTGTCGTTTATATTGTACAAATCATCACACTTCAATTTAGCTATAATCGCTAAATTGAAACTTACTAATGTTATGCGTCTGCCATTTTATATTTTGCAATAAACCTTAATTACCGGTACTTTTATAATACCTCATACTGAACTTCCAGAAAAAGTAAGCGATGATATAAAGTATGATTCCTACAAACGGTGAAATATACATAAACCATTCGGGATACGTCGACATATCAGGCTTGCGCAGCAAGAACTGTGCCGGAAAGTAATTCACAAATGCAAACGGCACTACAAATATCAGCAGTGACTGTATGAACTTATTATAAATGCTAATCGGATAACCGGCAAATTTTCTCAGATTCCAGTACATAATTTCTTTTAAGCTCTGTGTTTCTATAAAATAAATGCTGATTGCTGAGAAAAACAGAAAAACTGCACCTTGTATAAGGACACCGCTTGCAATTGAAATAACATAGTACAGAATAGTCGCAGCGTTCCATTCCACACCCACATTATTGGCTGACAAAATAAAAAGTGTAATGCCCAATGTTCCGTGACCGAGTGCTGCAAGCCAGTCTGCACCGCACAGCACAAGTTGAGTGAGTATTCCACGAGGTCTTACCATTACTCTGTCTATATCACCGTGCTTTATCCAGTCGGAAAAGTCCCGCAAAGCCATAAAAAAGACAATAAAAATTCCATATGTAATAAAAATCAGGCTGAACAGAAACATAAGCTCGTTGATATTCCAGTTATTGATTGTATCAAATTTAAGCAAAGCAAAATACATTGCAATAATTCCTGCCGCTTCTCTGAAAAACACGGCAAAAGACGAAACTACGGAGTCAAGCTTATATTGAAAGCGTGTTTTTATACCTGATTTTGCATAAGCAAAAAACAGAGAAACTATATCTTTCATAACTTATCCTCCCTGCACTATAAGTCTTTTGATTCCTTTATTCCACAAAAGCTCGCCGATAAAATAAAGTATTGCTATCCACAAAACCTGCCTACCAAAATTCAACAGTATTTCATAACCCTGCAGTTGTCCGAGATACAGCTGAACAGGTGTGAAGTAAATAGAATCAAACGGTGTGAACTTAATAATATTCAGAACAGGTTGTGGCATAAACCAAAGCGGAAGTAAAGCACCCGAGAAAATATTTACTATTACATTTTTTATTGTAATCAATCCCCAGACATTAAACAGCCAGAAAGCCAAGGTCTGAACTATAAAGCTTATATACCACAATACAATATATCCCAGCACTGCACTGACGAGGCAGAGAACAAAGCCAAAAATTCTGGCAGGCGGCATCATTTCAGTAAAAAGCATTGCAATTATCACAGCAGGCAGAAAATTGAAAACCACTTTAAAAAAGCCGTCACCCAAATCCTCAAACAGCATTCTGAATTTAAAATTCACAGGCTTAAGAAGCTCGTTTGCTATTGTTCCCTGTTTGATTTTATCCTGTAAAAACATTTCATTTTTTGAAAAAGCATTTGTCAAACCGAGCGAAATTATAAAGTTTGTAGTTACCATTGAAAAGGTAATTCCGTCAATCTCATTTGCTCCGCCATACAAAGCCTTGTATATACACCAATACACCAAAAAATTCAGAACAGTATTCAGAATCCCCATTATGTACTCAAAACGGTAAGCCATATTATTCCTGAATTTAATGGCGGCAAATTGTATGTAAGTACTCATTTTGCACCTCCGTACTCAATGTACAATGATTTTGCCCTGATAAATATCACTGATTATCGCATCAATTTCAGGCTCTTTTACTGAAATATCCTTGATGCTGTAATTGTTGAGCAGGGTACTCATCAACGAATTTATGCTTGTTTTGCTGGTATCAAATGTGATGACCTTTTTCATTCTGTTTTTATCAACATCACTGACAGTAACATACGGAATATCAATTTTTTCAGGCAGCTGTTCAAACTCTGCTTCTATAATTCGTGATGAAACATAATTGCTTTTTATAGCGTCAAAGCTTCCGTCATATAGCTTTTTTCCGTCATCAATAATTATCAGGCGCTCACAGGTCTTTTCAATATCCTGCATATCGTGAGTTGTAAAAATCATAGTGATGTTATCAGTCTTATTAAGAGTTTTTATAAAACTGCGGATTTTTTCCTTACCCACAACATCAATTCCGATTGTGGGCTCATCAAAGAAAACTATTTTAGGCGAGTGAAGAAGCGCCGCCGCAATATCTGCCCTCATTCGCTGACCTAATGATAGTTGGCGAACAGGCTGATTGATGAATTTCTGCATATCAAGAAGCTCTGTAAAGCGTTCAATATTTTCTTTATATTTCTTATCGGGAATTTTATAGATATGCTTGATAACCTCGTAGCTGTCAAGCGGTGATAAATCCCATGAAATCTGCGATTTCTGACCGAACATTACACCGATATTGGCAACATATTCCTTACGCTGTTTGTGGGGAATATATCCTGCGATATTAATATTTCCGCTGTCAGGATACAGAATACCTGAAAGCATTTTGACGGTAGTTGACTTTCCGGCTCCGTTAGGTCCGATAAAGCCTACCATCTCACCCTCTTTTATATTAAAGTTGATGTCGTTTACAGCTTTCTTGTATTCGTGCTCAGGATGAAATATGTTTGCTAACGCACCTTTAAATCCTGTTTTTCTCTTTGTGATTTTGAAGGTTTTGCTTATGTTCTGTACATCAATTATAGTTTTACTCACTCTGAGTCCTCCTCATATATATTTCTGATAATTTCTTCAACAGTAGGTTTTCTTATCAGCAAATCCTTAACCTTGCACTGCGATAAAATGTATGCGGTTAGATCTTTGGTGCTGATAACCTTACTGTCGTACCAAAGGGTAATTTTTTTATTTTCAATCGTGTATTTAGTCACAGGCAAATCTTGCATATCGGGAATTTTATCCGTAAGCTCGGCACTTAATGAATTGATACTTGCGTGAGAATACTTTATACGGTCAAAGCTTCCGTTAAAAACCATACTGCCTTTGTCTATTAAGATTACCCTTTCACAGATTTTCTCAATTTCTTCTACATTGTGTGTGGTAAGAATTATTGTGGTGTTCTTATCCTTGGACATTTTTTGAAGAATTTGCCTTATTGATTCCTTGGCTATCAGGTCAACCCCGATAAACGGTTCGTCAAGTATAAGAAGTTCAGGCTCATAAAGCAGTACAACAGCTATTTCTGCACGCATACGCTGACCTAATGAAAGCTGGTCAACACGGTATTTCATAAAAGAGTTTAATCTAAGAGCGTCTGTAAGCTTAGAAAGCTTTTTATTATATCTGTCATCGGGAATTCTGTAAATTGCCTTTACAAGCTCCATATTCAGTTCAACCGTTAAATCCTCCTGCAAGGTCGCGGTGTTTGCACCCTTGCCGTTATCATAGGTTCCTGAGGGCCTCTGACCTGACACTACACCCATAAACGGCCCGTTTTTAGCTTTCCTTGCAAGCGGGTTATCCTCAAAAATTCTGACAAAGCCACTGTCGGGTATTAACAAGCCTGAAATAAGCTTTATAAGTGTTGTTTTGCCTGCACCGTTTGCGCCTATTAGCCCGACTGTTTCACCCTTGTTAATATGAAACGAAAGATTATTCACCACTTTGATGTTATTGTGAAATTCCTTGCTTAAGTTTTTGGCTATAATCATTTTCTTCACCTGAATTAATAATAAACATATACTTGATAATTTACAATCCATTTGGGATAAACTGCTTCTGAACTGTGACAAAAAGCAAGAGCCTTGACACAAATTTTGAAAAAGGAATTGGCTTTTTTGTTTTTCCTGACAGCTTACTTATACGCAGTTTCCTGTTAAATAAAAAAGACTGCTTCATTTGAAACAGTCTGATTCAGCTAGGTATCATCACATTCACGCAGAACATATTGTCCTCTTCATAAATGTCAACTATACCATCATATTTTTCGGCTATTGTCTTTATCTGCTTTATACCGTAGCCGTGTTGTTCTGTATTATTTTTACTTGATTTAAGCTCGGGATTTGTTTCAAGCACGGAGTTATCAATCTTGTTTTTTACGAGGATTGTATCATAAGCACGCTTTTTGAGAATCGCAACACAGATAAACTTATCTGTTGTCTTTTCACTTGCCTCAACGGCATTATCAAGTATATTTGAAAGCAATGCAGAAAAATCAACACTTCCCATTTTTTCAAAGGGGAGATTTTCTATTTCTGCCTTAAATCCAATTCCCTTGCTATGTGCTTTTTCAAGCTTTGAATTGATAATATAATTCATAACAGAATTACCGGTCTGAATGTAGGAATAGGTTTTGTTCAGATTATCAAGCACATCTGAAAGATAATTCTTAGCCTGTTCAATCTCTCCGTTGTTAAGATAGGATACAGCCACCATAATATGATTTTTCATATCGTGCTTGAGCCTTCGTGTGTTTTCGTGAAGCCTCTCAATTTCCGCACGCTGAGTCGATTCGTTTGTATAATCAGCTTTCAGGTTGTCGTATTCGTATTGCAAGTCGAGATTTTTTGCAACCTCTCTTGAATATTCCTTTTCAAGATTTTCAAAATCCTGCTTGAGCTTTTTATATTTTCCGATCATCTCATATACCTCATAATGCGAGCTTTTATTACATCTCTGTTTGTTCTGCCGATTGGTAGGACGACATTGCTGCTGAGAACAATATTCTCGGATTTGACTGAAAAGATATGCTCCTGATTCACAAGAAATCCTTTATGAGTGCGGATAAAACCCTTTGCTGAAAGCTCTTTTTCAATTGCTGAAAGGGTACTTCTGAATTTGTAAACAGTATTTGCAGTATGCAGATTAAGATAATTTGACTCGGATTCAAAATACAGAATATCCTTAAGCTTGATTCTGTTAAAGCTATCGTTAGTTTTGAAGAAGAATGTATCAGAGCTTTTTTGTATTTCCTCAATCAAGCCTTTTACAACTCCCGTAATTTCTTCATCAAAATATGTCTTTCTTATAAATCCGAAGGGATGATATTTAAAGGATTTATACACAAGGGCATCCTGACCTGTAACAAAGACAATGAGTGTTTTTATTTCGCTGTTGAGCAGAGCTTCTGCAATATCCATACCGCTGATTGTCGGCATATCAATATCCAGAAACAGAATATCAACAGGACAACTTTTCAGATATTCAAGAAGCCCGATTGAGTTTTCTGTTGTATATAAATCAATTTCACAATTAATCTTTTCAAATTCTTTCTTTATCTTTACAGATAAATCCTCTAAAATTTTAGTTTCATCATCACAAAATGCAACTTTTATCATTTTATCACCATAAAAAATTATATAATCAAAAGCAACATCGTGTCAATAATTTTGCTTTATTTATATGAATATCTTTTCTGAAACTATTCCATTATCATTATAACAATCCTTATGTCGTTGAAATTTTGCATTTAACTTGATTTTGATACTCAGTTTTTTATCTTTTTCAAAGATTATTATTTTATCTACAAGCAATCTGAGGTTTGCGTCACTGATTGCTCCTTCCTTGATAATTTCTTCAATGATTTCAACGCTGTCTTTCATTTCAGCTTTGCGCTTTTTGATAGTTGAGTTGTAATCCTGAATGGACTTGATTTCATTCTCAAGCTTTTGAATATCCGATTCACATTTTTCAAGCATTTCTGTGTAGATATCTGCGTGTTCCCTATCCCTGATTCTCTCAAGCAGGATTTCTTTTTGGTCAGATTTGCGCTGTTCAAGGCTTGTATTGAGCTGTTTCAGTTTATTAGTAACTGTCCCCTTGTTGCTCATCCATTTCTTGACATCCGATTCTATTGATTTGTAGTTTGCAAGTGCTTCATCTTTGATAGACATAAGCTCGTCATAAATCATCTTATCTAAATATTCTTCATCAATCCTGTGTGCCGTGCAATGTTCCTTGCCATAGCGATGATAGCCGTTGCAGTTGTATTCGATGCGTTCGGGTTTATCTTTCCACTTACGCTTTTTACATACGAATGTGCAACCGCAGTCACCGCATTCTATGAGTCCTGTGTAGCGGTGGCAAGGATTACTTGAGCTTGCTCGGACATTATTGTTATGCTTTGAAGATAATAAAAATTGCACCTGTTCCCATTTCTCCTTTGAGATAATGGCAGGTGCAAAATTTTCGTGTTTAAATTGTTCATCCTCGGGCAAAGCCTTCCTAATATGATTAATTTTACTGGTATAGGTCTTGTGACAGGTTACGGTTCCTATGTAAAACTCATTCTGCAAAATCCGTTTTACCGTTGTGTTCACCCATAAGTACCTACCCGTAATTTCAGGCTTGTTACTCGGAAGTTTCTTGTTATACATTTTGTTCTGATAATACTGCGGTGATTTTATGCCCTCATCATTCAGCTTTTTGGCTATTGCTTTTAAACCGTAGCCTGATAGGTAGAGGTCAAATATCTTTCTGACAATCTCTGCTTCTTCCTCAACAACTACAATTTCATTTGTATTCTTATCCTTAAAATATCCAAGCGGTACTGTAATCACAATGCCGTTTTTCTGTTTCTGCTTGTAGCCTGCACGGATTTTCTTTGAAATATCACGGGCGTACATATCATTGAAAATTCCCTTGAAACCAATCATCAGATCATCATCTTCATTGCTTGTGTCAATGTTTTCTGTAACAGAAAGCACTCTGACATCGTGTTCACGAAGATAATCTATGAACATAGCAGTCTGTGTTCTGTGTCTGCCTAGTCGGGATAAGTCTTTTACAATGATTGCTTCAATTGCCTTATTCTCGACCTGTTCATAGATTTTGCTGATACCCTCACGATTGAAGTGCATACCGCTTACATTATCATCGAAGGACTCGCCCACGATTTCGTGATTATTAGCGTTTGCGTATTCTACTAAAATGTTACGCTGATTGTTAAGAGAATTGAGCTCAGCATCTTCATCTCTTGACAGTCTGTAATACAACCACACCTTCATAATCATTCTCCTCTCCGTTTTTATCATATGAATGTTGTGGTCACACCACCTCGGTGCAACCACAACATATCACAACTTTTCTATAATATCCAGATATTATGCTGATTTTTTGAAATTAATTTTATCATCATAGTCATCAGGCAACAGATTATTTTCCGTAAGGTAATCCTTTATTACACTTTTCAGAAAAGCATTGAACTGCTCGTCTGTTCCTACGTAATCAAATTCAACTGATTCAACAATAATAGGATTTTCTTTTCGTGCCATAAGTCAACACGGCTCAACGCTTAATTATTTTTCCATCTTCACTCCTTTACCACTGGTATTTTAATACTTAATTTGTACATAATAAAATCCTCTTTTCATAGATAAGATTATAGGCTCATATTAAATTCTGATTCTTCATCTTCATATTCAATATTTTCTTCTTTTGATATTGCACCTGCAAGCACACCTACAGCAAGTCCTATTGCTGTACCAATATCACTACCGTTTTGCTCGGCTGCAATTCTTTTTTTGCGTTCTTCTTCATCCTCCGATTCATCATCTACTATCCGAGAAAGTGATTCAGCAAGAGAGTTGACACAGCCGAGGACAGTATGGTTATTGCTATCCATTTTAGAGTTGTCAGGAGTGTTGACTTCTTCACCTGTGATGCTATTGCCGATTCCAACTCCTGACCTTTTTGCAAGGTATTGTTCAAAATTTCTTCTTGAATCTTCCCAGCCTGTTCGATAGATTTCGTCATCTGCGTTTGCACCGACTTGATTTCTTTCAGCGTCTGTTCTGAAACTTTCTTCAGCTCCGTCAGACAATTCTGTGAGATCGTTTTCATATTGTCTTTGTTGATTTCCAGAATTCTTTCCAAATAGTCCACCATCTGGTCGTCCGTTGAGATTTTTGAAATCATGTTGTACAGTTCCGGCTGAAATGTTATTGCCGTTCTCAACAGGGTGAGTTCTTCCTCTCTCACCTGTGACGGAATCGAAATCACTTTCGTTTCTCCCGAGAGCAGTTCTATCGCTGTCAATGAATTGCTGTTCATCTGCTTGAGACTTTCCAAAATATTGTTCTTGCCTGTATCTGAATTCATTTTCCATACTTCCTTTCAAATATTTGTCGTTGTGCAGTTTAATATCTCTGCACTTCATTTTGTTAGGACATTGATAGGTGATGTATTTCCTGTCATCAGTCCATGTTACCGAGTAACCCATAATTGACATTGCGTTTATAAAATCTTCCTTGCTTCCGCTTATGTTCATAGCTTTGTCTATGTCGTTCATCAGTTTAAATTTCCAACTCTGACCTTTTACTGCCGTGCGGTATTCTCTTGTTGAAATTTTCATACAGTCCTTGTTGTAAGGCACAAGAGTTGAAAGATTATGATGCCTACAAATTTCATCACTCAATGCTCGAAACGATTTGAGCGTGTTTGGATTCTGACGAAGCTTTTTACCATTTTCAAAACTAACAGAGTTGATTACAAAGTGTGAATGAATATGCTGTACATCACAATGAGTGGCAACTAAAACTTCATATCCTGTCCACGCTTTTTCGGCAAACTCTAATGCAACCTCATGAGCTTTCTGCGGAGTAATATTTGCTTCAGGTGAGAAGGATTGAACATACTGATAGAAATTCATACCGTCGTTTTTACCGTATGACTTTTTAGTAGCCATAAACTCTTTGAATGCATTTTCACCGTCACAATTAATTCCGCTGACAAGTCTTTGATTTGAAATCTCATCATAGACTTTCTTATCCTGACAACAGTAATCAATTACACCTTTCATCGCACTTATTGATTGTTTTGACTCACGGATATATGTCACGGTCGCCATTACTTTTCCCCCGAGAGTTTTATGATTGCATCATAAATTTTTCTTTGCATAGCAATCATTTCACTAAAGTTGTAGGAACTAAAAGCACCGCTGTTTATCTTCCTTGTTATCTGATTCAGGTTATTGCCAATCCTTTTCAGTTCAACAAGTAACGGTTGCAAATCAACTACTTTAATTTCGGTTTGCAATGAAGATTTCAAAATATATTCAGTCAATGTCAGATGAGCTTTCTTTGACATTTTATAGATTGCTGATTTTTCGGAATCAGTTAATCTGATACTTAAAGTTTGATTTCTCTTACGATTTTCTATTTTTATGCACCTCCGTGTTGAAGTGGGTCCGGGCTTCGCTCGGTTTTATGTGTTCGGCGGACAGCCGGGCGCTCTGCTTGCCCCGGACAAGTCCGGGAAATATAGCCCAAACCTCTGCTGCTAAAATTAAATTTAAAATCTGCCGTAAATTCGCCCAAATTTTGATTTTTGCTTGCAGTCGTATACTTTCTCGATCTATGCAAAATAATCGCACAAATCGGCTCATGTAGGCTGACACGGCTTTTCAGGGTCGCAAGTGACGAAAGGAACGCAAGTATTGGCACTAATAATATTTACGTCACTTACGGCACTTGAGTCACTATCGGGCAGATAGTGAACATTTACAAACCTTTTTCCGTTACTTCTGTATGAGTTAAAGTAAATGTTATTACTCTCTAATTCGTAACGCCATTTATTCATCATCTGTTTTAACGCTTTTGCAGAGATTTCCTTACGGCAGAAAGAATTAAATTCTTCTGTAAACTCAGAGTTTGTCCCCTTGAAAACAATCTTTTGTTTCATAAATTCAATTAACGAATTCATTTCTTCCGGCAAAAGTATTTCAGGACTTTCTACACTGTCCGAAACTAAATCCCATATATGATTGTCTTTTGAAAAGCTCAGTTCCAACTCTCTGTATTCAATATCCCTGCCCGTGCAAATCATTGTTGCGCTGTTCTGACTGCGTTTACTTTTATCAAGAATAAATGTTGTATCAACCGCACCGCTGATTCCTGTTGTGCCTGAGATTTTATTCAGAGGATCATTGTCACCCTGCTTTCGCAGATGATGTACAAGCAGAAGAGAAATTTTCAGCTTCTCCGCTAATCTTTTCAGTTCCTCAATTTCCTGATAATCATTTGCGTAAGTAGTATCTTTATTTCTGGTGCGTATCATTTGAAATGTATCTATGACAACCAGAACCGTATCGTTATGCTCTGCGATAAAACTTTCAATCTGTTCTGCGAGTCCGTCCGACATCGAACACGATGATGTTGCAAAGAATACATTGCTCGGAACTTCATCTGTAATCTCATTCAGCCTTTCTTGAATTCTGCTCAGGGTATCCTCAAGACAAAGATACAAGGTAGTTCCTTTCGCGGTTTTAAAATTCCACACCTCCTCTCCTTTGGCTATGCGAACACACCAGTCAAGTACTAACCACGACTTACCTATCTTAGGAGCACCGCAGAGCAGAGATACACCCTGCGGAAGCAACGAGTCGATGCAAAAGCTTATCGGATTAATTCGCATATCCATTAATGTTTCACCGTCAATGACAGTAAGCTTTTTGTTGTTACTCACTATAACAACTCCTTCCATAAAATATTGAAAGCTTTTTGCTCTCAATATATAAATGCCAAAAATTTTCAAAAAACCGTAAAAGTACGTGACAACACAATTTACTTTCCTATACACTTGTGATTTCATTTGCAAAGTGATATAATATAAACGGAGTTGATACTATGGACTTAAAGGACAATGTACTGAAAAAGCTGAATACAACTAATCTTTTTAGCGTCACATATAGAAAAGATAAGTTTGCACTCAGCGATAAAGAATATCCTATTGGTTATACAAGTTACCTTGTAATGGATACCGACAGTCGATTTATTGATGAAAATATTTTTGAAGATTTAAGAATTTTTACGGAAGAATTGTTAAATAAGGATTTTAACAGGACTGATTTTTTAGATTACCATTCAAAAATAATTTCAGCTATTGATGTTTTGAGTCAATATGAAGTTTTTAAAATATTTGATATCAAGAAATGCAAAGAGGAAATAAATAAGCTTTTCGCAGAAGAAAAAATCAAGCTTTATGAAGAATACAACCGATTCAAAAAGAATGAATATAGAATAAAGATTTCAGAAAAATTAGACGAGTTAATCAAAGCGTCTGTTGATTTGGAAACGGCTTTCTCAATCGGATTTTGTATTTCATCAGCGGTAAAGGAAGTAGAATATTATTCATCAGTCGTGTTTCAGATTACAAATAAAATCGTAAAAAACAATGCTCGAACAAAAACTGAACTTGCAGAAGCATTCAGCGATTTTATAAACGACCCGTATATGAATTTTATATTTGAAGTTAACAGCCACCCATTCGGCACGAGAGCAACAATAATTCCGGTGGTTGAGTCTGAAAACGGCACAAGTAAGATTTATCGGAAGGTTTATTACAATAATCTGAAAGACTTTCTTATGACAGATTTATTTGAAGGCTACATTCACGGGCACTATCTTTGGAGATGCGATATTTGCGACAGATATTTCTTTATGACAACAGCACGCAATCAACTGTATTGCAGTACGGTAAATAAGAAATACGGTGTGCCTTGTTCGTACATTGCAAAGCACCCGGAAGTCACAAAAAGGAAAATGAAAAAACAAAGAAAATCCGACAGTCCGTATTATGTTCTATGGAAAAATCGTTACGATTCTATCCGCAAAAATAAAAGCCTCGGCAAATACAGTGCGAATGTATCTGCCAAGGCAAAGGAGCTTATTGATTATTATTTTAATTTGGCTAATGTTGATTTTGACTATGCCGAAAAGCAATATGAGAAAGATATGGAGCTTTCAAAAATATATGAGGAGGCTATGAAAGATTAAGGAAAATAAAATGTATCCGCTTGGTTATATCCCGACTAAGCTTGATAACTTGAATGATTATTTTATACGCTACAGAAAAACAAGGAACGAAAAATACTTTAATGAATTTCTCTATCTTTATGAGCCTGTACTCAACAGAAACGCTCGACTGTTTATAAAGAAATACGGTTTGGATAGTAACAGAATTGACGACTTGAAACAAATTTTTTCATCTCTGCTGTGGAGTGAACTGCAAAGCTACTATTCGGATATGCCTTTACTGCAACTCATAAAATATAAAGTGCGCAAAGCGTGGCACGAATATGTCCGTACTGTCTGCGGTAACGTACATATTGATAATGATAATCAGTATAAGAATTTACGGAAAGTATCATTGCTGTACTCGCAACAACCGAATGACAAACCTCTTGAAGAAGCAGTCACGGACATTGCAAAGGAACTGAATATTTCAGAAAATACAGTACTGAACTGCATTATTACTTCAACTCGGTTTAAGCAAAACAACAATCTTGATATTCACAATCAAGATAATGAAAATTATTTCAATTCTTCAATCACTGATGTTGAAATGGATACATTGTCCCCTGAGGAAATATATTTCAAAAACGAACAGAGAGATAAATTAAGAACGGCTTTGAGTAAACTCAATCCGCAGGATTTAAGGCTGATTGAGTTAGTCTTTGGTATCTGCTCCGACTGTCTGAAAAGCAAGGATAAAATGACAATCCGTGAAGCATCATTAAGAGTCGGTCTGACAGCCGAAGGCGCGGAAAAGAGATTAAAGAAAATTTTGGAACAATTGAAAGAGGAATTACAGCAATAGCAAATTCAATAGCAACTAAAAGCGGATAGGCAATGTTAATAATTACCTACCCGCCTTTTTAGTTATTGACAACTTCAATGATGATCCTTGCTCCTAATCGAAAGCCATTTAGAAATGCGTTTCGTTCACAGATTTCAGAAATTTCCTGATTGCAATCCTTGTATTTTTCAAAAATTTCTTTCTGTTCATCGGAAAGAGTTTCTGTGAGCTTTTCCTCATTTCTGTTGAGTAAACCGAGCAACTCTTTCATTTCATCATCAAGCTTTGCGCATTTTTTGTGAGGAAATAAGTTTCCATAGTATAAATCTTCAAGTATATCCATAGTTTATGCCACCTTTCGTAGCACAAAAATATACCACAAAGCTTTGCATAAGTCCAGCGTTAATACAAAAATCCAACTGTAAATCGTAATTATGAATTTCCCAGATTGTTTTTACAAACAACCTGTGATATAATTTTAAATATACAATGTATATTCGGAGGATAATATGGCAAAAAGTTTTGGAATAGAGGAAAGAAAAATCAAAGAAATACTTTCCGTAGGAACAGCTTTTACATATAAGAACACACCTTATACTGTACTTGAATCTGGAAAACCTACTTGTTACAAGGGTGAACCTAAAACAGATATTTATGTAAAAGCAAGATGTGAAAATGGTGTTGAGGAATTTAAAATTTCCTACAAAAAAGAGAATGCAGATTTCATTGAAAATAAAATGAACAGTGAGCGTGCGCAATTATTATTTGGTGATAACTGGAAAAAGATTATTGAAAGTTCAACTTTAAGAATAAAATCAGCTTTTTTAAATAAGCCCTTGATATATAAAAAGAGAAGTGGCCGAACAGATAAAGGTGCATTCACATTAGGTTGGAAGTTTGAACTACTGAATAAATCGAACGGAGATTTTTCAGATATAATAACTCTTTCACACGAACAAGTTATTGATGTTTATGCCGGCACTAATCTTCCTGATGATAAGAAAAATGCTTTTGTAAATGGAAACATTATAGAAAACTCAGGTATAGCTAATTGCGTTTTATTTCATGATAACATTTCATCTGCAGAAGATATTTTCAGCAATCTATATACTATTGAGGAATATGTAGATAAATATCCGCAAGTTTACTTTGCCTGCAAAGCATTAAATTACAGATCAGCAAAAGGGAAGTGGGATGGCGATAGACCTTTATCGGTATATGTTGATTGGTTTGTAACCGACGGAAGGCTTGATTGCAATCTAGTTTTTGATAAACCTCTCATAACCAAGGGTAATGCTGTAGCAGAAAACCTTATTTCCGTGCTTAAAAAACTTGGCATTAATACGGATGAGGATGTTAATGTAACAAATATCACAGATTATGGCATAGTTTTTGAATAATTCACTTGCATTTATATTTTAAAGAGTTAAAATGCAAACTGAATGGAGATGATTATATTGAAATTGATTAGTTTGTTCTCCGGTGCAGGTGGATTAGACTTAGGTTTTGAAAAAGCTGGTTACGAAATAGTTATTGCTAATGAATTTGATAAGGGAATATGGGAAACATATGAAAAGAATCATAAGGCAAAGCTAATTAAAGGAGACATCAGGAGCATAACAGAATCTGATTTTCCTGACAATATTGACGGTATTATCGGGGGACCACCGTGCCAAAGCTGGAGCGAAGCCGGAGCTTTAAGAGGAATTAACGATGACCGTGGAAAACTTTTTTATGACTATATCAGAATTTTAAAAAGTAAACAGCCTAAATTTTTCCTAGCTGAAAATGTTTCCGGTATGCTGGCTAATCGACATTCTGAGGCTGTGAAAAACATTATTTCACAATGTGAATCTTGTGGATATGATGTAACTATAAATCTTGTGAATGCAGCTGATTATGGTGTCCCACAAGACAGAAAAAGAGTGTTTTATATTGGATTCAGGAAAGATTTGCATATTGATTTCAGATTTCCTGAACAAACCACACCATACAGATATCAGAAAACCACACTAAAACAAGCCATTGGTGATTTAGCCACTTCTGCAATACCTGCATTATCCAGAAACAAAACAAACGGACGATTACCTATACTCAATCACGAGTTTTTTGTCGGGGCTTATTCAACTATCTTTATGAGTCGTAATCGTGTTCGTTCCTGGGATGAGCAAGGATTTACCGTTCAGGCGAGCGGCAGGCAGTGTCAACTACATCCGCAAGCTCCTAAAATGCTTTTTGTCGAAAAAAACAAGAGAATATTCGTTCCCGGGAAAGAGAACTTGTATCGCCGACTTACTGTGAGAGAATGCGCAAGACTTCAAGGATTTCCTGATGATTTTGAATTTATTTATACTGATGTTGATTACGGATATAAAATGATAGGTAATGCAGTTCCTGTTGATTTGGCATATATAATAGCCAAAAGAATAAAAGAAACCTTAGTTTAAGAAAAAAGTGTTCGCCAAAAACTTCCAGCGAACACTTTTTATTTTAAATATTTAATGAATCTGCTTTTTTAACTATAGTATGAAGTTTATTCGACATAATTTTATGGAGAAAATTTGGCACTGTTACATTAACGAGCCTTCTCTGGTCAATTATACTTTGGATTGCCATATGCACTAATTATGTGACCATGTTATCCATTGTATATAACATTAATATAGTAAATATGGTCATTCAACTGAAATATCAAACGAAGAATATAAAGAAATAATCACATATTTTATAGAGTATCTAAATTGTCATCACTTTTTTTCATTTGAAGAAAAACACTATCTCGAAATGAATGCTAAAAGCGAAAAAGACCGTGATTCCTCGCTTTCTGAAATTGACATTTAGAAAAAGACCGAATATCTTAACCAGTTTAAGAAAAATTTAGATTGGGATAGCGGATTCATGTTAAGATTGATTAGCTTCAGCTTTTATGAAATCATAAATATCGAAACCGAGCAAAAACAACAGTTATTATACGAAATTAAAAAGTTAATTGAAAAATATAAAGATATTCCGGATACAGAAAATCAAATTAAAATATATGATTAATTCTATATAAAAACAAGAAGCTCAATTCATCGGGCTTCTTTCTTTTTTATATTGATTGAAACAAAAATCAATGGTAATATTATATTGTAATAAATTATCTGAAAAGAGGTGAATAGTTTTGAACAAGTATACTGATGATAAAATTAGGAATATGAAGAAAGTTACTTGTCAGATAGCAGCAGATTATCTCGGCATATCTGTTATAGCTGTCAGAACAGGAATGAGATATGAAAAACTGCCTATCGGTTTTGCTATAAAAAATGAAGACAGCTATACAGATAGTTGGAGCTATAATATTATTCCCGAAAGATTAATTGCCTATAAATACGGTAAAATCAATGAAGTTCAGGTTCAAGGAATTGAACAAAATCTTGAGAATATCATTAAAGAATTTACTGAAATGAAAAGCGATTTAAGTTTTTTATTGCGTGGCGACGAATAATTAGGGAGGTGAAACAATCACAAATAATATATGAAAATGAAATAAAACAAATTCAAGCAACAAAAATCTTGATAGAAGAATCGTTAATTAATTTACGAAGGGAGGTTATTATCTTGGCAAAATATAAAATGACTGCTTTTTCAAGGCAGGAAATATATGATGAAGTATGGCTAAACTCTACCTCACGAACAGCGAAAAAATATGATGTACCATATCAAAAGTTTAAGGAGTCATGTGAAAAATATAACATTCCACTTCCCTCAAACTCGTATTGGGCAAGTCTTTCTGTTGGGAAAAAGGTTGAGAAAACACCGTTACCTGAATCTGAAATCACAGAAATACTTTTGCCGGTAACTGATAGAAGTAAGCCTGTAACTGTTCAAAAGAAAGCTCAACAAAAAACACTGAAACCTTTAGAAGTGGAACAAACAACTGTTTCTACTGAAAAGCAAAAATCCATACTTGCAGAAGAATACGGTATAAAAACTAACACAGAAAATGGAATCAATACATATGACAGAAATACCCTTTATGAGGAAATATGGAATGAACCCATAACGAAGGTAGCAAAAAAATATGGGGTTTCTGATGTAATGATACACAAAATCTGTAAATCATTAAATATTCCAAAACCTCCTGCAGGATACTGGCGCAAAATTGAAACAGGTCACCATGTCCCCAAAATACCATTGCCGCCTTCTGATGATGTTACAACAAAAACAGGTTTGAGAAGTACTGACACTGTTATTGACGATTCACCTAATAAAGCAATACTTGACTTTTTATCTGACGATGAAAAGCAAAAAGTAATTTCAGCTGCTAAGAAAATTATATTCAATTTATCTGATGAATCTACGATTCTGCATCCTGTATTAAAAGCTAATAAGGCTAAAATAAATTCATGGAAAAAGGATCATAAGCGTGATATTTCTGCCTCACGCAAGAGAGATAGATATTATTCTATTCCAAAAGGGGGACCTCCACTTTATTATGATATTTCCGATGAAAGTCTACCCAGAGTGCATTGTTTGATTGATACACTATTCAAATGTGTAGAGTCATTAGGCGGAAAAACTAACGATGATCTGTCGCTTGAAATCAGGGGTGAAACCGTAACCTTTAAGGTCATTGAAAGCGAGAGTAAAATCGTTCATGTAAAAACAAAAGAAGAATTGAGAGAACTTGAGAAATACGAAAAGGAAAAGCAGAAATACAAATGGGCATCTAAACCACAAATCAGAAGTTGGGACTACATTTTTAACGGAAAGATCAAGCTCTGTGTATTTGAAGGAAAATATTATAAAGACACCAATACCTCATTAATTGAGAATCAACTCGGGAATATTCTGATTGATTTATATGAAAAATCAGAAATAATAAAAGTTGAGCGAAAAAAGCGTGAGGAAGAAGAGAGACGTCGTGAAGAAAAAAGGCACAAAGAAGAAGAATTAAGACAAAGACGGGATAATGAAATTGATAGAACAATCGCGTTGGTTAATGAAGCAGAAGATTTTGCAGTTGCCTGTAAAATACGTAAGTATATTGAAGCCGTTTCTTCAAAACCAAACTTAACTGATGAAGACAAGAAATGGATAGAATGGGCTAAAAATAAGGCTGATTGGTATGATCCCACTGTAAAGCTTAATGATGACTTACTTGGAGAAAGAGAGCATTCAAAGGATGAAGAATCAAAAAAGCTTAAAAAATCAAGATACAGCTGGTGGTAAACAATTAAATAATTATTACTGCATTAATCCATTTCATACAAGAACTTTTGAATTCTCTTGTTAATGCTAAATCAATATAGAGATTAAAATAGATATTTCTTCTTAATTTCTAAAGTATGCTAACATAAATATCAAAACTAGGCTATAATTTAAAACTAGAGATAAATAGTCTGTGAGAACAGGGAATTCCATTAATTATGCTCAAAATAGAATTTCTTGACTGCGTGATGATTTTTACGCAAGGCACGCAAAAAAAAACATCGTGCAGATAGAAAAAAGTATGACAAAGAGCAAATCAATCCTCCTGATTTGCTCCTCAATCCGATGTTTTGTTGTTTCTTGAAGGATTATTATTTACACAAAAATTTATGGGCTACCGATTTTTACACAAAATTTTATGAGCTACTAAATAATTAGCAATTACACATAAATATTATTTCCCCATTATTTGTTCGAATTTTTCATTCCATTTTGCAGTATGAATTATTCTTGCTTTATGCAAACTTTGATTCAGAATTTCACCTTTTGAAAGCATAGATAATTCTTCCCAGTCTTTTTCAAAGATATAAGTAGCATTATTTGGAAACATACTTTCAAGAATATACAAATTCTTATCAGTAAATCCAAAAACTGCATATCCTCTAAATCCTGCACGACCATACGCTACAAAGTCAGGAGATAATTTATTTATTTCTTCACAATTTCTCAACATCATTTCTTTTTGCGTATTGTTATATTTTTTCGAAATGCTCTCTATTGATTTTTTCACCTTTGTCCAAGGATATTTACCTTTGGGTAAAATATCCCAATTAACATGCACTACTTTTGCTGGTGTACTATAGCTAGGTTCTTCATCAGAGATAATTTCGCATTCGCCAAATAAACTTAGTACTAAGTTTATAGTATTGATTGTCTTTTTTATATTATCATCAACATACTTTATTTGTTGCGATACAATAGAGTTTTCAGATTCTGTTCTTGACAAAGTAAACTCTACTGAATAAGGTAAATGATAATCTCTGTGATAACGTTCACGCACAATATCAGTAAACTCAGTAACTTCACGAGTTTCTCCTCTACCAGCCCACTCGGTTCTTGTCCAGTAGATTGTTTGTGTATATTTTTCTTTAGGCAATGTTTTATCTATTGTATAGAACTGTTCTGCATTTTTTCTTGAATATGAATTGAATACAGAAGGCAAGATAGTTGTGCCATCCACATCATCAAGCTTAAATCCAAATTTTTCTATTTTAGTTTGACTGTTCAATACATTATTAACTTTAATTGTAAGATTTGAACCCTTCTTAAACTCATTAAGGTAACTTTCACTTCTTATTCTATTTTTGCGTATTATCATTTTATAATACCTCCCGTAACATTTTATTAATTAGTTGCTTCATACTCTAATAATCGTCTTTTTTAACCAGTACAATCCATAGCATATATTTGCAGGACATAACTACATTTCTGAAACTGCTATTATTAAGGTACTAATAGCAGTTTCAAGAAATGACATTCATTACTGCTCTTCAGTACTTTCTCCTTGAATTATGTATTCAAATTCTTTTAAAGTCATTGGATTTTCATAGAAATTGCCGATTCGTTTTTCATTTGTGATATTGTAACAATTCAACATTTTTCGATATCTGTTTATCACTGGAAAATGACTATTTAGTTCTCTGCCTTTAAATTCTGAATATCTATCTTCATCAATTATCAAATGTTTGCAATAACAATAATATTCTGGTTCTTCATTTCCATCAAATCCCCTAAATTTCGCACTATACTTATATTCAGAAGTTGAATTAAAGAATTTTTCATACGCATCTTCTAAATCTCGAAACATTTGTAAAATATCAAAAGTTTCTTTTTTAACTTCTTCTGATGTTCCAATCAAAAAAGATGACAATTCTTCAATATCACTTTCACTTCCGTATTCAAGCACTTTTTGATTCTGCTCGTAGAAATCAGTTTCATCTGGATTTAGAAATTTTAGAATCTCGTACTGATTAAAAAGTATTAATTTTTCTGTATCTGTTATCATATGACTCCTTTTTAAGTTTGTAACAATAACCTATAAATTGTTACAAACTTGTCGGTTGAAGTTACAAAGATAATGTGGTATCATAAAGTTGTTCTACAATAGGAGTACATAGGTTCATCATTAACTTTGATTCTTTCTTATGAAAATTTTAGTTAGGGGTTGAACGTCTGTGCCCCTTAACTGTTGTTCCATCAGACCTTTTATAAGGCTTGACTGGGACAATTTTTTTATCCTGTTTACCAGTCTTGCTACTCTTGGTTTTGGCCATGATTGACTATCTCCTTTCTATAGACAATATGCCTCCGGATGCATATTGGCACTCGATATCGTTAAGTGCTAAAACAAGTATAAGCCACATATCATAAATTGTCAAGGGGGGTAAAGTGAAAATTTCTCTTTAATTTGATATTAGTTCGCTTAATATTGCGAAATATGCCTTTTAAAAGTGACAAATCTTTAATAATTCTTGATATTTTCTGTTGGTTTAGTTATAATAATTCGAGAGGTGAGTTTATGTTGCTCCAATTTAGAGTTGGTAATTTTCTATCTTTTAATGAAATTCAAACCTTTAGCATGGAAGCGGGGAAAGTACGTAATTTTTCAGAAAGGTTATATAAAGATGGCAAATATAAACTTTTAAAATTTATGTCAATTTATGGAGCCAATGCTTCCGGTAAATCCAATCTAGTTTATGCATTTTCTTTTTTTAAAGATATTGTATTTAGTGGTTTTGAAAGTGGTTCCTACCCGCACTATTGCAAATTAGTTGAAGAAAACAAAGATAAAGCAAGTTTTTTTGAAATTAAGATTGAAACAAATAAAAAAACTTTTGTTTATGGATTTGAAGTTATATTGAACAACAGTTCATTACAAAAAGAGTGGTTATACGAAGAAACTAAAAGTGAACAAAAAAACTATGTGTTTTCTAGAAATATACTCGATAAAAAATTCACTTTAGGTTCATATATAAAAACAAATACATTAAAGGATCGCATAAATATTTATGCCGATGACATAAAAAGTGATGATTCAATTTTGTTTTTAAAATTAATGAATCAAAATAAAGATAATTTATACGCAACGCCCAGTAAAATCACAGTATTTAAAGATGTTTATAATTGGATACGTTTTAAATTAACAGTAACATTTCCCGAAAGACCTATAACAAATTATTCTTGGATGATTGACAGCAACAACCTTGATGTAATTGCTGAAAAGCTTAATCATTTTTCAACTGGAATTGAAAAAATTACTGTTTCTAATATTGCGCCAGAAAAGGTAAATTCAACTTTACCAAAAGAGATAATTAAAGATATTCATAACATGCTTTCAGAACAAAAGCACAATAACAAAGAAGGAGAAAAATCTCATAAACCAGCTGTGTTAATTAGATCACCTGAAAACAGCATGTTTATTGTTAGTCTAAACGAAGAAGGTATGTTTAAATACAAAACTCTGGAATTTAAACATAAAAACTCTAATGCAAAGTTTTCACTAGAAGATGAATCAGATGGTACGGTTAGATTACTAGATATAATAGAAATCTTGCTTAACAATGATGATAACAAAGTATATATTATTGATGAAATAAATCGCATGTTTCATCCTCTTCTAACAATTAAATTTGTCGAGGAATTTTTGGAATTAGCAAAAGAAAGAAAAATTCAATTGATTGTAACAACGCATGAATCTCAGCTTATGGATTTGAAGTTACTTAGAAAAGATGAAATAAATTTTATAAACAAAGATGAGAATGGGTTTTCAACTATTAGATCACTTGATGAATTTGATGACCGTTTTGATAAAAAAATAATATCTGAATATTTCAGGGGGAAATATGATGCCATACCGTTCCCGAAGAATTAATAAATTATTTTTTCACCAAGGTGTCGTCACCATTAGGTTCTAGTGTCAACCGATGTGCAGGTTCAAGTCCTGTCGCCCGCACCAAATAAGAACCTTACGGTTGATACAATCGTGAGGTTCTTACTTTTTATTCTCGGTTTCAAATTATGCCTTATTCTATGCGGTTTTTAATACCTTTCGTGTAATTATGCTGTTGTAGAGAGCGGTTTTGCTTCTTTGCAACGGCTATATTTTATGTCTTAAATAGAGCTTTTGATTGCATTATATGCAGAAATGAAACCGCAGAGGTCAGTGCCGACATTTCGTGTAATTATATGACCTTTCGTGTAATCTTTAACTTTATTAGGCATAAATAAGGTCGCAAAGTTCACACTTTCCAAAAGTAGTGCAACCTTGCGACCTATGTTTTTAATCTGATAACTCTGTGCAAATCGAATTCCTCTTATGGTAGCATTCCTGTGAACAGTATGTCCTTTTTGAACTACTGTAATCATAAAAAATCTCACCACAGACAGGACATTGATGTGGAAGTTTGTTTTTGCTCACACGAGTTGTTCGCATTTTATTCCAATAGGTTTGCTTACACTTATCGGAACAGAATACACGCTTTTTAGTTCCCGGCAACTGCGTTATTATGCCACCGCAGTATATACATCGGTTTCCTCGACTGGTACACATTCCATTTCTACGGCAGAAACTTTTGACAGTGTTGATAGACACTCCTATCTCCACACGCTTGGTAGCAAGGAAGCCAATTTGTCCCTTGGCTGCATAAAGTTCGTTAAGGCGACGGAAAGTGATGCCCTCACGGTCACCGATCCAATAGTAGGAAAGGTCACCGAAAGCCATAACCTTGGCACCGGCACCGATGGTAGGTACAGCATTGGAGGTGTATACCGGGCGACCGAGCAAGGTATCGTAAGTACCATCTTTCAAAGCGGGCTGCCAGAGATACTGACCGTTCTTATCCTTCAAAAGGCGGATAGCGTTGACGGTCGCATCGTTCATCAACCATACAGCGTTCTTGCGGTAAGGTGCGCGAAGGCTGTAATAGAGGTTCATAATCTCATCAGCGGTGATGGCGGTAGCGGATGCAGCGGTAATGCCAACATCAGCGCCCTCGGTGTCGCTGAACAGACCGGTCGGCTTACCCTTACCATCACCAGTGAGAAATGCGATTTCCTCGGCATTGGAAATACGACGGGCAAATTCGCTGCGGAAATAACTCTCAAGGTCGAATGCAGAGTCATTGAGCAACTCCTCGGAAACCTTGATAAGTGCGGTGAGTTTGTGAGCATCAAGGGATACAAAGCGATAACCTCGCCCTTGCCGTTGCGAATGATTTGTGCGTATGCATTGCCCCAAAGCAAAAGGTGTGTCATCATCGTTTCACGAAAACTAAACGAGGTCATTTCCGGGTTCGGCTCATCGTGGAGCAGGTGATACAGAGGGTGGTCGGTTGCCTTGACCTTGTCGCCACTTTCTGTGTAGCGGTAAAGGTGTAACGGCAGACACGCAATTGCCTCTGCAAGAATACGCACACAGGAATGTACGGCTGTCATTTGCATTGCCGAGCGTTCCGTTACAGGTTTGCCGGAAGTTGAACCGCCTAAATAAAAGCGGTAGGAACTGCCGGAGGTTGCGTTTTTAGGCTTATCCCTGGAACGGAATAGTCCTGAAAAGATACTCAATTTAATCACTCCTTCAAAATTTAGGCATAAGAAAAGCACCTATCATTTCTGACAGATGCTTATATAACTTTTGCGTAAAGTATTATTCATTCCCTTAAAATTTGTCCAACTTTAAGGGAATGGTTTGTTGGCTAAGGGTATTTATTTTAATCGGTAATAGAAAGTGCCTTTACCTTTGCCCTCACGCTTTACTTCTTCCAATTCTACCAGCTTTCGTAAAGAACCTTCAATTGAACTAACGCTCAAGGTCGGACAGAGTTCACGGATATCCTGTTTTGTAAACTTACCGATTTTATTCATCGTAGCTTTTCTTACCATTTCAAGGGCAGGTAACTTTTCTTCTACGATAGCAAACCTATCCTCGAAATCCTTGTAAGCTGCAAGAATAGTGCTTAGAATATATTTGATGAACGGAACAGCGTCCTCTGTACCTTCGTGCCAGCCATCTTGAGATTTGTTAAGGGCATCATAATACAAATCTTTGTTTTTGGCGATTTTTGCTTCAAGGGAGATGTATTTGCCAACATAAAATCCGTTGCGGTACAAAAGCAAAGTTGTGAGCAATCTGCTCATTCTGCCGTTTCCGTCATTGAACGGATGAATACAAAGAAAATCGTGAATGAATGTGGGAATCGCAATCAGTGGTTCGACTTCAAAGTTTCCAATTACACGATTATACTCTTCGCAGATTTTATCCAAAGCCTCCGGCGTTTCAAAAGGAGCAAGCGGTGTGAAAAGCGTTTCCACACGGCCATCAGGGTATGTGGCACTGATATAGTTTTGCACATTCTTTGTTTGCCCCGCCATAGGGTTATTCATATGGCTATACATGATTTTGTGAAGCTGCAAGATGTAGTTCCTTGTAATGGGAATAGCATCAAAACTCTCGTGGATAATACCGAGTGCATCTCTATAGCCTGCAATTTCCTGCTCATCACGATTGCGAGGAGTGGTTTTTTCAGCCACAAGTTGCTTAATACGTGTATTAGTGGTAACAATACCCTCAATAGCGTTGGATGCCTCTGTACTTTGCACTTTTGCAATTTCTACGAGTTTTTCCAATTCGTCGGAGCGTTGCTTTAAATATAACTCTTGTTTTCCGGCTTCTTTGTATATGGCAGCAATCAGCCCCAAAACTTCCGAATCCCAAGTATGATTCTTGATTTGTGAATAATTAAAGATTCTCATTCCCGGAAGCACCTCCATTTCCCTTAAATTATAGCATAAATTAAGGGAATAGTCAATAGCATGTGGAGATAATACCTTAAAAATAATGCGATTTTGTGGGAGTTGTTATCATAATATATTGATAGTATATGCAAATAACGAAGAAGTAACCGAAAGTGTTAGCTCTTTTATTATATAAAGAGTAGCCCGCGTTTGTCATACACGGACTCGGAAGCATCATTGCCACAGCGAATGACTCGATCAAGTGCCATAACAGTTGCAACGGCACCGTCAATTTTCTCGGTGGACTTTTCTTTATCGGGTTTTATATTGCCGGCAGGGTCGGTTCGCACGAAGATATTGTCCATCATCCAACGAAGCACAGGGTGTCCACCGTGGGCAATTTTTTCTTCAAGCACGAGCTTCATCAACTCTTTTGTGGGCGGAGACATATCCTTAAATCCCTGTCCAAAAGGAACGACGGTGAAACCCATACCTTCAAGATTCTGTACCATTTGAACAGCACCCCAACGGTCAAATGCGATCTCACGAATGTTGAAACGCTCACCGAGGTTTTCGATGAATTTCTCAATAAAACCGTAATGCACAACATTGCCTTCGGTGGTTTGGAGATAGCCTTGACGCTCCCAAACATCATACGGCACATGGTCGCGCCGGACACGCAGATCGATATTCTCTTCGGGTATCCAAAAGTACGGAAGCACCACGAATTTATCATCCTCATCACCGGGTGGGAATAC
The DNA here is from genome assembly GCA_946500295.1 of uncultured Clostridia bacterium. Classification (GTDB taxonomy): domain Bacteria; phylum Bacillota; class Clostridia; order Oscillospirales; family Acutalibacteraceae; genus UBA7067. The sequence goes on along the minus strand of CAMMVF010000014.1, from coordinate 3,360 downwards.
AAGCACAAATGCCGTGATATCGGTTGTGCTTGAAAGATCAAGTCCACCGTAGCACACACGACCCTCAAGACCACTTTCGTTTGTAGCAAAGGAGCATTTGTCCCATTTCTCCATTGGCATCCAACGGACTGCTTGTTTAACCCATTGATTAAGTCTTAACTGCCTGAACGAGTTTTCCTCGGCAGGGTTTTGTTTTGCCGATTCACACGCAGCTTTAACCTTGTCGATGCCGACCGTAATGCCGAGCGAGGGATTTGCCTTTTTCCATACCTTTGGATCAGTCCAGTCGTCTCCGTCATCTGCACCGTAAATTACGGGATAGAAGGTGGGGTCAATCTTTCTGCCATCCAAGATGTCTTTGGCCTTTTGGTGTATCTCATAACAGATAGAGTGGGTATCTGTTCCGGCTGTGGTGATAAGGAAATACAAGGGCTGCATACGAGCGTCACCTGAACCCTTTGTCATCACTTGGGTGTCGGTAGTTCTGCCTGCCACTTGGATTTTACCGTTAATACCCAAAAGAAACGCATTGGTGCTGAAATCTACATAAGCAACGATAAAGACCTCTATGCAAAATTTATGAATAAAAAGGCGGATATCGAAGCTGAACTCGGCGTATCTGTTGATTGGCGTGAAGCAGAAAAAGACTGTCGTATCCTTGTTTTGAAGGAAGGCGACCTTAAAAAGGAAGCATCTGCTTGGAATGGTTACTTTGAGTGGTATTGCCAACTTGGAATGCAGCTTCGTGAAATTGTTTTGAAATACGGTACATAATTATTTTGAATTTTTGAACTTCTAATGTAAAGTCCGTTTTATGGTACAGTTACTATGTTATTATAAGGTTAAGGAGGTGTGAATATGGGCTTTTTTGATGACCTTTTCGGTCAACCTTTCGGTGGAATGTTTGATTTTAACCGTGATGGTAAGACCGACTTTGCCGAAAGCTGGCTCGGTTACAAAATAATCGAGGACTGTATGAAGGAAGAAAAAGAAGATGACCCGTATTCCAACGCTTCCTTTATGTCTACTCTCGATGACGACAACTATGACGATGATAGTAACTGGCAGTTATTTGCCGATGAGGGCGACGAATATGGCATCGACCCATATGATTTCGACAGCGAAGCCGAATACAGAGAAGCCGTTGAAGATGCAGCTTTGGCAAAAGAAACGGAAGCCAACGAAGATTGGCGAATTATCGCTGATGATGGTATTGATCACGGTGACATTTCTCCTTATGATTACGATACAGAGGAGGAGTACCTTGAGGCTTTGGAGGATGCTGAATTTTCAGAACCGACAGACGATTACAGCGATACGGATACTATTACTTTGCCGATTAACATTACATTTACTGTGGATTACCCCGGAAAAGATGAGCTTGAAGCAATAAACCCAAGTGATTATCCTAATAAAAGAACCTATAAAGCAGCGTATTATCTATGTGAACTAAACCTTGGGACAGCGTTTCTTTCAGCTAATGAAACAAAAGCAAATGAAATAAAGAAATGTGAGTTCATTCTTTCTCAGTCCTGCGTGGCGGCGCGGTATCTGACGGTATATGACGGTTTTTTGTATTCACAAGCGGTTAAAGAAAACTTTTCTTTGCCGATCGAAGTGCCGGATGAGGATGAAGAGGTTGTAACCTTTTTTGACGATTTATTTTTAGAAATCGCAGAGGAAAATTCCAAGCTTGCCGTTGATATTTGGGAATGGCTGATAAAGGAGTTTGCCCCATACAAAGAATATATGAAAAACGATTGGACGATATATAATTCAATCATTTCGTCAGTCGATGATTATCCGCAGGAATTTCTAACCGAATGCATAAAAAGGCTCGGTACGAACCCGAGCTTTGCAAACGGTGTCTTTACCGAAAATCCGCAATACCCCTACGGTGCTGCACATTTTGTATCTTCTGCTTTGTCAAAGGGGCTTAATGACGAGGCACAAGTGATATTTACCGCTGTTGCATTAAACAAAACCGCAAAAGCCAAAGATATGGAAAACCTCATAAACGGCATTATTTCGGAATGCTCCGATTGGGAGAACGTCGAAACAATGGAGGCATTCAAGTTCTATATTCTTCCCATTGTAAAGAAGATGACCGACAAACGGATTCGGCGGTTATTACCCGGTTTTATTGAATCGGTTGATTATTATATCCGTTCTGTGGAATCATCTGAGGAAAAATACCAATACTCTCGCAGGTTTGCTTGGCGAAAGCATTGTGCCGACGGCTCTGCTTACGATGTCGACCCTTTGGATTACGAAACTGAAGCCGAATATAACGCTGCTATAGAAAAGCAAAAATATGCGTGGAGAAGATGGCGAAAGCGTGATGCCGAACGCTTCAATCTCAACCTTTCAGATTATGAAACAGAGGATGCTTTCAAAGTCGCTCTTGAAAAAGAACGCGCAAAATTACATAAACCGCAAATTGATCCTCTTGCTGAAACCGATAATAGCATTTATACTTTTTGCGGTGTTCAGTTCGGCTTTGCAAATCATCCGTATCATTATCTCACGGGAGATCATAATGTTAAAATCGGTGATCTTGTGATCGTGCCTGTCGGTAACGACGGGGCGGAACGAATAGTCGAGGTTGTTTCCGTGTCACAATGCAAGCGATCATCTGCACCGTTCCCGGTAGATAAAGCAAAAACAATAATTGGCATCTATAACGGCGATAAGAAAACAGCCGATTGTCCCTTATGCAAAAAACAAATTTCGGTGTATGACTGCTACGAAATTTGCTGTGCAGAGTGTACAGAGGGCGTACCCGGATTGATTTCTTATAATGAAATCGCCAATGGCAAGGAAATCTGTGAGAAGTGCAGATATCATTTTTAAGTTAATAATATGCTCTCAGATTTCACCATTACAAAAAAGTAAAAAACGAAAAACGGTGTTACTATATTTAGCAGCGAAGAATTTATCAATTTTAATTGACTTCTAAAAAGGTGGTGGCCACATATGGATATGAAAAAACTAAAAGACTTCGCAGAGAAATATCTCAAATTGTATATATCAAAAGAAACTGTCGGTCACCAAGTTGAGGAGGGCTTTGCAGAAGAGTGCCAGTCACTCGGCTTTGAAATGGACTGCGGTAAGGCTTTTACTGATGCTTTTCCTAATGAACATCCGTTTGAAAATGTCGAAAGACTGAATGCGGTTATAAATAATGTGGTCGACATTCCTTTGCTCGGTTCTGCGATTTTCTCGAAGTGGAGACAAATAACTCATTGGGATTGGTGTGGTGATTTATTGTCCGATGAGAATCGTGCCTGGTTTATCGTTGCATTTATAATGGTCTCATAAATTAAGACACTTTTTTGGACAGATTTTAATGAATCTGAT
>CAMMVF010000013.1 GCA_946500295.1 uncultured Clostridia bacterium | reverse complement strand
AAGCAGAGCAGCACCGCCATCATCAGGGACAGCACTCTTTTAAGATTTTTCATAACAGTCTCCTTTTTGGCAAAATAAAAAAAGCCCCCGCAGATTTGAGTAGAAACCTCAAACCCACGGGGGCTAAAGCAGAATTATCGTTCCTCGCCATTTTTCTGGCGGGGCTTTTTTCGGGGAATCACCTTGTGGCGCGTATCCCGCTGGGTGCGCCAGACAGCGTCCAGAACAGACTCGATTTCAATCCCGTTCTGCCGGCAGCCGTGAAGGATGCCGGATAGGTACGATTGAGAGGGCAGTGCGGGGGTGTCCTTGTAGGGGCTGTTCATGGTATAGACCATGACTTCCCGCTTCAGTCCATCCGGGTCGACCACAGTGACAGGCTCCTTCCCATACAGCCGGGGGAATCCCTCATAGTGGTCCAGGCTCTGCTCATCCCGTTCCGAAATACGCCAGAGGACGCCATCCACAAAGCTGCCCGGCTCCGGCAGGATGGTGGCAACGCCATGCCCGCCGCCATTCATACGGAAAGCAAGGCGGTATCCCTCCAGCCGGACGGTATCCACCACCTGGGCGTCCGGGCAGCGGAAGGCCATCTGGTTCAGGTTCATGTTGGAGCCGTAGGCAAAGTAAAGTTTCCCTTTGGTTTTTCATCACCTCTATCGTTCTTGGTTGCGTCGGTTCTGCAGGCTGGGGTACTGGGATTTGTCATACCGCCAGGCCCTGTCGCCGGGAAGATTAGAGAGTAAGTGTTCCCGCACATTTTTGTACTCCGGCCCGATGAGGCCAAGGCGCAAGAGAAAGGTGCGGAAGGTGAAGGCGGGGTTCTCGCTGATCTCGGTTTTCCGCATCACCGTCCGCTTCTGATTGATGGCCTGGGCGGAGATGGCCAGCGCCAGCGTAATATTGGCGCGCACCTTGCCGGCATGGAGGGTGCTCTCAAAACAGCGCCACTCCAATGTGCCGCGATAGAACACCGAATGAAGGTTCAAGGCGTAGTATCGGGTCCAGTTGTAGTGCTCGTAGCTGCCATCGGTCCCTCCATACCATTCCCGCTTGAGGCGCTCCATGGTGGTGTTGGTGGGCAGCTTGCGGATCCTTTCCAGCATGGGTTCCCGTACCTTCTGGCACCAGCGTTCCACCCGGCGCTCGTCCACGTTGAGGGCTTTGAACAGGATATCCTCCTTGGAGTACATGATGGACAGGGCGTTCTTCAAACTCTGCGGGGTATGTTTGGAGGCGTCCACATGGACGTGCATCCCGCAGGATGAATTGACCACAGCCCCCGCATGGCGGAGGGTGCGTACTACATCTTGAAGCTTCCCCATCTCGCTGTATTCCAGCTTGGGGGAGTTCATCTCCACTTTGTAGGTATCATCGCCAGTGGAAAGCTGCCTGCGCCCACTCCGATGGGTGGCGCGGATGCTGGCGTCAAAGACAAAGCGCCATGTTTTCCCCTCGTTGTCGGTGACCTCCCATGGGTCATAGGTGCGGGAGGAACGGGAGTGTATGGCGGTGGTGCCAAACAAGGCGGCCACTGCTTCTGCCGCCTGTTGGCGGGACAGCCCCGTCATCTCGATCTCGCAGCCGAAGAACTGGTCTTTCAGGTCAATCGACAGCGTTCACCTCCCGATGGGCGGCGGCCAGACGCTTTCCGATGGCCTCCACCACATTGACGGTGACGCCGTTCCCGGCCTGCTTGTAGAGCTGGGCGTCGGATTGGAGCGGCAGGACAAGGTCGATGCGGTCATCCGTCCAGCCCTGGAGCCGCAGGCATTCCCGTGGCGTGAGGCGGCGGATGCGGCATCCGTCCCACACGCCGGAGGCTTCCCGCTTATGGCTGCGGATCCCGCCGTTCTGCTTGGCGGTGAGGCAGCGGGCATAGTCCGTCAGCTCCGGTTCCTCGTTCATATCCACACAGCAAAGGGTGCCTTGGCTGCTCCCGGTGGTGATGGTGTGGGCGATTTTCCTGCCCACCCTGCCGCGTCGGGTATTGAGGGTGGGATATGCCAAATCCACACTGTCACCGGGATATGCCATTTTATATCCCTTTTTCGTGTTTTCCTTGATGGGGAGGCCTGTGCAGTACAGCCCGGTTGTATGGCCAAAGCCGCCTGCCTGCGCTGCGAGGGTGCAGCTTACTCCTTCCGGGGAGTAGATGCGCTCCCCCTGTGCGCCGGGGCGGATTTGCTTAAGAGGCGTTCCTGCTGTTTCGGTGAAAGGAAGTATTTTTCCTCTGCATCTTTCATCAAGATATCCGACAAGGTACACCCTCTTTCGGGATTGAGGGACGCCGAAATCTTTGCTGTTAAGCACCTGCCATTCCACACCATACCCCAATCCATCCAGCGTATGGAGGATGGCCGCAAACGTCCGGCCTCCGTCATGGTTAAGCAGGCCGGGTACGTTTTCAAGCAGCAGATACGCAGGTCTTTTTGCCGCAGTCAGCCGGGCAATTTCAAAGAACAGCGTACCTCTTGGGTCGGCAAACCCTCCACGGTGTCCAGCAATAGAAAAAGATTGGCAGGGAAATCCCCCGCACAGCAGGTCGAAGTCTGGCATTTCATCGGGGTCGGCTTCTCGGATGTCCTCACGGAACCACTCTCCTTTCGTATCGAACAGCGCCCGGTAGCTTTGGTCGGCATATTTGTCGATCTCACAATGGCCTACGCAGACAAAACCTCCGGCCCGGCTGAGTCCTTCTCGGAACCCGCCGATGCCGGAAAACAGGTCAATATACGTTATGGCTTTGGGCATCACGCTCCTTTTTCATGGATTTGGTGAAACGCTGCTACACAATCAACCGGCATCACCCCTTTCATGGTGCAGTGTCAAATGATATGAAAACAGCCCGCAGGGGCTGGGGTGAACCCAATCCTGCGGGCTGCTGTTATTCCTCTTATGCGTAGATTTCTTCTTCAGCTTCCTCGGTTTCACCGGCATCCTCGGCCTCAGCCGCTTCGCCCTCGTCCTCGTCCGCCGCTTCCTGTCCATCCTCTTGTGGGGCGCTCCAGGCGGCGTATTCGCTGGGGAGGCCCGTGCTGGGGTCACCCTCGTCCTCGCCGGTTTCCCCGCCCTGGGCATCGGCCCAGGCGCTTTCTTCCTGTTCCTCCCGCCCGGCGGCCTCGGCTGCCTCGAACTCTTCCTCCGCTTCCTCCAGCGCCTGCTCGATGAGCCCGACGATGAACTCTTTTTGCGTCAGGCGGCGGTGGTGGACTTTTTCAAAGCGTTCCAGGTATTCCTTGACCCGCTGGAACAATTCCTCACTCACCTGAAATGCCAGTGTTCTGCCTTTTGCCATGACTTTGCCAGCTCCTTTCTCATAATGCTCTTGGATGATCATTTCAATAAACTTGCTCATGGTGCTTTCCGTTTCCCGGATCTCCTCGCTGATCCTGTTGTGCAGTTCCAGCGGGATTTTACAGGTCACGCCCTTGGTTTCCAACGTCCATCGCTCCTTTGCTTGGTTCTTTCCCTTTCGGGCAACACAAGCATATCCGAAGAGCGAAGAGAAAGCTATTACCAAGACCAACAACCTTTCAGCCAAAGTAGTGGCAACAAACGTCACAAGCAATAACGGCTATGCTGGGGGCTGTTTTGGGGGATTTTACCCATCATCCATGAGGGTGTTGAGAAAGCCGAGCATCTCCGGTGGGATGGTTTCCTCCGGCTGCTGCACCGGCTGGGAAGGGCCAGCCTGAAGTTCTTCCCGCAGGATGCGGCGCAGGGTGGACTCCAAGGCGTCCTGCCTGGCGCTGTCCAGGATCGCTTTCACCAGAAAGGCGCTTTTCTGGCCTTCTGGCACAGCCTGCAGCAGAGCCCATGCCTGGCGGTGGTCCTCATTCTGGAGGTTTGGGCGGAACATAAAAAGGGGCCTGCTCATCCCTTGCCCACACCGCCCGACAAACGCCCCAAAATCCGCTCGAATCCTTCGGCGTTTACCCTGTCGTCCAGCAGGGTAAAAACCCGACACAGGCCGTCCTGGGGGGCGACGTTTCGCTTGACAACCGCTGCGCCGCCGCCCAGCATCACCACCGGGATGGCCTTGAGGTCAAACCCTGCTTCCATGGCTGCCGAGAGAAGGCGCTCGGTGTAGAGGCGGCCCTGCTTCTGGATGATGCCGCGGGCGTCCTCGTCCATGCTGCAGGGCTTTCCCGCCAGCACTCGTTCCACCTGGGCGTCGGTAACGGACAGCCCCACATCCCGGCGAATCTGTTCTTTCACCTCGTCAATGCAGCGGATCATCCCCAGTTCCAGGCTCCGGCAGGTGGCGGCGTTGGGAACATTGTTGTCCAGCCGCATCAGATCCACCGTCCAGCCGCCGATGTCCATGAGCAGGACAGAGGGTTCGTTCTGGAGGAGTTCCGGGTGGATCATCAGGGCGGAATACCCCTGTGGGAACAGCTTCACATCCTCGATGGTCACTTTGTAGGGGATGCCCTCGAACTTGAAGCTTACCGGCTGGGAAGAAGGGCGAAGGTACTCCCGGAAGGACTTCTTCTCCCGGCCAAACCCGGCCAGAGGAAGGCCGGCTGCGATGGTAACGGAACACTCCGTCTTGGCGCCCCGCTGCTGGATTTCTTTGGCGATAGCCGCAAGGGTCAGCAGGTAGTAGTTCTCGTTCTCCATCTTGTTTCGCAGGATCGGCTGCCTGCCGGTCCCGCACACGAAGAACTTTCCACCGTACTCCAGCGTGTTCTGCAGGGTGTAGGGTTCATGGGAATAGGCGGTGATACCGGCTGGGAAAGAAAAATGCCGGGTCTTGATGGCGTAGTAGCCATGGTCGATGCCGATATTCATGGTTTTGTTCATCCTTTCTTGGCTGTTGCCTAAAACTTGGTTTCCTGCTGGTTCAGAGCGAAGCGTATCTTGTTCTTTCCCAGCTGGTAAAGTATTTAGGGGGGAGAGTGTGAGAGGGGGGAGGCGCAAAAAACCGCCCTGGCCTGCCAGCCGGAGCGGCTCTAAAAAAGGGCGCACTACCCCCTTGTATTTTGAGGGTTTGATTTTGTGCCGTTTTGGGCTTTCGTCAACCTGTCTATTTGACAGGTGTAAACTTCTACACATTTGTGGGCGGGGAAAAGAGCCGCAGAACGCAAAATAGCGGGGCCTCCGACCTGAAAAATCAGGCGGAGGCCCCGCTTCATCTCGTACAAAGCCCTATTTTTGCCATCTAATGGAAAAGGCATCTATGGAAAATCACTTTGGATTTTGGGCTCTAAAAAGCCTGCAAACCCGCATGAATACTGACAAAAATGGGGTAGACATCTAAAGTGTCTACCCCAGATGGTTGCGGAGGCTGGATTTGAACCAACGACCTTCGGGTTATGAGCCCGACGAGCTACCGAGCTGCTCCACTCCGCGATATTTAATTTTCCGCCTCCCTCAAGGCGCTGTATTATAATACCACACCCCCATACAAATGTCAAGCACTTTTTTGTCCTACGTACTCCTGCGCTTCTCTCGTGTGAATTTGTGCCAATTAAAAGCAACTGTCCTTTTTGACTTTAGCCTGCTTTTAGCTCGATTCCTTTTGAAAGAGGAGCAGACCTTTTTGCTATTTTACTATTTTACTCTCTGCCACCGCTGCTATCTCAAAACAAGTATAACTTAAATAGTCGGGATACCCGAAGCTTAATCAAATTATTAAAAAAGCACTGCAGTAAAACGCAGGATAAAAGCGGCATTTGCCGCCCTACGTACGCCTGCACTTTTCTCGTGTGAATTTGTGCCAATCTAAACTCTCTGTCCTTCCATTATTTTTTCACCACGCCTTTGGCGTGATTTCACAGCGGCGCAGCCGCTATATCACTGGCGCAGCCCCTGCGCTTTGCCGCACGCAGTGCAGGCAAACGCAGGACAAAAAGGATTCCTCCTCTCTCAAAAGGAGTCAAACTTAAAACAGGCTAAAGTTCCAAAAGGTCACAGACCCTTAATTGGCACAGTTTTATACTAGAGCTGTGCAGGCGAACGTAGAACAGAAGTGCCCTCGGCACCTACTCGATTGATTTCAGGGATTCTACCATGTCTATTTTGCGCATTTTGAAGTACATCAGCACGTTGACTATAATCGCAAATATGAAGGTTATGCCGATAGCATAGAGGTAGCTCGGCAGGTAGATTTCCCGCCCGAACATCACTATGTCTATCTCAACTGTCTGCACCACATAGCTGTTTAGCAGCACTCCAAGTCCCAGACCGACCAGTCCGCCGACTATTGTCAGTATGATATTCTCCCTGTAAATATACTCGCTGACCTCACGGTTGTAAAAGCCCAAAACCTTGATAGTCGCTATCTCCCTCGCACGCTCGGCGATGTTGATATTTGTAAGGTTGTAAAGCACAACAAACGCAAGCGCTCCTGCCGCCAGTATCATTACATATACTACCTTGTTGAGGGTATCCAGCATGGTGTTGAAGTTTTCTATTCCCGAGTCGGTGTAGGTAACGCTGGCTATTCCGTCAAGCTCAAGCAGCGTCTGCGCCAGCTCGTCTCTCTCGTCCTCGGTAGTGTAGCTGTACTGAGTGTCTATCATGTTGTATTCTACTTCTTCATTGAAGCTGTCACTGTAATACTCCGGCGTCATGTAAAGATAATTATAAAGATAATTTTCGCAGATTGCAGAAAGCTCGAGCTCACACCTCTCGCCGTCAGAATTTTCAACCGTAAACTCGTCACCCGGCTCAAGACCCATATTTGCGGCGAGCTTCTCCGACATCACGCAGCCGGAGGAATCAAGCTCTATGTTCTCTCCCGACTGCCTGTTGTGAAGGTCGATGATATCCCTGAGATTCTCCGGATCCTTTGGCACAACTATGTAAACGTCTCCGTGTTCCGCTCCACCGTCATCTACTGTTTTTATCTCCTCCTGCATCACGGGCATTGTCGCTTGGAGGTCATAATCGGACTTCATATCATCAACAAACTCCTCCGCCTGCGCCGCACTCTTGCTCTCGGAAAAAACTATGCTGAGGTTGTAGCCGTAAATCTCGCCGAACTGCTTATCGACTATCGCCGAAATCGCGTCTCTCAGCCCGAAACCCGTCAGCACCAACGCCGTGCAGCCCGCAACCCCGATTACCGTCATGAAAAACCTCGCCTTGTACCTGAAAATATTTCTTATCGTAACCTTGGAGGTAAATCCCAGGCGCTTCCACAGCGGAGTTATCCGCTCAAGCAGGTTGCGCTTGCCCGCCTTTGGCGCTTTGGGGCGCATTAAGGCTGCCGGGCGCTGGATAAGCTCCCCTCGGCAGGTAAGCCACGAAACTATCGACGTGCACAGCACCGCCGCTATAAAGCCTGCGACTATGCACTCCCACGGTATTATCGGATCCATCGCCTTCATGTGGTACATCATTCCGTAGGCTTTGAAAATGATATACGGCAGCGTCAGCAACCCTGCCACCGCTCCAATCACACAGCCGAGCACTCCTGCGATTGTAGAGTATGTAACGTATTTTGAGATAATCGTTCCGTTTGAATAGCCCAGAGCTTTAAATATACCTATCTCGGTTCGTCTCTCCTCGACCATTCTCGTCATTGTAGTTACACAGACAAGCGCCGCCACCAGCAGGAAAAATACAGGGAAAACCGCCGCCACTGCATCTACTCGGTCGGCGTTGTCCTTGTATTCGGCGTAGCCCGAGCTGTCGTCTCTGGTAAACACATAGGAGCTCAGCTTGTCAAACTCCGCCAGCTCCTCCTCGGCATTGTCGAGCTTTTCCTCCTGCTCGGCAAAGCTCTCGTCCGCCTGCGTCTTTGCAGTCTCATACTCCTCCCTGGCGCTCTCCAGCTGCTCGCCGACCTGCGCTATCAACGCCTCATTTCCCGAGGGTACGATTTGTTCGTTATACTGAGTTTCGAGCGCCTCTATCTGCTCAAGAGACGTATCAAGCTCCTCCTGAGCCTCCGCCCTCGCCTGCTCAAGCTCCTCACGGCCGTCGGCTATCTCCAGCCGCTTCGGCTCAAGCTCGTCAGTATCAAAGCGCTCCAGGGCTTCGTCGCACTCGGCCTGAAGCCTCGTTTCCAGCTTGTCCATTTCCTGTGTGTATTCATCGTTTAGCGGATATCCGCCCTGAGCAGAGTAGTCGGACAAAACATAGACCTCGGTAAATCTCTCGCTCGTAAACGCCTTTGGCGACACCATCATATAATAGGAGATTGTGCCGTTGCCGACTGTTGTAGAGCCTTTTTGGAAGGAAATGTAAAGAGGGGATTTTATCTTGCCCACCACTGTGTATTCCAGGCCCTCAAGCGGTACGTCCTGCTCGCCGCTCGAGCCGTAGGAAACAGTTTTGTCAAAGGTTATTCTTTCGCCTATTTCAAGCGAACCGTTATAGTTTGTGTCCTCCACAACTATCTCATCGGCAGCCTGCGGTAGCCTGCCCTCGACCAAAACGGGCTTGTTCAGCTCGTCATTTTCATCAAGGCTGTGAAGCCTCACTACGCTCTTTTTGTCGCCGTCGTTCATTATTACATCGGCATAATACCCCGATTGCACCTGAGATACGCCCTCGGTATTTTCAAACTGCTCAACGTCCTCCTGACTGAAGCCCACGGAGGACAACAGCCGAAAATCCATCATGTTCTGCTCATGGGCGTAGTTCACAAGGGTGTTGACCATCGACGGTCCCGAAGCCTTTATGCCGACAAACAGCCCGACTCCCAGAGCTATAATCGCCAAAATAGAGAGAAACCTAGCCTTTGTAGCCCAGATTTCACGAACGATATTTTTAAACACCGCTGCTCTCATTGTCTCACCTCCCCGAGCTTACCACTCAATCTCTTCAACAGAGACCGGCTTGTCATTGAGAGCGTTGCTTGTGACCTTTCCGTTTTTCATTCTTATTATTCTGTCCGCCATAGGGGTTATTGCGGAGTTGTGGGTGATGAGTACCACCGTCGTTCCGTCCTCCCTGCACTTATCCTGCAAAAGCTTGAGTATCGCCTTGCCCGTGTTGTAGTCCAGCGCACCCGTAGGCTCGTCGCACAAAAGCAGCTTCGGCCTTTTGGCAAGCGCCCTGGCTATCGACACCCTCTGCTGCTCTCCTCCGGAAAGCTGTGCCGGGAAGTTGTTCATCCTGTTTTCAAGTCCCACGCTTTTCAGCGCCTGCTCGGCGTCCATCGGGTTTTTGCATATCTGCGCCGCCAGCTCAACGTTCTCCTTTGCCGTCAGGTTTGGCACGAGATTGTAAAACTGGAACACAAAGCCTATATCAAAGCGGCGGTACTCGATAAGCTGCTTATTTTTCAGCTCGCTTATTATGCGGTTGTCCACGGTGACGGTACCGCTGGTGGCGCTGTCCATTCCGCCGAGAATGTTGAGCACGGTGGTCTTTCCGGCTCCGCTCGAGCCTACCACCACTGCAAACTCTCCCTCGTTAATCTCGAAATTCACCCCGTCGAGCGCGGTGATTTCGACCTCTCCCATTTTATATATTTTTCTCACGTCTTCAAATTTAACAAGCTGAGCCATAGCTGCACCCCATTTCAAAGTCACGGAAATTATTGTATAGTATAATTATACCATAACCTTTCGCTATATCAATTACCCATTTGTTAATTTTTATCAACTAAACGCTAATACTTTGGGAAATACCGAGGCCATGATTTCACCTCATCTGAATTCGGGCATGATTTTCTGCACCTTGGCTAGAAGTCCTACCCTTGGCTTGTCCGGGTCGGGCAGCTGCGGAAAATCGTAAGCGGGGTAGTCGTTGCCCTCGACAATGGCAGGACCGTTTTCCGTAAAACATACGTCCCAGCCGACATACTTTATCTCGGGCACTATCATGGCAGCTTTCTTGACAAGCTCCTTTATCTCCTCACAAAACGGCAGCTTATATCCTATAAATTTTATTCCCGTATATGGGTGGGCGTCGTAATTGACCAAAGCCGAGGTGTGTCCCTGCCCCGTGACGGTGCCCGTGTCAAGGTCAAAGCTGCACGCCAGTCCGCCGTTTTCAAGGTTATCTACAAACTTGCCGTTATTGCCCATTTTGAACACTGCGTATAGAATGTGCGGCTCGCCGCCATGCACCATAGTGACGATTCTCAGGCAGTTGAGCGAGCAGGGGTAAATCTTCGCCGCCTGCGGGTGCTGAACTATGACCTCCTCTATCACGCCGAAGTTTTTCTCCTTGCTCTTGACATACTCATAAAGCTCCCTTGTGTCGGAAAAATCGGCGACCCTGATTTTCTCTATTCCCTTTCCGCTCTCGCCTATATAGGGCTTGGCAAAAAAGTATTCCTTGCCGCTTACAAATTTTTCAAAGCCCTCGTAATCTATGTCCTTCAGGTCGATTACCTCTCTTCCGAGGAACTCCTTAAAACGCTTATCAAAGACGTTTTTTTCATCGAAAATATACGAATAATTCTGGTCGTTCAAAAGCATAATGAGCTTTTTGTTTTTGACCCTGGTCATATAGGTCTTTCTCTGCTTTGAATTCATGTTATAAAACTCAAAAATCAGGTAGTCGTAATATCCCGCGCCGTAGCGCAAAGAGCACTGAGCTATATCGAAAAATGCGGCGATTTTGTTCTTGCCGCTTTTTTCATGCACCCGGTCAATACACTCCTTCATCTTTCCGAGGCTCGCTCCCCCGAGTATTCTTGTAATATCCTTAAATCCCATAATTTTCTCCTTCCGGTTTATTTAAGCCACTTAAAAAACAAGGGGCTGTCACATTAAAAATCTGATAAGTAACGGAAAAGCTCTCAAATTTCAGCTTGGAATCTATTATAATAAACGCAGAGCAGTAAAACGTAGGGGGTAAAGTTTAGGTCAAGGCCGCAAAGCGGCGTTTCCTTAGCTCGTGCTACTGCACAGCTTCAGTTTAAGCTTGTTCCAATTTGAAGTAAAGCTCTTTTTTAAAGACGCTTTTATCCCGTTTAAAGATTCTTTCCTTTTGTAGGGTAGCTGTTCTTTTGGCTTCGGCAGAGCCTTTGGTCGCCGTCCGCAGACGGCGAAATCCCCTTCGTTCAAGCGCTCGGCAGGGGGTGAATTGTTCGGCTGTGCCGAACAAGAGGGGGAAGCCTGCAAGAGAGGCTTCCCCCTGAAATGGGCTGTTAATGCGACAGTCCCTCAAACAATCTAAATTCTGATAATCAATTTACAGGCACTCTACTATTGATTTTTTCAAAATCTCGAGTCCCTTCAGCAAAAGCTCATCCTCAATTACTAGCGGCGGCATCAGCTTGACAACCGAATTTTTCCTGCCTGCGCCCTCGATAACGAGCTTGTTTTTAAAGCAGGCGTCTATCACCCTCTCGGAGAGCTCATCATCGCCAAAAGCTTCAAAATCAATTCCCCAGATAAGCCCTCTGCCTCTCAGTTCAAGACGGCTGTCAAGCGTGAGGATTTCCTTTTCAATATAACCCTTAACTATCTCGCCCTTGCGCTTTGTCTCGGCTTCAACATTGTGCTCGAGCATATACTCAAGCCCTGCCTTAGCCGCTACAAAGGAAAGCTGATTTCCCCGGAACGTGCCGTTGTGCTCGCCGGGCTTCCATATATCGAGCTTCGGGTCTATCAGCGCTATAGCCATCGGCATTCCGTAGCCGCCGATAGACTTTGACATTGTCACGATGTCGGGTTTTATGCCGGCTCTTTCAAACGAGAAGAACTCTCCACTGCGGCAGCAGCCGACCTGAATATCGTCGCAAACCAATACTATGCCGTACTTGTCGCAGAATTCACGGCAGCGCCTTAGCCAATCTTCGCTCATCACCATGATTCCGCCCTCTGCCTGTATCGTCTCTATAAACAGAGCCGCAGGCTTTTCAATACCGGAATGGTCGTCGGTAATAAGTCTCTCCATATAAGCTATGGTGTCAAGCTCGGGGAACATATACGGAGCGGGGATATGGGTTACATCGTGCAGCGGCACTCCGGCGCCTGCTCTGGAGGACATATCGGTAGTCAGAGCCAGAGAGCCCAACGTCATACCGTGAAAAGCCCCCATCATGGCAAACACGTTCTGCCTGCCTGTAACCTTTCTGGCAAGCTTCAGCGCCGCCTCGTTTGCGTTTGTTCCCGTCGGACCGCAAAACTGGATTTTATAGTCATAGCCTCTGGGCTTTAAAATCTTATTCTCAAACGTCTCAATGAACTCCCTTTTGGGAACGGTGTACATATCTAACGCATGCAAAATGCCGTCCGCACTGAGGTAATCTATCAGCTTTGACTTTATATAGTCGTTGTTGTGACCGTAATTGACCGCTCCTGCTCCGCAGAAGAAGTCAACATATTTTTCCCCGTTTTCATCTGTAAATTCGGCGCCCTTTGCCTTTACAAAGACAGTCGGGAAATGTCTGCAATATGATCTTACCTCTGACTCATACTGTTCAAAGGGTTTTGTATTCATAGCGCTTCGCTCCTTTATCCTCTTATAAATAAAGTGTATATTACTATTTATCTAATGTAAGGGTTATTGTACCCCCTCGGGGCTCTTTAGTCAAGCGCTCGGATTTCAAACTAACAAATGGCATAAAAGAAGGCTTAAATAATCTGCATTTTTGGGTAGGACTGCAACTGTTTGAGATAACAGCCGCACAGAAGTTTAGCCCTTTGACATTTAATTTTCACATCTCAAAATCCTGTTAATTTGCAAATCTCAAATTCCCGCCAGACGGACTCTTTTCACTCACCCGTCACTATATGCAGCCGATAGTTCTTTTATGCAGAAATTATATATTATTTTTCTCTTGCCGAAAAATAGCAAATACTATTTGTGGTATGATTATCGAACGTGGTATGGTCTGCCCTGCCGGAAATTATTTACACCTGAAATCCTGTAACAATGCAGTCATGCCTTAATATGTATCCGGCAGCTTCACGCTCAGCAAGGAAAGGACAAATTTGAATGAACAGTGCAGAAATCATAAAGCTCAAAAAGCTCGCCTGCAAAGCAAGATCAGGCGCTATCATCGGTACCTACAACGCAAAGTCCGGTCACCCGGGCGGGTCGCTCTCGGCAGCCGACATCTTTACTTATCTATATTTCAAGGAAATGAACGTTGACAGCAGCGACCCGAAAAACCCTGACAGAGACCGCTTCGTCCTATCCAAAGGTCATGCCTGCCCCAGCCTTTACGCCGTGCTCGCCATGAAGGGATACTTCCCCTTTGACGAGCTTAAAAGCCTGCGCCACGTCGGCGCAATGCTCCAAGGCCACCCGGATATGAAGGGCACACCCGGAATCGACATGAGCAGCGGCTCGCTCGGACAGGGGGTTTCGGCAGCCTGCGGCATGGCGGCAGCAGGAAAGCTCGACGGCAAAAGCTACAGGGTATATACCGTACTTGGAGACGGAGAGTGCGAGGAAGGTCAGGTGTGGGAATCTGCAATGTTCGCTTCTCACTACAAGCTTGACAACCTGTGCTACATTATAGACTACAACGGACTGCAAATCGACGGCAACGTCGAGGACGTAGCCGGACTCAATAAGCTCAAGGAGAAGTTTGAGGCCTTCGGCTTCGGCACCGTCGAGATAAACGGTCACGACTTCAACGAGCTGGAAGCAGCCTTCAATCAGGCTCGCAGCTGCAAGGACAAGCCCTTCGCAATTATCGCCAAGACCGTCAAGGGCAAGGGCGTATCATTCATGGAAAATCAAGCCGGCTGGCACGGAGTTGCCCCGAACGACGAGCAGTACAAGCAGGCAATGGCTGAGCTTGACGCGCAAATGAGCGAGCTTGAAAAGGAGGAGGCGTAAGAGATGGCTGAGATTATCAACAAAGCTACAAGAGAGAGCTTCGGAATGGCTCTGTGTGAGCTTGGAAAAACAAATAAAAATATAGTTGCACTGGACGCCGATTTATCGGGTTCTACAAAGACCGCCATGTTCCAAAAGGCTTTTCCCGATAGATTTTTCAACTGCGGAATAGCCGAGGGAAACATGATAAGCGTAGCAGCCGGACTTGCCGCCTGCGGAAAGATTCCCTTTGCCGCTTCATTTGCAATGTTTGCAACCGGCAGAGCATACGAGCAGATAAGAAATTCCGTAGCCTACCCGGGACTTAACGTAAAGATAGCCGGCTCGCATGCCGGAATTTCCGTCGGCGAGGACGGAGCTACTCACCAGTGCTGCGAAGATATCGCATTGATGAAAACTCTTCCCGGAATGACTATAATAAACCCCGCCGACCACTGGGAGATGCTCGAGGCTGTAAAGGCTTCCGTAGAATACAACGGACCTGTTTACCTTCGCTTGGGCAGACTGGCTGTTGACAGCTTCAACGACCCCGACAACTACAGCTTCACACTCGGAAAGGGCATTACCCTGCACGAGGGCAGCGACATCACCGTGATTGCAACCGGAATAGTTGTGAAAGACGCTTTGGAGGCTGTGCTTGAGCTTGAGGCTCAGGGAATCAGCGCAAGGCTCATCAATATCCACACTATCAAGCCCATTGACGAGGATATCATCGTTAAGGCAGCCAAGGAAACCGGCAGAATCGTAACCGTTGAGGAGCACAGCGTAATCGGGGGCCTCGGCGACAGCGTAAGCGACGTAACCTCAAGGCTCTGCCCTGTTAAGGTTACAAAGATAGGCATTCAAGACCGCTTCGGCTACTCGGGTCCTGCCAAGGAGCTTTTGAAGCTGTTCGGCCTTTCAAAGGAAAACATCGCAAAGGTTGTTTCCGACATAGTAAAGGCAGAGAAATAAGAAAGTCTGCTCAGTTTTTTCAAGAGCTGATATGATAAAGATAAACCGCCGTAAGAATGACTGTAAAGTCGCTTACGGCGGTGTTGTTATTTGTTGAACAGGTCGCTGTGTGTTCCCGTACGCACAAGAGTCAACGTCAGGACGTCATTTTGAATGGAATACACCACAAGCCAGTCGGGCTGAATGTGACACTCTCTAAAGCCTTTCCAACCACCTGTTAATGCGTAATCCCGATACTTTTCCGGCAATGCGCCGTCTTTGGCAAGCAAGCGAATCACATCATCTAAGGCTTCAATAGGATAACCTCGTTTCATAGCCAGCTTTAAATCGGAGCAAAGCGTGACAAGCTCGTTTGATCACGCCTGCGACGATTGCAACCGTCGCCGGGGAGCTTTGCTCCTCAGGGTTTCGGTGGGGGATTATAACCCCCACCGAAAGACTGAATGTCCCCCGCCGCCTACAGAGGCGGGGGACATCGGCGACTTGGTTATAATCTCTTTTAAATTTTGAAATCCATATAATTTTCAGGCTCACGCTTTCAGCTCCCTGAGTGCGTCCTCTACGTCGTATTTTTTAGCTTCGGAATCACTCATTAGCTGCTGCGCTTCGAGCAGGGCTGCGACCGTTTCGGCGTTAGGCTTGTTAATTGTAATTTCAAACGGGATACCGCCCTCTCTCACAGTTTGCCTTAAAAAAATATTAAATGCGGTTGTCATATTCATTCCAAGCTGAGCAAACAAAGCGTCAGCCTGCTTTTTGAGCTCGCTGTCGATGCGAAAACTTACATTTGATACATTTGAAGCCATATAAATCACTCCCTTCGTTCTAGTATTAATTATACTAGAATTAAACGCTAATGTCAAGCAATTAAAACGCAATCAGCGTTTAATTTGCGTTTGATTTAAATCGAACAAAGCGTGACAAGCTCGTTTGATCACGTCGTCGACTGAGCAAGCCTGCTCTGCTTTAATTTACTCCTCGGTATAATCCGCCAAAGCATACAGGGCGCTTAAATCCTTAATTATTATCCTTCGGTATTTCGTGTCTATAACTCCCCGCTCCCTGAGGGTATTTAGTATCTTGCTCACCGTGACCCTAGACACCCCGACTATGCTGGCGATTTCCTCATGGGTCAGCCTTACCGCAAGCTCATCGCCGCACGGCTCTCTGAGTTGAACGAGTAGGCGGGCTATTCGGCAGTTTGCCTGCAAAAATGTTATACTGCTCACCTGGGAGGAGAGCATACGGATTGACCGAGCCTGCAAATTGAGCAGGGTCATCGCAAAGCTTGGGTCGGTGCGGAAGTGGGCGGTCAGTATCTTTTCATTCACCGGGATAATAAGGCTGTCGCAAAGCGCTACCGCCGAGGAAACCCTGGGCATACCGTCGAAAAAAGCCGCCTCGCCCAAAATAGAGCCTCGCTCCACGTTTGTCAGCGTCTTTTCCACACCCTCAGGAGATGAAAAGTATATCCTCGCCCTGCCCGACTTCAAATAATAAAAGCAGTCCGCGTACTCATACTGCTGATAAATAATCTGATTTTTACGGTATCGTCTCGGGGCGTTCAAGCTCTCGAACACTCCCCTGACCTCCTCGGGAAGATTTGCGTAATTATTGCCGTAATATACTGTTTGTTCCATAGTAACCCCCTTGGCAACGCAGGGCGTTGCAGTGATATCTCAGCCTGCGCCGAGGTGAAATCTGCGGCAAATGCCGCTTTCGTCCTACGTTCCACTGCACCGCTCTCGTGTGCATTTGTGCCAATCTAAACTCTCTGTATTTCCATTACTTTTGCTCGTTTTTAACTTGTTTGGATTTCGGGAATAAATTCAAAGTCACTCACAATCCACTTTAAATTCAAATCGCTTTGCGATTTCCAATTCTCTTCACTTTTCACTTTTCTCTCTTCTCTGCGGTGCCAATATTCACACCATAATTGTAGCATAGTTTACATTCTTTTTTCAACGGCTGTGCGATAATATTTTTAAACAAATTGACAGGAGGAATTCAGTATGGGTATGACAATGTCCCAAAAAATTCTCGCCGCCCACGCCGGACTTTCACAGGTAAAGGCAGGACAACTCATCGAAGCTAAGCTCGACATGGTGCTCGGCAACGATGTAACCTCCCCGGTCGCTATCAATGTATTTGAGGGCTGCAAGGCGGACAGCGTTTTTGACAACGAAAAAATCGCCATGGTAATGGACCATTTCACACCGAATAAGGATATCAAATCCGCCCAAAACTGCAAGCAGGTAAGAGAGTTTGCAGGCAAGTACGAGATTAAAAACTACTTTGACGTTGGTCAAATGGGAATCGAGCACGCATTACTGCCCGAGAAAGGTCTTGTAGGTCCGGGTAGTCTCGTAATCGGCGCAGACTCGCACACCTGCACCTACGGCGCACTCGGAGCTTTCTCAACAGGAGTAGGCTCCACCGACATGGCGGCAGGAATGATTTCGGGAAAGGCGTGGTTTAAGGTACCGAGCGCTATTAAGTTCGAGCTTGTCGGCAAGCCCGCTCCCTGGGTCAGCGGCAAGGACGTAATTTTGCAGATCATCGGAATGATAGGCGTTGACGGCGCTCTGTACAAATCAATGGAGTTTTGCGGAGACGGTCTGAGATTTTTGAACATAGACGACAGGCTTTGCATAGCAAACATGGCTATAGAGGCAGGAGCCAAAAACGGTATCTTCCCCGTTGACGATATCACACGCAAGTATTGCCACAATCGCTTTAAGGGAGAGCCGGTAGAGTACACGGCCGACCCCGACGCTGAGTATGACGAGTGCTACACCATCGACCTTTCAACACTCCGTCCGACAGTAGCCTTCCCCCACCTGCCGGAAAACACCAGAACCATCGACAATGTAGGTGAGGTAAAAATCGACCAGGTTGTAATCGGCTCATGTACAAACGGCAGGCTCACCGACCTGAGAATTGCCGCCAAGGTGCTCAAAGGCAAGAAAATAGCTCCGGGCGTGCGCTGCATTATCTTCCCCGGAACTCAGCAGATTTGGCTCGACGCTATGAACGAAGGCTTGTTCGAGATTTTCGTAAAGGCAGGAGCCGTTGTCTCCACACCCACCTGCGGTCCATGTCTCGGCGGACACATGGGAATTTTGGCTGCGGGCGAGAAAGCAGTATCGACAACAAACAGGAACTTCGTCGGCAGAATGGGTCATGTTGACTCCGAGGTTTACCTCGCAAGTCCGGCAGTAGCTGCTGCTTCCGCCATCACAGGCTACATCACAGACCCCGAAAAGGTTTAATCATAAAATACAGTCGAAAGGAATTGATATAAATGGAGAGTGTTAAGGGCAGAGTCCATAAGTACGGCGACAATGTTGACACCGACGTTATCATCCCGGCAAGATACCTCAACACCGCCTCCCACAAGGAGCTGGCGGCTCACTGCATGGAGGATATTGACAAGGACTTCGTAAACAAGGTACGCCCCGGCGACATCATGGTAGCCGAGAAAAACTTCGGCTGCGGCTCATCGAGAGAGCACGCACCGATAGCTATCAAGACCTCGGGCATTTCCTGCGTCATCGCCTCAACCTTTGCAAGGATTTTTTACCGCAATGCTATTAACATCGGTCTGCCGATTATGGAGTGCGATGAAGCCGCAAAGGATATCAAAGACGGCGACGAGGTAAGCGTTGACTTCAACACGGGAATCATAACAAACGAAACTACCGGCAAAACCTACAAGGCAGAGCCATTCCCGGAGTTTATTCAAAACATCATCGCCAAAGGCGGACTTATTAATTATATTAAAGGGTAAGCTATATAAATAAAACTATCAGGGCTGTCGCAATAAAAAGCTGATGAGTATCGGAAAAACTCTCAAATTATAGCTTGGAATCTATTATAACAAACGCAGAGCAGTAAAACGTAGGGGGTAAAGTTTAGATCAAAGCCGCAAAGCGGCGTTTGCTTAGCTCGTGCTACTGCACAGCTTTAGTTTAAGCCTGTTTCTATTTGAAGTAAAACTCTTTTTTAAAGACGCTTTTATCCCGTTTAAAGATTCTTTCCTTTTGCGGGGTAGCTGTTCTTTTGGCTTCGGCAGAGCCTTTGGTCGCCAACCGGCGGCAAATGCCGCTTTCATCCTATGTACAGCTGCACTGCTCTAGTGTAAATCTGTACCAATTACGGGTATGTGTACTTTTTTGACTTTTTCTGCAGCGAAATCCCCTCGTTTAAAGCGCTCGGCAAGGGGTGAATTTTTCGCCTGTGGCGAAAAAGAGGGGAAAGCCTGCAAGAGAGGCTTTCCCCTGAAAGGGGCTGTTAATGCGACAGCCCTTTCTTATGCGGAATAGCGGGCAAAGGGCTGTAAAATTGTGCCAATAATAAAGCCAACTCTGAAACAAAACAGCACAAATCGCTTGCAATTTTCGCTTTTCTTTAATTTTTATTTTTACTATGACGGCTTATCACCGAGCCACCATCTTCCCCTCTACGTCGGTATCGTACTCTCCGTCGAGCAAAATCTCAGACACGGGAACTATTTTATATCCCTCGTCAATTATCATCTCTATTATCATCGGAAGCGCCTCGGGGGTGTTTTCAGCGCCGTTGTGCAGAAGTATTATGCTCCCGGGGCAGAGCTTGCTTTTTATTCTCGATACCATATCCTGAGGAGTAGGATTTTTCCAGTCGAGGCTGTCGATATTCCACTGGACGCAGTACATATTCTGAGCCTTGGTTTGATTTACAACCTCGTTGTTATAATCGCCGTAGGGCGGGCGGAAAAGAGTCGGACACTGCCCGGTAATCTCCTCTATTCTTTCATTGCAGTCAACCAACTCCTGAGCTATTGCACTGCCGTCAAGCTGAGTAAGGTGGGCGTGAGATTCCGAGTGATTCCCCACGTCGTGACCTCTCTGACTTATCAGCTTCACATCATCGGGGTATTTTTCGACCCATTCGCCAACCAAAAAGAAGGTGGACTTTACATTATACTCATCCAAAATATCCAGCAGTGTCTGGGTCTGCTCATCGCCCCAGGCGGCGTCAAAGGACAGGCTTACGACCTTTTCCTCGGTGTCAACATAGTAAATTGGAATTTCCCTGTCGGTGTTGGACGTCTCAACAGCCCTGCCGTAGCTGCCGACGCCGACAACGGCAATCACCACAGCCATCACCGCACAGCAGGCTATTAAAATCAGCTTGTGTCTGGTAAGTATCAACAGCTTCATAAGAAAACCTCCCGATAGATACTATGCGGGAGGTTTTTCAATTATGCTCGTCACCATGACAGATTATTACAGTCGTTGAGCTGCTCTTGCAAGGAAACTCTATCCATACTTTTTACGAAAAATCGGATTATCCACGGCTATTCAGCTCAAATATTCTTCTTAATTTTCAATATATTTTTTCCGTTTTTGTACTCATAGGTGATTTCGTCCATGCTCTTTTTAACTATATAAATGCCCAGCCCGCCGATTTTTCGCTGTTCAGCGGGAAGAGAAACATCAGAGTCCTCATTGGCAAGCGGATCATAAGGGACTCCGTGATCAATAAAGGTGATAACAACCGACAGCGGACTCTCGATCACCTCTACCCTGACAGTTGCCGGTCCCACCTCGGGTTTATACGCATAGTGCGCTATGTTGCCGAACAGCTCGTCAATAGCGATATCAATCTGCGATTGCGCTTTCATCGGGCAGCCAAAGCCTTCCAGCTGTTTATCTACAAATTCCGTTACAATTTGAATATTATCCACTGTTGCATCAATAGTGAGTTCCTTCATCTTCCCTCATCACCTTTCATTTGCTTACGATATATGACAAATATCGAATCACCCGCTCCAAAACGGCTTTGTGAATGTATTTATATCTTACTGAAATACAGAACAACCCGCACGGCATAAATTTTGCGGTGAAGTTGCCACAAAGCACAAGACAATCAACACTCCGTATTATCCGACGGTTTTGATTTATTGCATTTTAAACACAGCATCGTAATATCGTCAAACTGCGCAGCATCGCCGACAAAGAGATCTATATCGCCCTTTACCTGATGCAGCAGCTGTTCCGGTTTCGGGTGCGGCAGGCTGTTGAGCGCTCTCAACATTCTCTCAGCTCCGTAAAGCTTGTTATTGCCGTCTGTGGCTTCAGTAACGCCGTCGGTATAAACAAACAGCATATCGCCGGCGTACAGTTGCAGCTGATACTCCCGATAGCGGACATTTTCCATACCCGCCAGCACAAAACCGTGTTTATCACGAAACAATTCAAATTGACCGTCCGCCCGTTTTATCGCCGGATATTCATGCCCCGCATTGGCTGCTGTGAGCTTTCCTGTCGATATCTCATATATACCCAGCCAGGCGGTCACGAACATCTCCGCCTCATTGTTTTCGCACAGCTGGTTATTCACTATTTCCAAAATTTCTTTTGGAGACGCTCCCATCTGAGCTTGGTTTTTCAGCTGAGTTTTGGCAATAACCATAAACAGCGCCGCCGGTATGCCTTTACCGGAAACATCCGCTATGACGATTGCCATATGGTCGTCATCTATCATGAAAAAGTCGTAGAAGTCGCCGCCCACCTCTTTGGCAGGAGTCATAGAAGCATAAATATCAAACTCGTCGCGCTCGGGGAAGGGCGGAAAAATACACGGTAGCATGGAGGCCTGGATCTGAGTGGCTACACGCAGCTCTGCACCAATCCTTTCCTTTTCGGCGGTAACTCTGGAAGGGTTTGCAATGTATTCCTTCAGACTTGAGGTCATATGGTTGAAGGCTTCTCCCAGCTCTGCCGTCTCATCGTCGGATTCGACTTTGATTTGAAAATCCAACTCACCGTTACTTACTCGTTTTGCTCCTTTTGTAAGAGCGAGCAGAGGACGGGCAAGGCGATTGGAAAATTGATACGATAAAAATATTACCAGTAACGTTACCGCCAAAACGATTGCCACGAATATAGCGACAATCATCATGATTTTTCCGTTCATATCCTGCATGGTTTGTCGGGTAATTTGGTCTATATTTTCCTGCAAATTCTCAATCGGCTCAACTATGGAAGTACCATTCAGCTCAATTACCGTCACCATTGTCCAATCGGCAGTGCTAAGTGGAGAAAATGCGATATACGACGGCTTTCCGTCCAGGGTAAGCTGCTCGATACTTGATTCTTTTTGACTGATCTTTTCCAGTACGGCAGCCATCTGCTGATTTCCTGATTCCAAAAGATTGTCCCTATATTGATTAATCTCACTATCCTGATCAGAGTTAGAGTTGGCAATAACATTCATCCTGCTGTTGTCTGAAGTGTTCAGCAAAAAGGCATAACCGCTGTCGCCAATAGAAGTGCTCTGTACAAGCTCCCTGATATTGTCAATCAGTCCGCCGCTGCCAGCCACCCCCACCAGACGCTCATTCACATACACCGGCATAACGCAGATCAGCGCCTCACCACGCCCGGATCCGTCCTGCACAGGATTCGACCAGTAAACCTCTCCCTGCTCGAGCTTCGAGGCTTCCCTGTACCATGTAGATTCTCTTGCGTCGTACTCCACCATAGAGGTAGTCAAAGTATCCGCCAACACATCAATGCCTGATGATTCCAGACAAAAATAGGATGCCCCGATTCCGTTGTATGTACCGTCTCCATTGTCAAGATTACGGATACCGCCCAAAGCTCCCTCCAAATACTGCGCCAGATACAGCTCTCGCCGCATTGTACCGGTGAGGCGGCTTTCGTCAAGCTCTGCTTTGACTACTCAGAAAAAATATGCCAGCAGCAACAAAAATAATCAATTCCCACAATTTTTAAATTTAAATCTTCGCCTGCGTGACAGCCTCTTTTGATTACACCTGCAATGATTGCAACCGTCGCCGGGGAGCTTTGCTCCTCAGGGTTTGGGAATTAAACCTCACCGAAAGACTGAATGTCCCCCGCCGCCTACAGAGGCGGGGACATCGGCGAATTGGTTATAACAATTCATAAGCCATCGGCAAAACAAAGAGGCTGTCGCAAATTTTTATCATTTGCGATAGCCTCTTTTGCCATATTATTGAATTACACCAAACCGTAACGGCGAAGCCACCTACATAGTAGTAGGGTTTTGTGTAATATTGTTGTGGTGGAGCGGATAGCTTCATAGATGAACACTTGGCAGAGGTATATGTATCCCCGCTGAGCGCTGCTTCAATATCGTCCAGCGGGATGTTATCAATGCTCAAAGGCTTCTTGCTTGCGTTGATAATCAAGGTAAAGTTATCATCATACAGATAAATCGAATGAACAAAAATATTGATAATGGCTCTGCGCTTGTTTACATCGTCCGCAGGCATATCGCAGACATAATCAAGAAAAGCGTGAATTTGCGGCTCGGTCAGGCAAATCTTTTTATTTTGCTCAACGGCAAGCTGTTCTTCAAGCTCTGCCTTTTCCGCTTTTCGTTGATTGATACGCTCTGTCAGCATTTCAACCGATTGTCCGAGTTCGATTCCTCGCCAAAGATTTTCAATAGCCGTATCTGCTTCTTTAATTGCTTTTCGTAACTCTTTGACGGATATATTATCGGGACTTTTGTTACATTCTTCTGCAACCATTTTTGCTATAAAAGCGATATTTTCATTGGTAAGAAGTTTCAAGCATTCAGCAACCACTCTGTCTTCGATAAGTTGCTTGCTGACAATCTTCTTTTTGCATTTTTTCTTCCTTGCATTCTTGCAGTTGTAATAATGATATTGCCGCCCTAATTTTCCCGTTCCGCCGTAACCAACCATCATTTCCTTGCAGTATCCGCAAAACAGCTTGGTTGTCAGCAGATATTCGCCCTCGCCGTGTGTTCGTGCAGGTGCAGATTTATTCTTATTCATAAGCGCTTGCACCCGATAAAACAAGTCATCATCTAAAATTCGGGGCATACCTCCCGGCGTTTCTTGGTCTTTGTAAAGGTAAACGCCGATATACCGTTTATTACATAACAAGCGGCTCAAGCTGTTACTGCTGAACTCTTTACCGAGAGAGGTCTTGATTTTTCTTCTCTGTAAGTCCCGAATGATTTCCGCTTTTGTTTCGCCCGCCGCATAGCGCTCATAAATTTCACGGACAATTGCTGCTTCATCGTTATCGACATAGAAACGGCGATTGGAATCCACCTTAAATCCAAGCCCCGGATTACTGCCGTTTGAAAGACACTTTTCTGCGTTAATTTCCATACCACGGTGAATTTTCTGCGAAAGCTCTGCGGAATAATATTCCGCCATACTTTCTAAAACTCCCTCTACCAAAATACCCGACGGATCATCGGCAATATTCTCTTTGGCGGAAATAACCCGCACTCCGTTTTTCTTCAGCTTTGATTTGTTAATTGCACTGTCATAACGGTTTCGGGCAAAACGGTCAAGCTGATAAACAAGCACACCCTCAAAGGTGTGTTTATCGCTGTCGGAAAGCATTTTCTGAAATTCCACACGGTTATCATTTTTACCCGTCTGCGCTCGGTCGATATATTCGCCGACTACGATATAATCGTTATTCTTTGCGTATTCATAACAGACCTTTAGTTGCCCCTCGATAGACTGTTCTGTTTGGCTGTGGCTCGAAAACCGAGCATATATTGCAACATTCATTTTTTATACCTCCATTATTTCTTTCTACATTATACTTCCTTGTATTATGAAGGTCATATGTACGGAAAGCAGCCGATAGGGTTATCGATTGCTTTCTTTGGAATTTAGGCGGCGTACTCGGGGTGCTTTTTCAGCCACTGCTCATAGTACGCCCTGCCGTCTTCACTTTGATAAAATTTGCGTATTTCAGGAACGAGAAGTTTTGCAAACAAGGTTAAAAGTTCTTCCGACAATTCAACCTCGTTACGATTAACTTTTACGGTATCTGACATAGGCGCACCTCCTATCTGGAATCTCTGTCACGCAACCGTTTTCGGTGGTACGCTTCGCAGAGCTTTACAATGGTTTCTTCTATTTGTGCCGTGGTATAGTCTTTCGGGAAATATTTGCGGATACGCTCGGCGGGGATTTTCACACGCTCCTTCTGATTGGCTTTTTCTTCGCCCATAATAGCGGACAGCTTTTCTTTGGTAAACAATCCTTGCATACTGAGTTTCTTTAATCGCTGTGCTTGGGATAAATTCGGAGTGCAATCGTTGTATTCCATTTCGGACAGCAGTATTGTCTGTTCTTCGGGGAGCAGATAGGACAGCTCCACGGCGGGAGTGAAAGCAATTCTTTTCTCATCAACCATATCCAAGATAGGCGGGATAAGGTTGGTAAGGCGGATATAGCGCTGAATTTGGCGAGCGCTGTCCTCTGCGGACTGTGCCATCAATTCATCACTTCGCAACTTCGTGCCAACTTGGCACGAAGTTAAATCAGTTCTTTTTCCTTGTGTCGATAGAGCGTCAAGCTTCATTTTGTAAGCGAAGGCTTTTTCGCTCGGCAGGATATTTTCGCGTTGTAAATTGCTGTCTACAAGAAAAATGACCGCTTCATTGCGGTCAAGTTCTTTTATAATCGTCGGAACATTCTTTATACCGAGATATTCACAAGCATATTTTCTTCGGTGTCCGCTGACAATTTCGTATTTGCCGTTCTCTGTCGGACGGGCAATAATCGGAGCAATCACACCTGTTTCGGCTATACTTTCAATAAGCAGTGCCATTTCCGAGTCCATAGTTACCTTAAACGGATTATCGGGTGCGGATATAAGGTTTGTAATCTGTATATTTTTAATTTCATTCATAATGTTTTACCTCTCTTTTTCTCTGTTTCTGTTGCGTGATTTCATTTCTGCGTCACGCTCGGTTTTCAGCAGTTCCCACACCTGCGGATAACGCTCCAGTGCGGATTCTGCTAATTTCAATTCTTTTCGCAGGGGCTTCAGCTTTTTGGAAAGTTCCCTTGCGACTGTGTTTTTCGTTTGCCGTTCTTCATCGGATTTTGGACGGCGGTTGCTGTTGCGGATTTTCTGCCGTTCCGCTTCCAAAACTGATATTTCTTCGGTACGGTTATCTATAAAATTCAGAATATCCTCTGTCGAGTGCAGGTCATTGTTTTTCAGAAAAGCGTATTCTGATAACAGCTTTTTCTCTATCGTCAGAAATTGACGGATAGAGGGCGAAAGCGGCTGATTCCTGCGCTGTAATTCCTGCTCATCACGAGTGAGGTTTAATAGCTGCAAGAGGATATAAAAAAGGACATCCACCAAAACAACGGCGGTGTCCTTCAAGTGAGTTATCTCGTAATCCAACTTTTTCTCTAAAATCAGCAGCGGATAAACCTTCGGTCTGAACGGCGGGTTATTGTTGCGAAGAACATAGAAGCTCTCATTGCTGCGGTTTTCATAAATTTGCTTACGGAGTACCTCGTTGGTGTATCCGAGCGAGTCCAAGCGGATGGCTCGTTTCCAACCGGGAGCAATGATAGAAATATGCTCGTAATCTCTGCTGTGGGGAAACTGATACCCAATCGATACCAGTCGGCGCTCAATATCGTCCATATTTCCGCAGTAAGGCAGAATTCTTTCAATATCCCGTTTCAGAATATCTCTGTGTGTTAAGCCGCCGTTTTTGTGAACCCAGTAGTCTTTCTTTCGGCTGCCTGTGAATTTACTCGGCGGTAATACGCTTTTTCCTCGTTCCAAGCAAACTGCGTCGGAAATCTCCCGCAGCTTATAATGGTCGGAGATATGGTTCTCAAATTTCCGACCAGTGCGAAAAGATACCGAATTAACCACAATATGATTGTGAAGATTATCTGTGTTCAGGTGGGTGGTCACGACTATCTCATAATCCTTGCCCCACATACGCCTTGCCGTTTCCAGTCCGATTGCGTGTACTTCTTCAGGTGTAACTTCGCCACTAACAACACTTTGATAACCGTGATAGGCAACATTCCCGCCAAGCTTGCCGTAACGACGCTTAGTAGCCATCATATATTCATAGGCTCTTTTGGTAGGACAGTTGATGCCGCTGACATACATCTGCTTATCTGTTTTGTCATCGTTCTCAACATAGCGGAGAGCATTATACAAATCCTTATCGAGATATTTCTTGTCGGTGGTCTTGTCAGGATTACGGGCATAGTCAATTACTTCTTCCAGCCTGTTTTTGACTGGCTAGAATCCTGTCGTTGCCATTTGCGCATATCCTCCTTCCGTGGTAATAAAAGTTCCGAATGAATTTCATCAATCAGTGAAAGCAGTTTGTTTTCTGTTTCGGGCGTAAATCTTGTTGTATTGCAAAGCTCACATAATTTGTTATAGAAATCAAAAAAGACATTGGGTAGAACCATTTTCGGTTCATATCCCAATGCCCTTTGCACAACATATCCGCTGACGGATAAATTGCATTTCTCGGCAATCCGCTTTATTTTTTCTTTATCTTTTGGCTTTACCCGTATTTCTATGCGGGCAAGTTTTTCTTTTGGATTTCTGTTCATATACATTCCTTCTTTCTGTATTCGGGGGTTTTAGGGGTGTCCCCTAAAGAAAAAATCGGCTAAACAGCCGATTTTGAGTTGGAACTTGCCGTACAAGTTCCCTGCTTGTTATGGTGTAAGACATCAATCTTTTTTCATAAATTCAGGCAGCTCATAGTCTTTCAAATAATCATCACAATAACAACATTCGTAAACCTTGTATGGCAGGTTTTCAGGCTTGTGCCAACACTTTTGCATTGTGACTACATATACAGGTGAACCAATTGCTGGAATACTCATCCTGAATTTATCTAATTCATCAAAGCTCAATTTTAACCATATATTCGGGAAGTCTGTGGATACAATGAGAATCTCACAGCTCTTTTTCGTGTGGTTGATAAACACATCACGAACCCATCCAATGGTTTCACCGTCGAAAAATGGCTCAATAAATTGCGTTCCGTTGTAATATTCAATCGCATTGCAAATATTACCGCTTATATCAATTGTTTTCTTCTTGTAATAGCTATTAATTTGTTCCATAGAATTATCTCCTTTTTTGAATGAAAGTGTTTGTTAAATAAGGAACATCAAAGTGATGTCATATGGTATTCTTTGCCTCTAAAAGTGAAATCCACCGTTTCATTCTACAAAAGGTATTGCCGAAATTCCTCTTTTTGTCCGCTTACCCAGGTGAGGGGAAATCCTGCAGCAATGAACACATCGGCGGAATACATCTTACATTTCTCATTTTTGTTGTAGTTCCGAATTTGTCTGTACAGCTCCTTATCGGTGGGTAATACCGCGTTTTTGAAATAGTTGCAGTAAACGCCAGAGCAACTGATAAGCTGTACACATTTGTGTGGCTCGCCGTCATCCAAAAGGATGCAGTTGCCACGGTCAAAGCAACTGCATAATCGGCGCACCAATATCTTTACTCGTCCGATCTGCGACGGATGGATTTCCCAAACCATTGAAATTTTCCTCCTTTTTCGTATTTTGGGGCATAAAAATAACACCTACCGATTTTCAATCAATAGGTGTTATCAGATGATTTTCTTCCCGCTGAAGCCGAAATCTTCGCCGACGAACTTTTCATAGGCCAATCCTATTTTTCGAATACGCTTGTGAACGGCACTATGCGTTTTATATCCCTGCTTTTCCGCAATCTCCTCCAGCGTAACCCCTTCCATCCGCATTTCAAGAATCTGCATATCCTTTTTGCTGAGCGTTTTCATAAACTGGTCCACCAGAACCTGTGAAACTACATTTTCTTCCACATTCTGGGCTTTGTCCGGTTCCTCCCAATCCTGACCGTTATGACTCTCGGCATAGTTTTCCTGAAACTCTTCGAGGGAAACCGTCGGGTGCTTGGTACGGGTGTGATACCACTGGCGGTAGAAATCTATTTTCTGCCGACTGTCCCGAAAATCGTAATCCTCAAAGCATCGGAATTCTTCAGCCGTTTGGATAACGGCATCCATATCATACTTTGTCATCACCCTTGGCACGATAAACCGCAGATAAATATCGATTTCCGCTTCGGTGACAAATCCCAGATTGTCATTGCAGTTTTCATACAGTTTCTTGACAGTTGGGATTATCCCTACATCGGTCAGCTCCTTGATCCAGTAATCCGGCTGATGGGCGAACTTCCAGGCAGGGTCGTAACCGGAATAGATCTCCATATACTCGTCAAAGCCCATATAACGCCACACCATATACGCTGTTGCGTCAATAATCAAAAGCAAAAACAAGTCGCTTTCGATAAACTCGCAGGCTTTCCGGCTTGTAAAGACCATCTGGGGATTACGGGGAATCGAGTTAAGCTCAGTGCCGCATTTCTGCAAAATGCTTTTGGGGATAAAATAGTAAAACGGAAGATACTCCAGATTCCGAAACGGCGTGACCGAACCGTCCGGCCTTGTTATTTTTAACGGCATTTTCTTCGCCTCCTTTCCAGAGGATAGTGTCCTCTATTTTTATTCGACATAATCAATGCTGAATTGTTCCTATTTTCCAAAATCATTTTATCATATTTTATGTCCCATAAAAATCCCTTTGTGCCGGAAAGCAAGAAAAGTCATCCCATAGCCGTCAAACAACCATCTTCTGCAAATTCCGTTTGAAACTCTACCAGTTCTGCACATTCCTTAATTGGCATAATGAATCACCCCATCTGTTAGATAGTAACTGTCTAACAGATGGGGTGCAGTTTAAAAAAAGCGTGATCACGGCACTTTTGTTTGCAATGTGATCCAAACCACGCTCACTTATGCAATGCCCACAGAGCATAAAACAGTCCCGAAATCAATTTTCCATAAGTAGTGTGCAAACACAGCTTATTTCATTTATTTAGATATATTAATGCTGGCTATTATAGCCTGAACATCTGCGTCTTCAAGACTTATCTTATCTCCGTTCTCAAGACAAATCATAACCTGTATCTGATCTGATCCTTCTTCTCCTGTCCAAAGGATTGCGATAGGAGTATCTATGCTTTTTCCCGTGAATCCACTCCAAGTATAGTCCCCGATAGTAACGGGCTCAATGTCGGCAGATTCTTCATACAGCTCTTTCATAGGTTCCATCATCGGATTATCAGGTCCAAAATAACTTATCATGACATAAGGTGTCGAGAGCAGATCCCACTCACTTTTTGCACCTTTAGCGATTTGAATCACATTAGGATCATAGCCTTCTTCATACTCTTCAAAGTAATCTGTGCCATGAAAACCCATCCACCCGTCGGGAACAAGCGCACTGATATTTCCGTCTCCGAAAGTTTCACCTGTAATATCCGCAGGATCAGTTACAGCAGGGCCTCCGGAACATCCGGCGAGAGTCACTGTTAATAATACAGCTGCAAGTATAGATAAAATATTTTTTTTCATAGTAATTCCTCTTGTTTTATTAATATTTGTTTTGCTCAATTCTTACTTCCCAATAGGTAAAATCCAATGCTTTTGTCAAACCCGATCAGATTCTTTCTAAAAGAACCATTTCGTATTCGTACAGCAGACAGCCGTCCTCAGTTACCGTGATTTCCGCAAATGGATCTACTTTTTCTCCCAAAAATTCACCCTCGGTCTTAGTGTCGTAGTAGAATTTTCCGTTTTCTTCTTTCCAAGTTGTGCTCTCAATAACAGCATAGCCATCTTCGCGCACAACAACTCCATGCTCGGCCGCCTCTGCTTTCAGTTCCTCGGGTACAAGTATAAGCGTGTTGAGAGAACCGTCATCTGCAAATTCGGTGTAACAGCGCATCCTCTGGACGCATTCTTCAAACCGCTCGTCTTCCGGCAGATTGTCGGGTGTGATGACCGTTAAGCCCTCCGGTGTCGGCATACGAATCTCTTTTATTTTCCAAATTCCACGGATATCCATCTTGTTTCCTCCTTATTATAGTTTAGTTTGTTTCGGGAAAAGGCTTGCCGGAACAAGCCTTTTCCCAGAGTATGGATGATTATGCAATGTAGTCTTTCTTGTTGAATGCAGCGCCGATGATGTAAAGGACTGGCAAAACAAGACCGAGCATCAGTGAGAATACGCTGAAAGAACCGCCGCCAACAGAATTCAGTATGGTACCTACAACGCAAAGCACCGCTACAATGATGCCCCACACCATGCAGGTTCCGGCCTTTTCCGGTTTCTTGCAGTTTTTTACGCCAATAATTCCGGCAATTAACTGTGCAACCGCACTGACAATCATCAGTGCAACGGAGGCATAAAGCATTGCCGACGAAATTTCTCCGTCACTGATATACGCAAGAGCGGCAACACCAAGTGCTGCGATGATCCCCAGAATAATCGAAATTCCTCCGCCGATGATCATTAAAATACCTGTCACTTTCAAGAAACCTGATCCTTTTGTTTTTGCTGTTGTCATTGTTAAGACCTCCTAAAATAAATTTTTATCTAAAACGGTTAAACGCCGTTTTATTTGATATTATCGGATAAACTATCCTAAAATTTTTTTGCTTAAGCCCACGGATCGGCAGCTTTGGGTGTGCGCACGCCGGTCAACAGATACTGTTCCCATAAAAACCACTTGCCGTCGGATCCGCGCTGGCGCATCTTAATAGGACGGGGATCGTCCGCACCGCCGCAGGGGATAAAGAGCTTCATATAGCCCTGTTCCTCGCCGGAAACATGATTGCTTTCCACAATGATCGTATACGGCTGGGCAGGCGTGTAGTTGTTGTCCGGTGTGGAACCTGCGAAATAGGTAAAAGGCAGGTAGGTCTTGCCGTCACGGAAGCGGTCGTTTAAGAAAGAGATTTCCTGTCCGTTCAGCGGACGGGGACCGCGCAGCCAGTTGAGCATTTCCGTCCCGATATTCCGGTCCGCTGCGTAGGCGCAGAGAGCGAGGACGGTGAGTGCTGCCGTTTTGAAAGGCGTGTCGAGGCTTGCCTCGGGGAGTGCCTGCATTTCGGCAAGGCTTTCCGGCAGCGAAGTAAAGGTGAATGTCTCACGCTTGCTGCCGATAGATTGTGCGGCATTGCTTACCGCCTGTTGGGCTGTGCTTTTCAGTTTGTCAAAGATACTCATGTTTTTATCCTCCCGAATATGTTTTTAGGTGAATTACCTTGGTACCGTTAGAATTTACCGCCCCCGCCGCCGTGAGTCGAGCCGGAGGAAGAGGTGTGCGTACTGCTGCCCGAAGAGCTGTTGTTTTTCGGCTTTGCCGTGCGTGTGAAAGTCTTGTACAGAAACAGATCACGGCTTTCCGTAACATTCAGACTGCCTCTCTTCATGTAGTTGCCTGCCGCTGCCTGGAAGCGAACCGTCTTGAGCTTGGATTTCATATTCCCAACAATAATGAAGGACAGGCATACACCCACCGCAATCGAAATCGGGATCCAAATCAGAGAAAGCGGCTCTTTGGGCAGATTGTGCGAATCGTAGGGGTCGCCGGTTCTTGCCTTTGTGATGAAATCGTCGCAAAGCCCGACGAATTTGTCAAAGGCTCCTGAAAAATCACCGCCTGACAAATTCTCTTTGATCTGCTCACCGATATATTGGATTCCCGCGTCGGTAAATACCGTAATCCCGTAGCCGTGTGTGGATATGTACCAATCATTGTCCTCCATGCTGATCAGAAGCAGCGCACCGTCTCTGTCTTCCCCATATCCGAAATCGCAATAATCGTAAATATCGTCTGCATAGTCACGGGGCGCCAGTCCTTCCAGCGTATCTGTCGTCAGTACGACAATCTCCATTTTCTGACGCTCGCACAGTTCATCAAGCTTTTCTAAAAGCGCTGCCTCTTCGCTGTCGGAAAGCAGATCCGCCAGATCCTGAACGCGCTCGTACTCGCTTGCAAAGCCGTCTGTCTGCGCAGCAAAAGCGGGTACTGACACACAAAGGCCGATAACAAGGGAAAACAGAATCACCAATATTTTCTTTTTCATTCCGCATCCCTCCTTATATCAACCCGATCAGGTGCAAAAGCCATGCACCGCCGTAAGTTACTGCCGCGAAAATCGCCGCCAGCATAATCGTCCAGAGAGCTGCAGCCGCTTTGTCCACCGGCAGATCGCCGACAAACTTTCCGGTCTGTCCGTTCATGGCAAAGGTATATTGATTGCCGTTCCAGGTTGTATTGAGAAGCCAAACGGGATAAAGCGCATAACGGGCTTTCCCGCCATGGAATTGCACACTGCTGTTTTCCGCCGTCACGGTGGAGTATCCTTTTACCGTTTTGGCAAAGGCTTCCTCGGTGGAACGCTTGACTCGCTGGTTGGCGCGGTCAATGCTCTCCTCGGCGTCTACATCGTATTTATCTGCCAGATATCCGGCAAGATAAGCCGTCTGGAAATCCATAGCTTCCGAAAAGTTATACGGCTCTATGGACTCCATCAGATCGTCCGCCATTTTAGACGAACCGTCTACCGGCACGTGTTCAAAACCGACGCTGCCGCCTCTATGTACCATAAAATGGCTGGTCTCGGTGTAATTATAGTCGCTGTCGCTCCATGTGCGGGTTTTAGTGGCACGGTAGCGTACCTGTGCGTCCACATCCGTATCAAATAACCAGAACGGAACGTAGATTCCTTTGATTTCGTCAATATGGTTCTGATCCTTAAAAACTTTCGGCAAAAAGCGTTTTCCGGTCAGGTGTTTTGTAAGCCCTGCCTTTGCCGCCTTTTTATCCAGCTTAAACGGAATGACAAGGTCGGGCTTAAGGGCGCCCGAAAACTGCCCCATCATCACAACAGGGTTGCCGCAGAACGGACAGGAGGTGGCCGCCGTGTTTTCGTCGCCCACAATTTCACCGCCGCAGGACTTGCATACATAGGAGCGAAGTCCGTCTGCTTCTCCTTCCTGCCACTCGGCTCCGGCGGTGCTCTCCCAGCTCATATCATCCGACGCTTCATTCTTCAGCACGCTGTCATAATCGGCCAGTGTTTCCATTTCAAATTCCGTGTCGCAAAAGGGACATTTCATTTTCTGGAGCGTGCTGTCAAAGGCTATGGCGCCGCCGCAGCAGGGACATTTATATTCCTGCAAAGTTTGCATAGAAAAAACTCCTTTCTCAAAGAATGTTATCCGTCGAATGCCGCAAGCGCCGCATCCGCCCTTTGGATCCACTCGGCACGGTCTCCGTAGATTGCCGCATCCAAGGAGTTGATTGCCTGTTCTGCCTTGGCTTCGGCGTCTGCCTCTCCTCTCACCGCGGCATGAAATCCCACGGTGATATCCTTTACCGCAGCCATCTGCTGCTTCCATACATTCGCGGCGTTTCCGAGTGTGTTCTGTATGCCGAACAGCGTATCAAAGTATTTTTTCATCTTTTCATACTCCTTGCTGCTGCTCATGGTGATTACAAACTCGTAAAGCCCCTCGGTATTGATAAAGCTGAGCCGTGCCAGGGATTTTGTCTCGGTCTTATCTGCGTTTCTTACGATCTCTTCCTCATACTGATAGCTGCGCAGGTCGGCAATACGGTACACGCATGCACGGGTGGTCTTACCAAATATCATAAACTTGTAATCGTTCTGGACTAACGCCATCAGTCCGATATCCTCAGCCACATAGAGATGGCTGCCGAAGCGCTTGAGCTTTTGGGTTTTATCCTTTGTCTTCTCACGCGGTACGAAATAGTGTTCCCACAGCTTGGTGCCGCGTTCCACCTGGGCAAGATGTGCTTTTACGCCGGGAAGATTGCCGTGTACATAGTCATATACTTTGAATCCTTTTTGTCTGCAGTTCTTTCGGCAGATGCAGCTGCCGTCCGCCAGTCTCTGGGTTTGGATCAAATTGATATCTGCTCCGCAGATTGCACATTTATCAGCCATAATAGCCCTCCTTTTTGCTTTAATAAGGTGATAGAAAGTATCATTCAGTTTGTCGGAGTGTCTGTCGGAGTGTCCTCCGAACTCTCAGCTTCCTCATAATACCTGTCGGCAAGCGCATAGAGATAATCAAGCCCCCTGTCGCCGAGCCTCGTCTCTTTCTCTACACTGTTTCCGTCAGAGAAAGTCATACCGAAACTGCGCACCGGCGCGTCTGATATATGGAAAATGCGTATCGGATTGCGATGTTTGAAAAGCCTCTCTATCTCGCCGTCCTCACGGATGACCTGAAGAAAGCCCTGTGCGTCTTCATCCGTTATCGGGAAAGAAGCGAATGAAGCGTAGTGCTCCTTATTACTCCCCACAAGACATTTTGCGGAGAAAACCCAGTTGTCTTCTTCCTTTCGCATGGCGAAAGAATACACGGGATTACTTTCCATACCGTAATAAACGGTATGAACCAAAACAATATCATCTACAGTGTATTTTTTGTTTCCTCCGCAGCCGAAAAGCCCTAACAGCAGTGACAGAACTGACACAATCGCTACCACCTTGCATACAGTGTGTTTCATAATTTTATTAAAATGGATTGCCGCACTCCGGACAGAACTTCGGCGGTTTGATCCGGTATTCTATATCGGAGCCGCAGGACGCACAGTGTATCGTCATTACGGCAGGTTTCTGGCATCCGCAGTTTTTGCAGAACTTGCCGTCGTTCTGTGTGCCGCAGGACGGGCAGAGCCATTCCTCTTGATTGGCCGGCTGCACAGCGGGTACAGGACTCGGCTCAGGAGCAGGATTGTAGGAACTGACCGGGTACATACCGGGGCCGGGACCATCATAGGTTGCGGACATATCCTTTCGGTGCGTCAGAATGTCCGCAAGTTCAAGCATCTTCTGCTCATATTCGCGGTACAAATCGCTGTAACGGCTGTCGGGACGGTTTCCGTCGCTCAGTTCCAGCTCTATCTCATCAAACCACGGGGAATCCACGAAGATTGTGACATTGAACTCATATTCGTATGTATAACGGGGCGGCTCATAGCTCTTTTCGTTTCCGTCGGAATCCTCATAGAAAACTTCTTCTTTATTTTCCTTAATGTCCGTCTCGACATTCATCACTTGTGAGAAATGAATGAGATCAGGATTGCCGCTGCGCCAGTCGGAAAGCCCTGTGACAATGAAATACTCTACAGCGGGGTCGATATACACCTTCTTGCTTCCGTCAAAGGTGATATACGGTGAGAAGCCGGCGAGCATTTCCCGGTTCTTCTCACGGTAGGCAAGCTGCGCCTTTATTTCCTCAACGGTAGAGTTCCTGCGGTCGCTGAAAAACGGCGAGAGCTTTCCTGCACAATCCTTGCAGAGATTGCCGTCCTCCAGCTTGCGGTTGCCGAGCAGTCCGATTTTCTCGCCGCAGATGTCGCAGTATTTTTTATCAAACAGTCCCATGTGATAACCCTCCTTTTGCCTACACAATCCATTTTGCATTGTTTACCTGTAAACCGCAGCCGCAAAATGAACAGCAGTGGTTTTCATCCGGATGATTTTTCATAATCTAATTGTTATTTCCTGTCGCTGTCATCAAAGATGTCACCGCATTCGGGGCAGAACTTCGGCGGATTCTTCGGGTCCTCCGGCTCCCAGCCGCACTTGTCACAGCGGTATAACGGCGCTCCTTCCGGCTTTTTCGCACCGCAGTTCTGACAGAACTTTCCTTTGTTGACCGCGCCGCAGGAACAGGTCCAACCGTCTGTGTCCGCCGGCTTGGGAGAACCGCACTCAGGACAGAATTTACCGGAAGCTGTAGCACCGCACCGGCATTTCCAACCACCTGCCGCAGGCTGAGGCTCGGGCTTTTTGGAACCGCAGTTGGGGCAGAACTTGCCGGAGACCATATTACCGCAGGCGCATTTCCATTGTTCCATGCTGCTGCCGTTCTGCGGCTGCTGCACGGCAGGCTGCGGCTGTTGCTGCTGACCCATGGCGAACAGGTTTTGTGCATTCATGCCGCCACCTGCATTCATTGCCATTCCCATTCCCATAAATCCGGTCATAGCGCCTGCTTCGTTAGAAGCTGCCGCCTTCATCGCATCCGCCTGTGCGCCCACAAGAGTAGCCGCCGCCATAGTCGGGTCGCGCATGATTGCCGTGCGCTGAGCCTGCTTGATCAGTTCGGCATCTTCCTCCGGCAGCGTAACGGAACCTAATGCAATGCTGACGACTTTAAGGCCGCGAAGTGCACCCCATTTTTCCGAAAGCGCCGTGTTCATGGCATTTTCAAGGTCGGTGTTATGTGACACAATCTGATTGGGGCGAAGCTCCAGATCTGACAGGCGTCCAAAAGCCGGCTGCAAAGCGCTGATAAACTCTGTTTTCAGTTGACCGTCCAGCTCGTCACGGGTATATTCCTGCTCCACATTGCCGCAGACATTGGTATAGAACAGCAACGGATCTGCAATCTTATACGAATACACGCCGGAACAGCGCACCGACACATCCAGATCCAGCCCGATCTTTGAATCCACCACACGGAAGGGAATAGGGTTTGGCGTGCCGAATTTGTTATCGATCAGCTCCTTGGTATTGAAATAGTAAACGCGCTGATCCTTTCCGGTATCACCGCCGTAAGTGAAGCGTTTGCCGATGGTCTTAAAGGTTTCCTTGATGCTCTCGCCGAGACTGCCGGCAAAAATAGACGGCTCTGTAGAGGTGTCATATGTAAATTCACCGGGTTCGGCGCAGACTTCCACGATTTTGCCCTGTTCCACGATAATCATGCACTGACCATCGGCAACAGCTATGCCGGAACCATTGGAGATAATGTTGTCGTTTCCTTTTGTGTTGGAGGAGCGACCGCTGACACGCTTTTGTCCTTTGGTGACGAGCACCTCCTTGGGCATAGACTCACAGTAGAAAAATTCTTTCCATTGATCGGCAAGCGTTCCTCCCAGTGCACCGATACCTGCTTTAATAAGTCCCATGATCATGACTCCTTTCTTATCATTAAGAATAATTAAGTTGTTTCTTTACCGGCTCGTGCCGGCAACCTGCGGTTTGTTTTCGCTGCTTTTCTGTTTTGACTTATCCCATTCCAAGCGGTGTCCATATATCATTTACGACATCGTAGGAATAGACGAGGTCACCGCAGACAGCGTAGTGGAATTCGTCGACAAACTGCTCCTCGTGGTCTGTTCCCACGGAAAAGAGTTTGCAGGTGTTGCCGTCAATGTCGATCGTTTGCCCGGTGTAGAGGACGCGCATGCCTCGCTTCATCGCTTCTTTGACCTCATCGAATGTGCAGAGGTAATCCATCTCCTCCTCGAAGCCATATTCACCGGGATCGTATGGTTCATAGACCGAGAAGTCATACAGCCCGACGCACTCTACGATCTTGCCGTCCCTCCCCGAAATAAAGGGTCGGAATTCATGGGCGCCGAAACCGTCTACGATCACCACCCGCACATCGGAGTAGATCTCGCTGACATTGCAGCGCAGGAGGACAATCTCGCCGGGACCCCCTTCGAGCAGCGGGTCGCTCACATCATCGACATACTCGCCATTTTCATTTATCGTGGAAGAATAGATCTTCACCTGTTCCCCTGCC
Organism: uncultured Clostridia bacterium; assembly: GCA_946500295.1. Classification (GTDB taxonomy): domain Bacteria; phylum Bacillota; class Clostridia; order Oscillospirales; family Acutalibacteraceae; genus UBA7067. The sequence goes on along the minus strand of CAMMVF010000013.1, from coordinate 33,791 downwards.
TGGGGAACGATGACATAAAGCTCCTGCCCTTCGGCCATGCAAAGAGTTGCATCGGAAAGGAAGGGGTATGTCTGCCCGGTGGCGCTGTATTCCAGATAATCGTAAAGGTCCGCCCCGGTGCTGTCATAGCCTACATATCCGATAAAGGCTGCCCCGAAAGTGCCGTTTTGCAGGATTTCCTCCCGCAGCGCTTTAAGACCGGGATTTTCCAGCATTTCGTCATCTGACTCTATAATGGAGCCTCCTTCCTCATACACCGAAAAATCATATACTCCTGCGATCGCCACCAGGTGACCATCTTCCATAGAGAGGGACGGACGGAACGAAATGGCTGCGACACCGTCGGTGGAGACGATCAAGACATTGGAATATATCTCGCTGAGATTACATCGCACTAAAAGAACCTCGCCGGGATCTCCTGTATAAATTGGAGCGTTCAAAACATCCTCATAGGTGCCGTCGTCAGTGATCATGGAAGGATACACCGTCACCGTCCATTCTTCATTAGGCGGTACAATGGCGTATAGTTCCTGTCCTTCCACCATAACAAGAGGCGCTTCTGAGAGACAGGGATACTTTTGACCAGTTTCGCTGGCTGCAAGATAAGTATACAGATCCGCTTCTGTACTCTCGCTGTCTACATAGCCGATAAAAGCAACGCCAATATTACTTTCGCTGTCTAAAATATTTTTTCTTAACACAGCAAGTTCCGAATCTTCCTCTTTCATATCATCTGATTCCGCATCTGAAACTTTTGGCAGATCAACATTCGGGTCAGGCTTTAATGCACATCCTGCCAACAATGCAAAGCAGAGCAACCAAACGACCAGAAAAGGCCAACTGTTACGCGCTTTCATTTTTTCACCAACTTTCATTTTCATGACTATGTTCGTGGCATATATCAGCTGCTTTGGCTTCTGTATTTCCAAATCAGCAGGTGATGTAATTATCATTAATATTCCATTGCTGACTTCCTTTTTTGAATTAGGGATTGATATATCATTGTGTGTGCAGCAGGAGAGTCTTTATCATTTTTCCTTTCTCCTTGCGGCAGTTATCGTTTTCACAAATAATTTTTATTATGTTTTCATCCGCGACTTTCGGCAAATACCGTAGCTTTTGTTATCTGTTCTGTCGCAGATCTTACAACTGACAGAATAACTACTTTCTCCAAATCGGATTGCCGTCTATCTCAGTCAGCGGAAATTTTCAGATATAGCGGCTGCCCGCAGTGGGGGCAGAACCTTGCGTCGGAGGTAAGCACCGTACCGCAGCGGTCACAACAGAGATGTCGTTCACGGTAACAGTCATACAGAGTTTTTGTCAGAAGTCGCATACCGCAGTCGGGACAGACGCTCTGCTCGCGGTCTACCACCGTGCCGCAGTGGGGACAGACTTTCATTCGTTTCATTACCTTCGGGCCGAAGCCGCATTGCTCCAGCCAGTTCATTTCCGCTTTCGCTGCCACAGCTATCCACTCCCTTCATAATGTAATTTTTGTTTGCATACGGGGCAGAACCGGTCCTCTGCACCCGCGTCGATTTTTGCGCCGCAGAATTTGCAGTATCTTGTTTCATACTCAAAGGGAGCGCAGTCGGTACATTCAAACACCACCGGATTATATACCGCGTCGATAATAAATCTGCCGCATTTCCGGCATTGGTTAAAATGCTGCCTGCCTTCCTTTTCCCACGCAAGCATCAGCTCCTCTTCGGGTGTATCCGCGTGATAAGGCGATGTGATACACACCAGTGCTCCTGAAACGTCACAGTAAAAACGATAACGGTTACCGCCGGTATCCGGAGTGATTTTATATGCCGCCGTCTTTTTTTCCTCCATTTGTGTTTCGCCTCCCTTTCGGATAAAAAGTTGAGTTACGGTTTTTAATAGGGAATCATCATTTTATATTGATTAAGTCAACTATTCGTGATATAATTTATATAATAGGTGGGGCGGAACTCTGCACTCGCCCTCACGCAGACAGAGTTCTTTTTTGCAGATGTGTTTCCTGCAAATAGGGGTACCCTCACCGATTTATAAGCGACGGCAAGACTTTATACCCTCCTTAAAGTATTCTTGCTGATATCATTTTACCAACTGATTCTTATTTTGTCCCCGTCAAAAACCCTCGAATTGATAGGTAAAAATAAAATTTTTTTTTGAATTGATAGGGAAATTGATAGGTAAATTGATAGGGAAATTGATAGGTTGAGCAAAAAAAGCCGCCGAGGAGGATTTTAAAACATGAAAAAGATATTTTTATGCTTGCTGGCACTCGTCATACTTTTTTCGTGCATGACGGGATGCTCAGACGATTCAAAATTGAATCCGAAAAAGCCTGTTACGCTGTCCATGTGGCATATCTACGGAGAGCAGACCGATTCTCCCTTAAACCAACTGGTGCAGGAATTTAATGCCACCGTGGGTAAGGAGAAGGGAATCGTCATTAAGGTTACCAATATGATGACCACGCCGGATCTGAAAAATCAGCTTCTGGCGGCTAAAGAGGGCGCGCCCGGTGCACCGAGTATGCCCGACCTGTTTTCTTCACGCCCGGATACCGTTTTGAATTTAGGCGCGGAGAATTTGGTGGATTTCAACGACTATTTTTCCGAGGAAGAACTGTCGCAGTATGTGCAGGAATTTGTGAATGACGGTACCATTGACGGACATCTTGCGGTGTTCCCTGTGTCCCGCTCTACCCGTGCACTGTTTATTAACGATTCGCTGTTTTATCGTTTTGCGAAGGATACAGGCGTAAGTTATGAGATGCTGGATACCTGGGAGGGCTTTTTTGAGGTTGCCGCCAAGTATTACGAGTGGTCGGGCGGAAAGTCTTTCTGCGCCTTTGACTATCTGATCCAGAATGTGGAATACGATATGCTGGCGTCGGGGCACGAGCCTGTCTATAACGACGCGGACTGGTACGACACCTCAGACCCGAATTTGAAGGCTTCCTGGATGAAGTTTGCCGTGCCTTTAGCCAAGGGGCATATTGTGGTTTCGGATAAATATGCCAATACGCAGATTATGACCGGCGAGGTTGCTGCCGGTGTCGGTTCTTCCGCTGCTATCAACTATTACAATGATACTGTGACCTATCCCGACAACACATCTGAAAAAATGAATCTGAAGGTGCTTCCGCTGCCGAAGACAGGAAGCGGCGAGCAGTTTATGCCGGTGACCGGAACGGGGTTCTCTGCCTATAAGACGACTGAGGCAAAAGCGGAAGCGGCGGCGATTTTCCTGCGCTGGCTGACCGAGGGTGAGCGCAATCTGGATTTTGTAGTGGAATCGGGCTATATGCCGGTACACGATTCCGCTTTTGAAGCCATTGACGGCTACGAATTTCCAAGCCCCGCACACAAGGAGCTGTTTTCTGCCGTGAAGACCATGCGCAAAGAATACACCCTTACCATTCGTCCGGAGTTCACCAACTACTATAACTATGTGGAAGCGCTCTATCCCGCACTGAAAAAACTTTGTCCTGCCTTACAGGAACGAGCGGACAGCGGTGAGGATGCCGCCCTTTTGGCTGAGGAAACATGGGATCTGTTTCTTGAGATAAGCAAAGGCGGTGACTGAAGATGAAGCGTTTGCTTAACACGAAATGGACAATGCAGAAAAAACTGATTGTCTATATGATCATATTGGCATTGATTATCATATTTGCTCTGTTTGCGGGTATTATGGTGATCGGGCGTTTCGACAGTGCGGAAAAGAACATACAGAACTCTCTTGATTTCCAAATGGAAGCGTTTGAGAAGGATATGTCCGATTATTTTAATTCTTTGGCGGCAAGCAGCATTGACCTTTCCAGCCACATCAGCGATTTCATTGAGTCGGACAGCGAGATCAGCGGAGCAAACTTCAAGAACCTCACCGATAATCCTGAAAAAATCGAACAGGTGCAGTCCGTGCTGCTTGGTCAGCTCAGCCAAAAGCTGCAATACCACAACTGTTCCGGCATTTTTGTGATGCTGGATGCCACCGTCAACAGCCAGGTGGAAGACGCCGCCTTTTCCAGAACGGGCTTATACCTGCATCACAACCGCTATCAGAATGATGATGATATGGTCTTGTTCCGCGGCATCGCCTCCCTTGGCAAATCAAATAATGTTATGCCTCACCGCAAATGGCGGCTGGAATTTCGCACCGATTTGTTCTCGGACTATGATAAAGTGGTAGCCAATGCCAAGCTGCCGATGAATCAGTCCTACATGCTGACTGACAGTTTTACCCTTGCAGGCACATCGGATGAAGTGGTATTTTTGGCTGTGCCGATCGTGGGCAGTGCCGGCACCTTTTACGGTGTTTGCGGTTACGAAGTCAGTGCCGATTACTTCACGACCTACCACGCACAGCCTGCCGCAGAGAAGCGCCTGTCCTGTATGCTCTTGTCGTGCAAGGATGATACATACATTCCAACAGGTCTTGCCTGCAGCGGTCAGGATAACTATGTGGAGCCTCTTTCCGGAAACATACAAGTGTCCGGTATACCGGGAAAGCTTTCCAAAATTTCCGGCGGCAGTCAGTCTTTTATCGGTATAGTTAAGGAAATTACCCTGACGCCGAACAACGCGCCGTTTACTCTGGCGGTTATGATTCCGCAGAGCGATTATAGTTCTGCGGTCATCAAGAGCATTGTGCAGTTTGTTTTGCTGATCACCCTTTTGCTTTTCTTTTCGGTGAGCTGCTGTCTGTTCTTCAGCAAGCGGTATCTTTCCCCGATCCTCAAAGGGCTGGAGCATATCAAGCACGACACTTGGAGCGAAGAACCTTCGCCGATACCGGAGATTAACGACCTGTTTGCCTATCTTGCCAAGAAGGACGAAGATCTGTCCGCAGTACAAAGTGAGCTGGCGGCGGCAGCTGTCATCTATCAGGAAGCACAGCAGAAATATGATGCCGCACAGAGCGAGCTTGAGGAAGCACAGTCTCAGCTGCACCGTTTAACCCGATCCCGTAGAAATGATGTTGATCCGGATAATTACAGTGCTTTTCTTATCGGTATCAAGACCTTAACGCCAACGGAAAAGCAAATACTCGATTACTATTTGGCAGGTAAATCGGTTAAGGAAATTGCGGAACTTACCGGCGTAAAGGAAACAACCATTCGTTTCCACAACCGCAATATCTATTCCAAGCTGAATGTTACTTCGCTGAAACAGCTTTTGCTCTATGCCGCTATAATGCAGCAAAACAATGAGAATTAAGGGGGAACGGTGAAATGGCACTGTCAAACAGATTGAATCAAATTATATCCGAACAGAACATATCCAAAACCGAGTTTGCCCGCAGACTTGGTATTACCGTGAACTATGTGTATATCCTTACGGGCAACAGCCGGCCGGATACGGAACAAAATAAAACCATTTCTCCCTCCCTCGCTAAGCTGATCGCCCTTGAATTTGGCTATGATGCAGACTGGATTCTCCACGGAGACAGTACGGAAAACAAATAGGAACACATACGACAGAGCATTATCTTCCAACAGAAGATAATGCCGTTGTAGCGGTTTATGACGCAAAAAGCACCGCCTTAGACTTTCAAATCTAAGGCGGTGCTTTCTGTATTAAATCAGACTGACTGAGCTTCTGAAATTTATGCGAATATCAACTCGTTGTTCACAATCTCTGCAGCCGCGTTGCGGCAAGCGTTTATTCTTCCTACCCATAGCATTTGGTTGGTTTCCTTTAGCTGCTCGGTTATGCCTTGTTTCTCAGCCATTTGTTTTACCAATCAAGAAAGCATATCTTCTGCCTGTTCATCAATGCTGGCAAGGTAGCTGTTCAGCTTTCCGCTTGTCAGTAGATTGAAATACAAAATTTTATGGCGCTGCTTCAAATACCGGGCGTGCCGTTGTCCCCAAATACCGATAGCTTTCTGTTCTTCTTCGGGAACTATCAAGTTTGGAAGCAGATAATCTCCCTGCTGTTCGTATTTGCCACCCATTTGCTCGAATAATGATTTTTCCATTATAGTATCCTCCTGTATTTTAGTATGATTTCATTTTACAGAAGGACAACGGATCATACCAATGTGCCGATTCCATATATGACAAAAGCACCGTCTTAAGACTAAAGTCCTAAGACGGTGCTTTCTTGTTTGGTATCAGAGCGAACATTTCACGGCGAAACCGCCGCTGAAAAAATAAGTGTTCGTCCAATACCCATTTGGTGGAGATGAGGGGAATCGAACCCCTGTCCGAAAGCCGCTTACCAAGGCTTTCTACGAGCGTAGTTGATGCTTTTTTCTCCCCGCTGCCGTCGCCCATCAACAAGCTACAGCATCAGGCAGCCCTTAAATCATGACCGGGTACAGGGCGCTTGCCGGTTCACGTTCACCGCTAAATGACGCTCTTAGCCGAGCCGCGGTACTCCCGGTAAGAACGGCTGCTTAATTAAGCAGCTTGTGCAACAAATTTATTATTGTCGTTTATTTTTTAAAGTTGCGGATTTTAAAGCGGTTCCGCACCGCTGCTCGCTTACCAGGGCTTACAGCCCCCGTCGAAACCTTTACATCCCCATGTAATAAGGTCGTATCTGCTGTGAAAGATCTAAATCTAACCGTTACAGATACTCCCGGATTCTTAGGCGCTTCGCCTGAGTTTGTACTGATATGGTTATTGTTCGTTGAAACAAGGTAATAACACCTGCAAGTTGCAAAAATTTTGCTCAGCCGAGCTGTCTGCTCACACGTCTTTACACCTGAACAGTCTCAGCCGTACTACCTGTTTTGCTCCTTGAGCGCCCTTTCCATCGTGCGCTTTGCGTCCTTTTTGGCTATGTCTGCTCTCTTATCATAGAGCTTTTTGCCCTTGCAAAGCCCGAGCTGGAGCTTGACTCTGGAGCCCTTAAAGTACAGCGAAAGCGGAATCAACGTCAGTCCGCCCTGCTTGACCTGCCCGAACAGCCGCATTATCTCACGCTTGTGCAAAAGCAGCCTGCGCACCCTCATCGGGTTTCGGTTGAAGATATTGCCCTGTTCGTAGGGGCTGATGTGCATACCGTTGACGAAGATCTCTCCCCCGTCCACCGAACACCAGCTGTCCTTGAGATTCACCCTGCCGGCTCTGAGGGATTTTACCTCCGTGCCGCATAGCTCTATCCCCGCCTCGAGGCTCTCAATGACAAAATACTCGTGGTATGCTTTTTTATTCTGTGCTATTGTCTTTGTGCTTTCCTTTGCCATTTTCTCGCCTCCGACTATTTCATGATTTTATCACAATTATATTGCCGTGTCAATCGGTCGCCTCAAGTGCATTTTACCAAATGAATAAGGGAAAATTTAACCCTTCCTGTCGAGGGGATGCGTCTGCTCTATTATGCACACCGCATGAGCCGATATACCCTGCATCTGCCCGGTAAAGCCCAGCCCCTCCTCGGTAGTCGCCTTCACATTCACCATATCGGGAGCTGTGCCGCAGGCCGCCGCAATATTTTCCTTCATCTGCTCGATATACGGCGCAAGCTTCGGCTTTTGCGCTATCACCGTGCAGTCTATATTTACGGTGTGGCAGCCCCTATCGGCAAGCATTGAAACAACTCGGCGCAAAAGCTCCATACTGTCCGCCCCCTTAAATTCATCGGAAGTGTCGGGGAAATGCCTGCCTATATCCCCCAGTGCGGCGGCGCCCAGCAGAGCGTCGCTGACGGCGTGCAGGAGCACATCGGCATCGGAGTGACCCAAAAGCCCAAGCTCATACGGAATTTTCACTCCGCCGATTATCAAATCCCTGTTTTCCGCCAAACGGTGAACGTCATAGCCGTGACCAATTCTAATACTCATCATAATCTCCTAAAAATTTAAATCTTATCCTGTGTGACAAACTCGTTTGATCACGCCTGCGACGATTGCAACCGTCGCAGGGGAGTTTTGTTCCTCCGGGTTTCGAGTTGTCGCATTAACAACCCATTTCATGGGGAAGCCTCTCTTGCAGGCTTCCCCCTCTTTTTCGCCACGGGCGAAAAATTCACCCCCTGCCGAGCGCTTAAACGCAGGGGGATTTCGCTGCCGCTGCAGCGACCAAAGGCTCTGCCTTTGGAATCCGTGAGCCTTTAAAAAGGCTCAAGCGAAATTTTCACTCCATACATTTAACTGCTCTTATTTTAATCTCTGCGAAGCTGAAATTTGTGCGTTTTCTGGCTTGCTTACTGACTTTTTAATGTTCCCGCCTCCTTAAGCCTTTCGGCGAATACTATATCCTCCGCCGTCGTTATCTTTATATTGCTTATACTGCCCTCACATATATATACCCTGTAGCCCGCCGCTTCGAGCATGGCGCAGTCGTCAGTGTATTCCGCTGCGCTGTTAATCGCAGTCTGAGCCGCCTTGAGATAATTTTTCTTTAAAAAAATCTGCGGCGTTTGTATCGCCCTCAGGCTTGGGCGGTTTGGGGTTGAACTGACAAAGCCCTGCGCATCTACTATCTTTATCGTGTCCTTTACAGGAATCCCCGGTGCGGCTGCACCGTGCAGTTCGGCGTATTTTGCGGTATTTTCGATAAGCTCGGGGCTTACCAGCGGACGTGCGCCATCGTGCACTGCTATATAGTCGCAGTCATCGGAGATATACTCGAGCGAATTCAGCACCGAGCGCTGTCTTGTCTCTCCTCCGTTTACAAAGGCCTTGAGCTTGGTAATATTATACTTTTTCATAAGCTTTATAAATTCCGCTTTCTCGGACTCCCTACAGACTATGATAATTTCCTTGACTATATCAAGGCTTTCAAAAGCCTGCACTGTGAGCGCAAGCACCTCTACCCCGTTTATTTTCATAAGCTGCTTGCTCACAGCCGAGTTCATTCTGCTCGACTGACCGGCAGCTGGTATAATTACAGATAAATTCATTTTTACCTCTTTTAATAATCCTCAGCCATGTTGTACAAATCAACACAGATAGTCTCTACGTTTTCGTCATCTACATTGGAGAGCACAACAACCTTAACCCTGAAATCTGCGCTCATCAAGTCCATGGTATAACACGACATCGACTGACCGGTGTGCCAGTAATAGTTATCCTCAACGATAAACCAGCCGTAGCCGTAACCCATGGCGGTGTTGCTGAGCATTTGATTTAACGACGACTCGCTCAAGACCTTTCCCTCGGTAAGGGCGCACAACCACAGATTTATATCCCCTACGGTGGATACCATCTCTCCCGCCGCTCCGAAATATGTGGTGTCGGCAGTATCGCCCTCACTGCCGTCTGCCAAATATCCCACGGCGTCGGCGCTGTTCATATTCATTGAAGTATTGCTCATTCCGAGCGGCTTCAGTATATTTTCCTCAACAAAGGTTTCGTAGCTTGAGCCGCTAAGCCTTGCTACTATCTCGCCGAGAATAAGATAGTTGGTGTTGGAGTACTGAAAGGAGGTGCCGGGGGTAAATTCCAGCCCGTTATAATTTGCAAACTCCAAAACCTCGTTGAAGTTTGTCGGCTCCATCAAATCTATCTCTTCAATGGCGTCGAGATACAGCATGGAGTTTAAAAAATCGGGAATTCCGGAGGTCATATTCAGCAGGTTTTCAACCGTCATCTCCCCACCGAAATCGTACTCGGGAATATATTCATCGACAGTATCCAAAACATTCAGCCTTCCCTGCTCCTGAAGCATTAGTATGGCGGCTGCGGTGAACTGCTTGGTCATCGAGCCAATCTCAATCCTCGTGCTTGGAGTATTCGGCGTGGCATTTGCCTTATCCGCAAAACCACGGGAATACTCGCAAAGCGTATCACCGTCTACGGAAATTAAAATCGAGCCGGAAAAGTCGTAATTTGCCATATACTCCTCAACCTGAGAAGTCAAGCTGAGACGTTTTTGGAGGGTTTCAGCTGATTCGCTTGCCGCCTCGGTGGCAGGCTCGGTATTATGATTTATTGTAAGCTCTGCCGAGGTTGGCTCGGTCGAAGATTTATGCGTATCCTCTGAGCATGCGCTTAAAATAAACAGCTGAACCGAGAGCAAGAGCGCTACCGCCGCTGCAACCAGTCTTTTCCTCGCCGAAAGTCTCATAGATTACCTCCATTTATCTCTGTCCCTACGTCACTTAGGATGATTATATCACGAAGCGGTGAAATTTACAGCAAAAAGTTTGCTCACCTAGGGTAGTTAAGCTGAGATTCGGTGATATTCATCAGCACTTCGCTCAAGAATTTTTGAGATTCAAACCTTGCCATCGGCAGGTTTTGATCGAGATAATTTCCGCAGGAATAAATGTCAGCCCCGGGGATTTCCCCGTCATAATTTGCCATGAACTCAAACATTTCTATCACGGCGGGCAGAACGTCTGCCGAGGTTAAATCGCCCTTAAAAATCACATAAAAGCCCGTGCGGCAGCCCATGGGGCCGAAGTAGATAAGGCTGTCTGCGTACTTTTGGCTGTTTCTCAGAAATGTCGCCCCCAAGTGCTCTATGGTGTGCAGCTCCGCCGTGTTCATCACGGGCTCTCGGTTCGGTCTTTTCATTCTTATATCCAGCGTAGTGGCTATCACCCTGCCGTCGGAATCAAAATCCTGCCTCGATACATACAGTCCCCGCTCGAGTTTTGTGTGGTCGATTTTAAAGCTTGCTATCTTCTCCATTTTCAGCCCCCGTTATTTCTTAGAAGTTGTCTTTTTCTCCGTACCGTTGATTATTCTCTTGATATTATCCTTGTGCTTAAGTATCACCGTCAATGCAACCAGCAGCATACAAACTACCGCAATGTAAACGTAGGCTATTGTATGCGGTGTTTGTGTGTTAAGGCTGGGAAGATAGTCGGTGAAATAGGTTATAACCCAGGTGTAAATCGGCAGCAAAACAGCCGCCGTAAGAGAAGCCTTTGATACTGTTTTTGTAATCAGCATGACTATGGCAAAGGTGAGAACAACGAGGATAAAAATCCTCCAGTCCGACGCCGCCACCAAGGCTGCGGCTGTAACTACCCCCTTGCCCCCTCTGAAGCCAAAATATATGGGGAAGATATGGCCGAACATACAGCACATACCGCCTATATATCGTCCGTAGGAGATAATCTCGCTTTGTAGCACCGCCCCGCCTTCAATCGGAGCAATAGTCGAAAACAGCAGCCAACCGACTAAAACCGAGATGATACCCTTTAAAAAGTCAAACACTATCGTGAAAACTGCAGGTCCCTTACCGACAGAGCGCAGCACGTTTGTAAAGCCGGCGTTGCCACTGCCCATGGTCCTGATATCGGCTTTGTTGCTTACTATCCTCGTTATAATTATAGAAAAGCTTATGCTGCCCAGCAGGTAGGATATTACCACTGTCAGCAAAATCTGAAGCCATCCGCTTGAAAGCAAGTTAAGATATTCCTGCATTCTTTTCTCCTCTTTCTCTGATAACAAATCTTATCGGCGTGCCCTCGAGGGCGAAGGTCTCTCTGATTTGGTTTTCAAGGTAGCGTTGGTAGGAAAAGTGGAACAGCTCCTTGTTGTTTACAAAAAATACAAAGGTCGGCGGCTTTACGGAAGCCTGGGTCATATAGTAGATTTTCAGCCTCTTGCCCTTATCGGACGGCGGCTGAACTCTGGCGGTCGCCTGAGCGAGTAGCTCGTTGAGCTTGCCGGTGCGGATTCTCATTGCGTTTGCATTAGCCACACGGACGATAAGCTCAAACAGCCTGCCCAGTCTCTGCCCCGTATGAGCGGAGATAAATACTATAGGCGCATAGGACATGAACGAAAAGTCATTGTCGAGCTTTTTTCTGTACTCGTTCATTGTCTTGTCGTCCTTTTCTATTGCGTCCCACTTGTTGACGGCTATTACACAGCCCTTGCCCGACTCGAGAGCGAGGCTTGCAACCTTGGAATCCTGCTCGGTAAAGCCCTCCTCTGCATTAATCATTATAACGCAGACGTCGCTTCTCTCCACCGCCATTTTCGCTCTGATAACGCTGTACTGCTCTATCTTATCATCGACCTTGCTTTTTCTTCTAAGTCCTGCCGTGTCGATAAGGTTAAATCTGCCGTACTCGTTTTCAATCAGCGTGTCTATTGAATCACGGGTGGTTCCCGCTATTGAGGAGACTATGCACCTGTCCTGTCCCGATATCTTGTTTACCAGCGAGGACTTGCCGACGTTCGGCTTGCCGATTACGGCTACGCTGATGACTTCGCCGGAGTCGTCCTCCTCGGTCTGCTCAGGCAGGTAGGAAAACACCTGCTCCAAAAGGTCGCCCGTTCCGTGGCCGTGCACCGAGGAAACTGCCACAGGGTCGCCCAAGCCGAGGTTGTAAAACTCATAAAACTCCGGCTCAGGCTGGCCGATTTTATCGCATTTATTCACACACAGCACTATCGGTCTGCCGCTTTTTTGAAGCATGGCGGCTACGTCCATGTCGGTGGCAACTACGCCCGACTTCAAATCAGTGACCAAAATTATCACGTCAGCAGAATCAATAGCAAGCTCCGCCTGACGGCGCATCTGTTTAAGTATTATATCATCGGAATACGGCTCTATTCCCCCTGTGTCGATAAGTGATGCGACCCTGCCGCCCCACTCGACCTCGCCGAATATCCTGTCTCTGGTAACTCCGGGAGTATCGTCAACTATGGATATCCTCTTGCCTGTAAGCTTATTAAAAAGCGTAGATTTGCCGACGTTCGGTCTGCCGACTATCGCTATTACGGGCTTTGCCACTTGCTTCATCCCCTTTATTTACTGTTTGTATATTATTTTAAAATTTCCTTTAAAAGCTCCTCGCCGTCGTTTTTAAGTGCCACCAGCGGCACCGACAGCTCTGCGCTCACCTGATCCACAGAGGTATCGTCCAAGAACAAATCTCCTTCAAATCGGAGCATCGAGCTTGAGATTATCAGCTTGTCCCCAAGCTCCCTGCCCTTTAGGGTATTTATCAAATCCACGCCGGTGACAAGACCGGTGACGTCCACCTCGCCGCCGAAAAAGTGGTTTTCTACACCTATAACCTGAAGCTGTATATTTGGATACTTATTATTAAGCTCCTTCATCAGCTCACGCAAAAACTCCTCCGGAGCTTTGCCGCAGGCAAGAGTGAGAGTGCGGGATATATCGCCGCCCTCGCTCTGCTCAAGAGCCCACAAAAACTCGTCTTTGAGGCAGGACAGCAGTCCCACTCCGTCCTCAAGCTGTTCAAAGCCCTCGTAAAACTCGGCGTCGGGAATCGGCTCACCTGATTTTAAGTAAAACTCGTCGGAGGCATACACAAGCCTCCTGCCGTATTTACTTTTAAATTCATCTCCCCAGCGCTGAATCTGATTAAGAGTTTTCCTCGCCGTTTCGGGAGTATAGGAGTTGAGCGGATAAAGCCCATCTCGATATTTCGTAAGCCCAACGGGAACTACGGCTATGCTCTCTACCTGAGGGAAGAGCTTCTCTAAATCCCTCAAGGTGCGGTCGAGCTCCTCGCCGTCGTTTATCCCGGGGCAAGAGACTATCTGACAATTTATCATTATTCCGCCCTGAGCCAGACGGGTCATTATTTTCAGCGCTTCGCCCGCAAAGCGGTTATTGAGCATTTTGCAGCGAAGAGAGGGGTTCGTGGTATGTACCGAGACATTTATCGGGCTGATGTGGAGCTTTATAATTCGTTCAATTTCATGCTCCGATATATTTGTGAGCGTAACGTAATTTCCAAACAAAAATGAAAGACGGGAGTCGTCGTCCTTAAAATACAGGCTCTCCCTCATGCCCTTAGGAAGCTGGTCTATAAAGCAGAATATGCATTTGTTGCGGCAGGAATGCTGCTTGTCCATCAGATAGCTTTCAAACTCCAACCCCAATTCCTCATACTCGCCCTTGCGAATATCCACCTCCCTGGTGCTGCCATCGGCAGACTGCACCAAAAGCTTGAGCTTTCGGTTGATTTGGTGGAAGCGATAATCCAGCACATCGGCTATTTCCTCGCCGTTTATGTTCAAAAGCCTCTCCCCTGCCTTAATTTTTGCCATATCGCACTTGCTCTTCGGCACTACAGACTTTATAATAACTGCCATTTTACACCCCGAAAATTACGCCGTTTATTTTACAATGTGAAAAAAAGCGGAGAGGATTGCCTTCCTCTCCGCCTTTGTTAAGTCATACTTAAGCGTCCTTCTTAACAACTTCTCTGTCGTTGTAGTAGCCGCAGCTGGGGCATACTCTGTGAGCAAGCTTGTACTCGCCGCAGTGTGTGCACTTAGCCAGCGCCGGTGCAGAAAGCTTCCAAACATTGGATCTTCTTGTGTTTCTTCTCTGTTTTGATGTTTTGTTCTTAGGTACTGCCATGCTTCAACATCTCCTTATTTTTATTTATTATTTTAATTTTTCAGTTTAACAATTCCCTGAGCGCTTCAAGCCTCGGGTCTATCGCATCTTTACTGCATCCGCAGTCGCCCTCGTTGAGGTTTTTGCCGCATTTCGGGCATAACCCCTTACAGTTGTCGGAGCACAAATACTTCAGCGGAAGCTCAAGCAGGATGTCCGCCGCCGCAAGCTTTTGAAGGTCAAGCATATAGTCCGGAGTTTCAATGTAGTCGTCATTGCCATCGCCGCTTAGGGAAACGACAAGATTATGCTCAAATTCCAAACGCATATCCTTATCGGTCAGCGAGTAGCAACGGTCACATGGGCGGGAGTATAAAAATTCAGCTTTAATTATAAGTTTTACAGCACCAGCCGTATTGACCGCCTCAGCCCGAAGCTTTACGGGCTTCGGTATGGGGTTAACTCCATCCACCGCAACCGAGCTCAAATCAAGCTCATGACTTCCGAGGTCATGCGTACCCTCGTTTAAAAATACTTCCTTTAAATCGAGAAGCATAGGTACACCTCTTTTTTAAAAAATTGCGGCACATCAAAATACCGAATAATATTATACTAGGGCGGAGTGAGTTTGTCAACGATTTTTTCGCTTTTATCAGGGTGTATATAGATTGGCGCAGTTCAAGCGAGAAAAGTATTAAAATTCCCGACAAGAAAAAACTCCCCCTGCCAAAATCTTGCCAAAAACAAGGATGAATGATAGAATAATTTTGAGAAACGGCGGCGGTTGTTCTGTATCACCCACTTTTTGAAAGGGGGTGAAGCCGATGGAGCAAATGTCCATGGTAATTATATTTCTGGTTTTACTCATCGAGTTAATCAGTTTATATAAAAAGAAGTAACCGCCAAGTGCTGACACCACTCGGCGGTTATTTTTAATAAATAACAATCCAGTGTGCAGAACAGCTAAAGCCGTTCCTTACATCTTTTATTATACGCAAATATATCGGAATTGTCAATTCCCCGGCTGGGAATTTTCGCCGGGAATTATTAATTCCCTCTTGTCAAATAACGACTGATATTGTAGAATATCCCCGTGAGGAACGGCGGCGGTTGTTCTGCACCCCCAACATCTTATTTTTCCAGGAAGGGGGTGAAGCTAATGGCTGAAATGTCACTAGTAATTATATTTCTGGCATTGCTCATTGAGCTTGTTAGACTATATAAAAAGTAATAACCGCCCAGTGTTGCAGCACAGGACGGTTATTTAATTCAAAATAACATAAACTTGTGCAGAACAGCTAAAGCCGTTCCTTACATCTTTATTATACGCAAATATATCCGAATTGTCAATTCCTCGGTTAAGATTTTCTTTACCGGGAATCATTAATTTCCCTTGTCAAATAATGTTTGATATTGTAGAATATTTCCGTGAGGATCGGCGGCGGTTGTTCTGCGCCCCTTGGGTCTTTCTCAGACTCAGAAAGGGGGTGAGCGCATGACAGAGATGATTTCTACCATTATTATTCTGGTACTTCTCATCGAAGTTATCAGGCTTATAAAGAAGTAACCGCCCTGTACTGCTACTACAAGGCGGTTAATATAACATTTAACTAACCTGTACTGTGCAGAACAGCTAAAGCCGTTCCTTACATTTTTATTATACGCAAATATATCCGGGTTGTCAATTCCTCGGTTAAGATTTTCTTTACCGGGAATCATTAATTTCCCTTGTCAAATAATGTTTGATATTGTAGAATATTTCCGTGAGGATCGGCGGCGGTTGTTCTGCGCCCCTTGGGTCTTTCTCAGACTCAGAAAGGGGGTGAGCACATGACAGAGATGATTTCTACCATTATTATCCTGGTACTTCTCATCGAAGTCATTAAGCTTTTAAAAAAATAACCGCCCTGTACTGCAATACAGGACGATTGTTGAGAAATATCTCTTAATATCATGATTGTGTGCAGAACAGCTAAAGCCGTTCCTTACATCTTTATTATACGCAAATATATCTGGGTTGTCAATTCCTCGGCAAAGTTTTTCTTTACCGGGGATATCTTTGTTTTTAAGATAAAAAACCGTGGTGAGTTTTCAAGAAAAACGAGTGCTGCGTGTTGTCATTTATTCCACCTTGTGATATAATTTTTTATAATTAATCTTTAATATTAATCTGGATTTTTATTATTGGAGGTTGTTCGGTGAAGGGCTTGGTTAGGATTTCGTCTATTATTTGCTGCCTTGGCTTTGTTCTCTCGCTGTGCGGCTGTCAGGGAAATTGCGGGACAAACAGAAGCATCTATGAGGTAGATGACCCGAACCGCAGCGCTGTTGAGAGCGTATCAGTTCCAAAAATCGAAACCCCGTCCGTTGTCCGACCGGACAATACGCAAGTAAGCGGCTGTTTCTCGTCAATAGACGAGATAAACGCCAGCAGCAAAAACTACTCTAAAATCAAAATCAGCGCAGGCTACGACGCCCTTCAAAGCGACGTGCAACGAGATTTTTATGAGGCGGTTGAAGCTGAGGTTTATGTAGTGGGCAGCGAGAAAAACGACATGGGGCTTTATCTGATAGAAAAAATCTGTCTTGACGCAAAGATGACCGAGACAGATATCAGAGTAGGGTTATCCGCCTACAAAAACGACCACCCGGAGATTTTCTGGCTTTCAAACCAATTTTCATACATAGACGCCGGAACCACCGAGGTTCAGCTTTACTCCAACCTCTCGCCCGATGAGATTTCGGTCAAGAGCGAGAAGCTGATAACCGCTATAGAATACTTTATAAACAAAATTCCCTCTGGACTGAGCGAGTTTGACCGTGAGCTGAAAATTCACGATTTACTGCTTAGCGGCTGCGTTTACAACGAGGAAGTAGAGTCCACCAGCGAGGATTGGAGGCCGTTTTCCATCTACGGCGCTTTGGTAGAGGGCAACGCAGTCTGCGAGGGATACAGCCGCGCCATGCAGTATCTGCTGAGTATCTTCGGCATAGAGTGCAACACCATAAACGGCACTGGCAACAGCAACCCACATCAATGGAATATTGTCAAAATTGACGGGCAGTGGTATCATTTGGACGCTACCTGGGATGACACAACCGCTGACGAGATTTACTACGGCTATTTCAACGTGAGCGACAGCGTAATATCAACCGACCACAGCAGCGCGCCCCTGTTTTACCAAATGACAGACGAAGAAATCTGCGGCACACGCGACGGCTCAACCGCCGAGCTGTTCAATGTCTTTTTGCCAAAATGCACAAGCGATGAAAAGAATTTTTACAATGTAAACGCAGTAGTATATGACGGCACCTCCGAGGAGTGCTCGCAGAGGATAGAGCAAAAGATAATCGACTGCATAGGGCTCGGCAGCGACGTGGTGTACTTGTCGGTTGACGAGGGTATTGACTACTCTGACGCTATAAACAGTCTTTTCTACGAGCCGCCCTACCAGTTTTTCACCTGTATTGAAGCTGTCAACTCACAATATCCTGACACCATTAACGATGAAAACGTATCCATACTCAAGCGAGAAGCGCAGAAAATTATAGAGGTTCACATTCAATATAAAGGAGAGGATGAAGCAAGTGAAGAAATATGATTCACAGCCCTTCGAGCTCGTAAAGAGCAGCGAGATAGCAGAGGGGATATTTGACCTTGAGCTAAAAAATCCACAGCTTGCAAAAATCACCAAGCCGGGGCAGTTTGTACACATTGCAGTGCCGGGCAAGGTTTTGCGCCGCCCGATTTCGGTTTGCGATGTAAACGGCGACACAATAAGGATTGTATTCAGAATAAAGGGCGAGGGAACCAGGATACTCTCTGAGACAAGGGTCGGGGATAAGCTTGACTTAATCGCTCCGCTTGGCAACGGATTTGAAATAAACAATGACAAAAAATACGCCTTCATCGGCGGAGGCATAGGCGCTCCCCCGATGCTCTACCTTGCAAAAAGCTGCGCAAAAGCGAAGGAATCCTATGCGATTTTGGGATTTGCAAACAAGTCAGCCGTCATACTTGAAAACGACTTTAACGATGTTGTCAAGAAAACAATCGTCACTACCGACGACGGCAGCTACGGAGTGCACGGCTTTGTCACAACCGCTCTGGCAGAAATAATAGACGAGGTCGATGAGGTCTGCGCCTGCGGTCCGACGCCAATGCTCAAGGCGGTAAGCGAAATCTGCTCAAAAAACCAAAAGCCGTGCCAGGTATCGCTTGAAGAGAGAATGGGCTGCGGAATAGGCGCCTGTCTCGTTTGCGCCTGCAAGGTAAAGCACGGCGGCGAGGAGGAATACCTCCATGTATGTAAAAACGGACCCGTATTCAAGGCTGAGGAGGTAGTATGGAATGACTGATTTATCTGTAAACATCTGCGGCGTAAAGCTTAACAACCCGCTGATAGCAGCCTCAGGCACCTTTGGCTTCGGACATGAATACAGCGAGTTTTATCCGCTGAGCACTCTCGGAGGTATATCCTGCAAGGGAATTACCCTAAAGCCCCGACTTGGCAACCCTCCTCCGAGAATAGCCGAGGGTAAGGGCGGAATACTCAACTCCGTAGGGCTTCAAAACCCGGGCGTTGACCATTTTATTGACAACGACCTGCCCTGGCTTTCACAGCAGGGCACTGCCGTTATCGCCAACATAGCAGGTAACACAGTAGAAGAATACTGCATGATGGCTGAAAAACTCAACGACACCACCGTTGACATGGTAGAGATGAACATCTCCTGCCCCAACGTAAAGCACGGAGGAGTAGCCTTCGGCACCTCCTGCGACTCGGTAGCCTCAATTACCAGGGCCGTGCGCTCGCATTGCCGCAAACCGCTTATCGTCAAGCTTTCACCCAACGTCTCGGACATAGCCGAAATTGCTAAGGCGGCACAGTCTGAGGGAGCGGACGCAGTGTCGTTGATTAATACTTTAACCGGCATGAGGATAGATATTGAAACCTCAAGACCCATACTAAAAAACAACACCGGCGGCATGAGCGGTCCAGCAGTTTTCCCCGTGGCTGTCAGAATGGTGTGGGAAGTTAAAAAAGCAGTGGATATCCCTGTTATAGGCATGGGAGGAATCTCTACCTGGGAGGACGCCGCAGAGATGCTGATAGCCGGAGCGGACGCCTTGCAAATCGGCACGGTGCTGTTTAACGACCCTTACGCTCCGATTAAAATCTGCGAAGGCTTGAGTGCATTTTTACAGCGCAAGGGCTTAAAGAGCGTCAGCGAGCTTACCGCTACCATAAAGCCATGGTAAAAGTAAAAACTTTTAGACGAGGTGATACCCTTGGACATATTTTCAAGCGCCGTCAAGCTTATAAACGATTTGATCTGGGGCTGGCCGATGATAATTCTTTTGCTCGGAACACACATATTCACAACCATTAGAACCGGAGGAATCCAGAAAAAGCTTTTTAAAGCAATCAGGCTGTCAGTCACCAAAGACCCCGACTCCGACGGCGACGTAAGCCCGTTTCAGTCGCTGACGACAGCCCTCGCCTCCACCATTGGCACGGGAAACATCATCGGCGTGGGAACTGCTATTTCCCTGGGCGGCTTTGGGGCTGTGTTTTGGTGCTGGATTACAGGTGTACTCGGAATAGCCACAAAGTACTCCGAGTCGTTTATCGGAGTTAAGTACAGGGTAAAGACCAGGGACGGCTCAATGGTCGGCGGAGCCATGTACGCTCTCGAGCGAGGGCTTAATATGAAGTGGCTGGGGATTATCTTCGCAGCCCTTGCCGCTCTCGCCGCCTTCGGAATCGGCAACGGAGTGCAGATAAACGCCATTTCAAGCATACTCACCGAGACCTTCGACCCCGAAACCCGAATGAGCTTCACGGTGTTCGGCTTTGAAGTAGCTCTTATCCCCTTTTTGTGCGGAATCATCGCCGCAGTAGTCACCGGAATTGTCATGTTCGGCGGAGTTAAGTCTATATCTAGGGTTTGCGAGGCTTTAGTTCCCTTCATGGCTATTTTCTATGTTGGCGGCTGTATTTACATACTTATATGCAACATCAACTATCTCTGGCCTGCTATAACGACCATACTCGGCGAAGCTTTTTCGTTGAAATCGGTAGCGGGGGGCTTCATGGGCTCGGCGCTTATGATGGGCTGCCGATACGGAATCGCCAGAGGACTGTTTTCCAATGAATCCGGTATGGGTTCGGCTCCGATAGTCGCCGCCGCCGCTCAGACCAGAAACCCTGTAAGGCAGGCTCTCGTCTCCTCTACGGGAACATTTTGGGACACCGTAGTTGTTTGCCTTATGACAGGGCTTGTAATAGTCAGCAGCTGCCTTGCCAATCCGGCTATTGATGTTACGAAGATCGACGGGGCTAATTTGACAAATGCCGCTTTCAGTCAAATCCCCTATGTCGGACCGGTTATAATGGTTGTCAGCATTATCACCTTTGCGTATTCAACCGTGCTGGGTTGGTCGTACTATGCAGAAAGATGCGTAGTGTACCTCTTCGGATTAAAGTCCCTGACCACATACAGGATCGTTTGGCTTGTAGTTTTGGCAATAGCCCCGATGCTGACGGTGGACATTGTTTGGACAGTAGCGGACATACTAAACGCACTCATGGCAGTGCCAAATATATTTGCGGTGTGGATGCTCTCGGGCGTAACCAAAAGGGAAACCAGGCATTACCTCAAAAACCTCGACGAGTACGACAAGACCCCTATACCGGTTGTAGACAGGTAATTTGAGATAAGCTTCAACAAACTTTAACCAACCTCAATTAAGTTTTAAATGGCGGCTAAGTCTTGATTTTCGGTCTTTTCCGCCATTTATTTTTACAGAAAAACAATACATACGCAATAAAGGCTTCAACAAAAAACTTTGCTTGAACTTAAAACTTTCACAATTTGCGGCAGTACAACTGCCGACATAATCACCATTTAGTTTCAAAAAGCTTCCTGCGCTTCCTCAGCTTTTTGTGTATTTTGAGGTGAGCGAAAAATTTTTAGAAAGGATATGACACAGCCTCGGCTGTATCATGCAAGAATAATTATGGACGAAAAATCAATCAAGAGAATCAACGAGCTTGCCCGCAAGAAAAAAAGCGAGGGCTTGACCGAAGAAGAGCAAAACGAGCAGAAGGAGCTTTACAGGCAATATATAGACGAGTTCAAGGCAAGCCTTCGCACGCAGCTTGAAAACACAGACGTGGAGACGCCCGACGGAAAAATTCGCACTCTGAGCGAGTTTAGAAAAAAAGACGCTGAATAAGCATAATTTTGCCGAGATGACACAAAATCCCGGATAAGGAATCTATTTTTTTCTATAATTTATCCAAAACACTGTTGCGCCTTATAAATTGCTGTGTTATACTATACTCAGAACTGTCAAAGGACGTGATAATATATGAATCCAAAAATACTCAACACACTGTCTTATGGTATGTACGCTATCGGCGTTGAGGGAGAGCACTATCCCTCCGCCAGCATAGTAAACACTGTTTTTCAGATTACCTCCTCGCCAATGACCATAGCCGTCAGCGTAAACCACAACAACTACACTAACGAGCGCATAAAGGCAACGGGGAAATTTACCGTCTCGGTGCTTTCCGAGAATACCTCCGGCTTTGTCATCGGGGCTTTGGGGTTTAATTCGGGCAGAGACTCGGATAAGCTGAAAAATATCAACTACAAGGTACTTCGTGAAAACGTACCTGTGCTAAGGGAGAACATCTGCTGCTGGTTTTTGTGCAAGGTAGTAAATACTGTGGAAACAATGACCCACACCGTATTTTTTGCCGAGATAAAGGCGGGCAGCGACGATTACTCGGGCACGCCGATGACATATGACTACTACCACAAGGTAATCAAGGGCAGAGCGCCTAAAAACGCCCCGACCTACCAGCCCGACACGGGCGATGACCGCAGTCCGCAGCTCAAGTACGTCTGCCCTATCTGCCGCTTTGTCTACAAGGACTCCGAGCAGACAGTTCCCTTTGAGGAGCTACCCGACGACTGGAAGTGCCCGATTTGCGGCGTACCCAAATCCGAATTTAAAATAGAAGGGTGACAAATGTCACTTTCACCCTACGTACGCCTGCACAGCTCTCGTGTACATTTGTGCCAATCTATGAACTGTGTCCTTTATTAACCTTAGCTTATTTTAGATATTCCTACGTGTAACCGCACTGCTCCTGTATATGTTGTATCATTCTAGGGGCAGTGTCTTTTTTTAACTTTAGACTGTTGCGGCAAATGCCGGTGCCGAAGGCACTTCTGTCCTACGTGAGCCTGCACTGCTGTCGTGTAAATCTGTACCATTTTAAAATTGAAATCCTTCCATCACTTTTGCTCGTTATAAAATTGTGCGAGACTCGGGGAACTAACCCCAAGTCTCGCACAAGCTATTTTTATTCCAATCCGCTTGCGGCTTCCGACATTTGCGGCTAAGATAAAGCTTTTCTGCGCCAACGGCGCATACATCATTTTCAACTCTTTCACCCTGTCTGAAATTCCGACATCCCTGTGTGAGATTTCGACATCTATGTCTGAATTTGCGACACCCCTTGTCTGAAATTCCGACACCAATGTCTGAATTTGCGACACCCCCTGTCTGAAATTCGGACACAAGTAAAATAAATAATAAAATAATTAAATAAAGTGAGTGAGTAAAATTATTCAGTAACCGGCGCCGCAGGCGCAAAACACACACAAGATAAATTTATTTTTTGACAGCCGGTGTTCTGAGCATTCGCATGGAGTTCAACACTGCGAGAAGCATTACGCCGACGTCGCCAAACACAGCCTCCCACATTCCCGCTATACCGAAAGCCCCGAGTGCGAGGAAGATAAGCTTGACTCCGATAGCGAAAACTATATTCTGCGCTACTATACGCTTAGTGCGCCTTGCCAGTCGTACAGCCTGCGCCAGCTTAGACGGCTCGTCTGTCATCAGCACCACGTCCGCCGCCTCTATGGCTGCGTCAGAGCCTAAGCCGCCCATGGCGATTCCGACGTCCGCTCCGGCGAGCACGGGAGCGTCGTTTATCCCGTCTCCCACGAAACAGAGCTTACCTCTGCGGCTCTTTTCTCTGTCGAGCCGCTCAAGCTGCTCGACCTTTTGATTTGGCAACAGTCCCGAGTGGTGCTCGTCAAGTCCGAGAGCATCGGACACAGATTTTGCGGTTTCCTCATTATCTCCCGTGAGCATTACGCATTTTCTCACACCAAGAGCTTTTAATTCCTCTATCGCTTTGCGGCTGTCGGGCTTAATCTCGTCTGCAATAATCAGCGAGCCGACAAATTTTCCGTCGCAGGCGACGTAGACCTTTGTACCGAGCGCACCGCTCTCAACAAAGTCGATCCCGTTTTTCCTCATCATCGCTCCATTTCCTGCGAGTATCAGCTTGCCCTCATAAACTGCGCTGACGCCAAGTCCCGAGTGCTCGGTATAATCCTTTACCTTGTCACTGTCAACAAGCTCTGAACTCTCGCTGATAATCGACCTGGCTATAGGGTGGTTGGAGTCGCTTTCTGCGGCTGCGGCGAGGTGCAAAAGCTCTTCTTTTGAAAAGCCCTGTGCGGGGTTAACCTCGGTAACGGCGAAAACACCCTTTGTAAGTGTGCCTGTTTTATCAAATACGACCGTGTCAATATTCCCAAGCGCCTCGAGGTAGTTGCTGCCCTTTACCAATATTCCCGAACGGGAGGCGGCGCCGATACCGCCGAAGAAGGTCAGCGGAATGGAAATTACCAAAGCGCAGGGACAGGAGATGACTAAGAACACAAAGCCGCGGTGTACCCATTCGCTCCATGCTCCGCCGAAGAGCAGAGGAGGAATTATCGAAAGCAGTACGGCGAGGATCACAACCACAGGAGTGTAATAGCGCGAGAAGGTGGTTATAAAATTCTCGGCAGGGGCTTTGCGAGAGGCGGCATTCTCAACAAGCTCCAGAATTTTGGAGGCTGTGGATTCGGAAAACGCCTTAGTTACCCTCACACTGAGAACTCCGCTCAAATTCACACAGCCCGAGAGCACCCTGTCTCCGACTGATACCGAGCTCGGAACAGCTTCGCCTGTGAGCGCTCGGGTGTCGAGGCTCGAGCTGCCCGAGAGCACAACGCCGTCGAGCGGGATTTTCTCGCCGGGGCGCACGATTATTTCTTCTCCCACTGCGACCTGCTCGGGAGATACGGTTACTACCTCTCCCCCTCGTTTTACGGCGGCAAAGTCAGGTCTGATATCCATCAGCTCGGAAATGGAATTTCTCGAGCGCTTGACCGCAAGCTTCTGGAAGAACTCGCCGATTTGGTAAAACAGCATTACAGCTACGGCTTCGGGGTACTCGCCGATTATAAAGGCTCCGGCAGTCGAGACCGACATGAGGAAGTTTTCGTCGAAAATTCGACCCTTTGTAATATTTTTCACAGCCTTCCACAGCACGTCAGCTCCGAGAATCAGGTAGGAAAGCAGCAAAGCAATGAGCTTCAGGTAGGTAGGTATTTCAGTAAGGTAGAACACCAACAGTCCGCAGGCATACACCGCCGCCCCTATAGCAAGCCTTATCAGAGTGGATTTATCAAAGGCGGCTTTTTTCTTTTTCTTAGTGAGTTGAGCTTCGGTTTCACCCTCCGCCTTACGCTCGGTAACAAGGACGTCGGGCTCGTGCTTATGCACGACGGCTTTTACATCCTCCTCCAGCGAACCCGAATATTCTTTAGAGACGGAAACACTCAGGGTCTGGCTTACGAGGTTTACCGAGCTGCTCACAACTCCGCTGAGGTCTGCGACGTCTTTTTCAATTTTTGCTGAGCAATTCGGGCAATCAAGCCCCTTTAAATCAAATACTCTCTGACTCATATTTACTGCATCTCCTTTTCTTAGTTGTTCAAATACTCAACCTTGCGGCGGCAAATGCCGCTTTCGTCCTACGTTTGCCTGCACAACTCCCGTATAAATCTGTGCCAATCTAAACTCCTTGTCTTTCCATTACTTTCGCTCGTTTTCAGCCTGTGCGGATTTCGGGCAATAAAACCAAAGTTACGCACAATCTACTTTAAATCCAAAGCCGTAGGCTTTCCTCAACCGTGCCTTTGGCACGATTTCACATTCGCCAACGCGGCGAATATTTCACCTGCGGCTTGTCGCAGATATCACCGCACCGCTAGGTGCGATATCACTGCGCAGGCGCAGCCCTGCGCCCGCGCCCTACTCTCTCAGGTGCTCAAAGCCTATGTCGAGGATTTTCTGCACATGGGAATCGGCGAGGGAATAATATACGGTTTGGGCTTCACGGCGGAATTTGACCAAATTTGCAAGCTTCAGGGCCTTGAGCTGGTGGGAAACCGCAGACTTCGTCAGCCCAAGCAGCGACGCTATATCGCAAACGCACATCTCGTGCTGTTCGAGAGCGTGAAGGATCTGCACCCTTGTACCGTCGCCGAACAGCTTGAACAGCGAGGCAAGCTCGATATACTCCTCCTTATCGCAAAGCCCTCTTTTGACCTTATCTACCACGTCAGAGTGGATAACCTCGCAGTCGCACATCGCTTGCTTTTCCATTTCGCTCTCTCCCCTTCATTTAGCGTTTATTAGTTGAACAATCATTCAACAATGATATTGTATTCCTCCCCGCTCTTTTTGTCAAGACTTTTTTGTCCTACGTTTAACTGCACTGCTCTCGCGTTAATTTGTGCCAATCAAAAGCAGTTGTCCTTTTTTACCTTTAGCCTGTTTTGAGCTTGATTCCTTTTGAAGGAAGCGCAGACCTTTTCGCTTTCTCTTATTTTTAGTAAGCAGGACGTTTTACTTTTACTCGTTATAAAATTGTGCGAGACTCGGGGAACTAACCCCAAGTCTCGCACAAGCTACTTTAATTTTAAAGCCGTAGGCTTTCCATAACCGCACATTAGTGCGATTTCACATTCGCCAACGGCGGCGGCAAATGCCGCTTTCGCCCTACGTGCGCCTGCACTGCTTTTGTATGAATCTGTGCCAATTTGCACTTACTGTCCTTTAATCACTTTCTCTCGTTTTCAGCCTGTGCGGATTTCGAGCAAAAATTTAAAGTCTAGCACAGACTACTTTAATTCTAAAGCCGTAGGCTTTCCACAACCGTGCCTTTGGCGTGATTTCACCTCAGCGATAGCTGAGATATCACTGCGCTGACAGCGCCAGCTGTTAGCGCAAAAATCCGCTGACTATCTGCTGCTCCGCCTGCTCCTCGGTAAGACCGAGCGTCATCAGCTTTATGAGCTGGTCGCCCGCTATCTTGCCTATTGCCGCCTCGTGAATCAGCGCTGCGTCAACGTCGTTTGCAGTCAGCTGAGGGCTTGCTAGCACGCAGGCGTCGTCCATGATAATGGCGTCACATTCGCTGTGACCTGCGCAGGGAGCGTTTCCGTTAATGCGGCTTGTAAACTCCTGACGGCTGCTGTCTCTGGCTACGCTTCTGGACACAACGTCGGTCGAGCTGCCCTCGCCGTTTAAATCCACATCAAAGTCGGTGGAGGCGAACTGATTTCCCGTGGTCATTATCTTTTCCTTGACTATCAAGGTGGCGTTTTCATTGAGTGTTCCCTCGGTTTTACGAATCGTGTCGTCAATTCCGGCTATCTGGGTGGTCTCCATCTCCATGTGAGCGCCCTCCTCGAGGTGAACAACGGTAGTAGGGTTCATAACCCTCTTGCCCCTGCCCTCGCCCTCGGCGTAGTGTTTTTCAACATAGCGCAGCTTCGCCCTCTTGCCGAGGTAGAAGGTGTGGATTCCGTCGTGAGCCGTCTCCTGGTCGCCGCAGCTGTGGATTCCACAACCGGCTATTATCGTTATGTCACAGTCCTCGCCTATGTGAAAATCGTTGTACACGAGGTCTTTTAGTCCGCTTTGGCTGATGATTACGGGAATGTGGACGCTCTCGCCCTTTGTCCCTGCCTTTATGAATATGTCTATTCCGGGCTTGTCCGTCTTTGGAACAATGTCGATATTCTCGGTCGAGTTTCTCATCAGCGGCGCGCCGTTTGAGCGGATATTGTACGCTCCGACCGGAATCGAATCAAGCTCGGCTACTTCCTTTAACAAATTCTTTTCTATCTCATTCACTTCTTGTCACCTCCTGATTTTTGTCAAGCAGGGTGGAGCAAAACTCTGTGTTGCCGTCCGCACTGCCGAGCAGCTCGGGAAGCACAGCGCTGCGGGAGTCGCACCTTTCCACCCGTCCGTCCTTTATGACAATTATGGTATCGGCAATATTTAAAATTCTCTCCTGATGGCTGATAATCAAAATACTGCCCTTGGTGTGCTCATACATTTTTTGAAAAACTCTGATGAGATTCTGAAAGCTCCACAAATCTATGCCCGCTTCCGGCTCGTCAAAGATAGACAGCTTTGTGCCTCTTGCAAGTATGGTAGCAATTTCTATTCTCTTCAGCTCGCCGCCCGAGAGACTGTCGTTTAATTCCCTGTCGATATAGTCTCTGGCGCAAAGCCCTACCTCGCTCAAATAATCACAGGCGTCGCGCATCTTCATCGACTTGCCCATTGAAAGCTTTAGCAGGTCGCCGACTCTGAGTCCCTTGAATCGTACGGGCTGTTGAAAGGCGTAACTCACGCCGAGCTTTGCCCTGTCGGTGATTGACATATCGGTTATGTCCTGTCCGTCGAAGATAATCCTGCCCGAGGTGGGGCGGTAGATTCCCGCTATGACCTTTGCAAGGGTCGATTTTCCTCCACCGTTAGGTCCTGTGACGGCGACAAAGCGGTCGCTGATTTTTAAGCTTATGTCCTTCAGTATATCTTTACCTTCCTCGGTTTTAAATCCGATGTGTTGAAGCTCAAGCATATTTAACCTCCTTTTCGGTACTTTTTTACTTAGTACTGTTGAGTGTTTATCGACATTTTATTATACCATAATAATTCCAATTTTCAACTTTTAAGTCGAAAAAAGCAAAAAGCTCCCTAAGCTGCACTAATAGCTCAGGGAGTTCAGCGTTATATTTTATTATACTCAATATCCGAGGTGTAATACGCAGGTTTTATCAAATTGCAGCTCTTTTACAGCCGACCGAACGCAAAGTTCAATATTTTACCTTCCAATTCTCTTTCGCCTCAAGCAATATATTGTCAAAGCGCAGCACGGCAGCGCCAAAACTGCCAGGGCAAGTGCGGAGATATTCTGTCCGGTGGTGACGCTGTCCTTATCATTTACAGCCGTACCGCTCACACTGCCGCCTGCAGTCCCGCCGGTATCGGTCGAGGTTTTGATTACTCCGCCTGCGCCGGAACCGCCGCCCGTATTAGCCGAGGTGTTCGTGATTTCACCGCCGTTTGGACGGCTGTCGTCGGGCACATAGTCATCAACTGTGGTTGCAGTTACCTTGATATCGGGGTTAAGCTCCTCCGTGGAGGTTGAAAGACCTTCACGGGTAATTATGGTAAGCTCGTCTATATATGCGCTTGCTGCCTTCGTGCCCTTGGGGCAGCTCATTGTCAGAGTAACCGTGACCGATTCGGGCATGGAGTTTTCACCGTCAAAAAAGCATACCCAGTACTTACCCTGACCGAAGGTAGGTCCCACCGACATATTTCCGGCATTGCACTCGGAAGCAATCATTTTTACACCCTCGTCGCAGCTTACTCCCAGCTCCATGCCGGCGTAGCTCGAGGAAGTATTTATGTCAAGCTCTATCTCAAAGCTCTCGTCGTTTTTATCTATTTTTATAACCGTTTCCCTTGCCGTAATCTCGCTTTGCGCTGCAAATGCGGTTATGCAGGATATTCCGAGCGCGAACACCACAATAACGACACAGATGATTTTTTTCAAAAAAGTTCAGCCCTTTCAGTTGCAGGTATAAAAATTAATCCACAGACTAAGCCGCAAGGGGAGCGTGCTATCGACGCTCCCCAAGGCTTTGAGAATAAATTCGTCAGTCGATAAGCCCTGCTATAATTACGAGGTCGTTTCCATCTACAACTCCGCTGCGGTCAATATCGTAGATTGTATCTCCGTTTCTGTAGTTCATAACAGCTATTGAGAGGTCAGCCAGAGTAACCTTGCCGTCCCCGTTGAAGTCCGAAAGCTCTGCGTAGGAGATAATCTCAAGTTCCTGTGCACCGCTGTCGCCTACTGTAAGGAAGCTCTCAAAAGCTCCGTTAGAGCCGCTCACGGCTGTGTTGATGCTGTCAAGTGCAAGCTCGGTTACACCGGTTTCTACTCCGTCTTTCAGCTTAAGAACAACCTGCATTATATCGCTGTCGCCTGATATCGGCTGCTCCGTAGCGATAATCATTCTGGCTGTGCCGTCAACGCTCTTGTCTGCGCTTACAATGCCGCCCTCGACAAGAGACTTAACCTCAGCTACCTCAAATACTGAGGAATCGTAGTTTACTTTAGCGTCAAAGGCGTTGAGTCCGCTTACTCCGTCAACAGATACGGTGCAGGTTACCGTATTGTCGTCCTCTACAACTATTGAATCCTTGTCAAGGCTCATGCTTGCCTGACCGGCTGCTCTTGCCTTTACACCGAAGGGCTGAGTAAAGCTTATTCCCTCGTCGCCCTTAAGCTGAGCACGAACGTAGCTGCCGATTTTGTCCTCGTAGTCGTTGAGGTCTATTGTGTTTCCTGTAGCTATAACCTCACCGTCGGCTATCCACTCTACGGTGTTATAATACTCGCCGTCAATAGTGATGCTGTCCTCGTTCTGGTCAACAGCTATGTTGGTGATTACAGGGGGCTGGTAGTCGTTTATCTCGTCGATATTTGTGTTTGTATAGCCCTCTCTCTTAGCTACCTTTGCGCTTGCGTAGAATGTGCCCGACTCCATGGCTGCTCTGACGTTGGTTGCAGTATTCTTGGGAAGGAGCATCATGTTGTAGCTGTGTCCTGTAGCTGAGTTTGAGTGTGTGTCGTCGTTTGAGAATCCCCAAACGGGTCTGTCCTGCTCCATGGTCTGCTCAAGGATATTGTCCCAGAGAATACGGTCTGAGTAGGAGTCTCCGTCGAGCTTATTGATGATTTCCATACCTACGCAGGATTCATACTTCATAAAAAGATCCACATACTTCTGTACATTTTCCGGGTCGTTAGAAGCGTCCTCTCCGGCAGTGCCCGAGGTGTTCTTTCCTCCTGTGTAACGGCCGGGGTGGTTGATATGAGAAATGCCGCCGAGCTCTTCGGTGATTCTGATGTTGTCCTCCAGCGTTGCCCCTGATTCGTTGTTATACGGGGTAAAGAAGGTGTTGAGATGGTCGCTTCTGGACTGCTCGTCGGAGTTCGGGATAGCTACCATTCCTCTGCCGTCGCGGTCAGTTCCGTTTGTGATTTCGTCATATCTTTCGTCGGTCAGGTAGGTTCTTCCGTTTCCGGTGGGGTCGTCCTTGCGATTCCAGCTTGTGTTGCATACGTTGTGATCCGTAAGAGCCAAAATATCGAAGCCCTTTTTGTAGTGCTCCTCGACTGTCTCGGCAGGCATCGGCGAGCCATCGCTCTCGTTTGAGTGTGCGTGGAAATCAGCCTTGTACTGCCCGTAGGTGTCCCAATTTACATTTGCATAGGGGCTGTCAATGGTGTAGTCAAGGCTTGAGGGCGTTGCCGAAGCTCCAACTGTTACGGCTCCAGCCAAGGTCAGACTGGACAGAGCCACTGCGATTATCCTTTTCTTCATTTCTTTCTCTCCTCCCATTAGGACAAAAAATTGCTTGAAAGCTTTGTCACTTTCGATATAAACTCTAACAGCCGTAAATAATGACTCCGTGTCGATGCAGTAGGAAGTAGGTTAATAAATATAGAGATTTCGTAAAGCAGGTAAAGAAGAATTTATTTTTTCGCATGCGCTCAAAGCCATTTTGTAGAGAAAATTTGTACTGATAGCACGGCTTTTCTCTCCCACAAGGAACAAAGGGCTTAGATATAAAGTTTAAAACAAGTAAAATCTGTTTAAAGCTATTGAAAAAGCCGCAGCCTGTAATTAACTGTTTATTCAAATTTTTTTAATTTACATGACAAAATGCAAAACCCTGCTCTATAATTATTTATAGAAGGCGGGACAGCGGCACAATCTGTCCAAAATTTTGTACAGCTAAATTTCACATGGTCAAGCGGCGGGTGCAGGCACGGCTTTAGTCCCCCCCTTGACAGCACAAGCAAACGCTTTGTACGATTTATCGTACAAAGCTTAATTTATTTGGAGGTGGGACCATGAGCTTTGGAGCTGACGTTTGGTGGCTTTTGGTTCTCGCCGTGGGGGCGGGGCTGAGCATAATAGGTTTTTTTCTGAAGAGGACCATGCACACTCAGGACAGCCACGGCGAGGAAATAGAGCATATAAAGCGGAGCTACGTGACCAAGGAGGAGCTTCGGGAGGTAAAAACCGAGCTTAAGCAGGGCTTGAAAAAGACTCAGTCGGACGTCGAGGAGATCAAGGAGAGGATGCTGACAAAGGACGAGTTTTACCGCACGCAAAATCAAACCGAGGCCAAAATTGACAAAATTTACGATCTGCTGATAAGCCGAGGCGGTCAGCATAGGGCAGGTTGTATTAAGGAGGAGAATATATGAGCAAGAGAGAGCTTACGCTCACTGTACTTGAGGACGAGCGGACAAACAGTATATATTTCGGCGAGAATGAGCTTATTGCGGGCTACTCGGGAGAGAATTTGGCGACGCAGATAAATATAGCGCTGCCGCTTGACTGGCAAAAAGACGAAAGCGCGAGATATCAGCTTTACTTTTTGACGGGCGACAACGAAGCATACAACAGCACGCCATTGAAACCTCCGATATCCTACGAGCTGCCGAATATGTTGATGGCGGCGGGAAGTTTGTATTTGCAGATTGTGATGTTATGCTCGGACGGCAGCAAGAAAAAGTCGGACATGGTAAGACTGACAGTCAAGCCGAGTATCACAAGCAATCTGACGCTTGCTGAAACCTAGTAGCTCATATCCGGAACATAAATAGCGCAGGGACAAGAGTGATTTTGGGAGGTAAGGTATGAAATTTAACAAAAGCTGGATAATCGCAGCAGGGATAAGAGCAATAAAAACAGTAGCTCAAACGGCAGTTGCGACCATAGGGGTATCAGCTGCAATGTCCGAGGTGGACTGGCTGGCTGTTGGCTCGGCTTCGATGCTTGCAGGAATACTGTCGATTTTGACATCAATAGCCGGCTTGCCGGAAGCGAAGGAGTGATTGAATGGCAACAATCAGAGAGAAATTTGTAAGCGCAGCCAAGGGTTACATAGGCTACGGCTGCACTATATTTAACGAATTATTCGGTATGCCGTCGGGCACGCCGTGGTGCGCAGAATTCGTGAGCAAGTGTGCCAAGGATGTCGGTGCGGCGAACAAGTGCATTGTAATGTCCACCGGCGCAGGGTCTATCCCGAGAGAGAGCATGGCTAAGGGCTGGGGCACATGGCTCGAGGGTCATAACAGTGTGCCGCAGTCGGGCGACATCATAGTATTCACATGGAACGGTTTGGGTTACTATCCCGGGCACGACAAATATTTTTCCGACCACGTCGGCATAGTTGAGAAGGTGTCCGGCAACACCGTACATACGATAGAGGGCAACGCAAACGGGACTAACACAAGTTCCACCGTCTGCCGTAAATCTTATTCACTCTACAGCGGGAAAATCAACGGCTACTATCGCCCGAACTGGAAGCTTGCCGACAGCTCTTACACCGAAGCGTCAAATTCGACAAGCTCAGCAAACGCCACGGCCAACACAGGCAAGAATGCAATCAAAAGCGTACAGAGGTGGCTGAACAGCACCTACGGCACTCACTGCGCCGTTGATGGTATATATGGTAGTGAAACAAAATCGGCGATTGTTGGCTCGTTGCAGTGCTATTTGAACGCAACCTATAAAGCAGGTTTGAGCGTTGACGGGATCATGGGCGCAAAGACAAAGGCGGCAATACGCTGTATTAGCAAGGGCGCAACCGGCAATTATGTAAAACTGCTTCAGTCGGCGTTGATTTGCAGGGGTTACGACACGGGCGGTTTCGACGGCGAATACGGCGATAAAACCTACAGCGCAGTCCTGAGCTGGCAAAGCAAAAAAGGACTGGAAAGAGACGGCGTGGCAGGCAAGGAAACCTTCTATTCACTGCTCAAATAAATATCTTAAAGACAAAGCCACCGGTTTGACCGGTGGCTTCAGTGTTATTAGCAAACTGGCGGTTCTACTCCCAAAATAGTAAATATTAATATAATAGAAAAATGGTAATAAAAAACAAAGGGATTGACGAAGCTGTTTGAACAAATCAATAGGAATAGCTGAGCCGAGGTACATCATAAGCATTGAAACACAGTGATGTGAGTGTTGCATTAAAACTATTAATGCTTGTTACAAAAAACGACCTTAACTACTTTTCCCCTTTTCCCTCTGTGCGGCGGAAACTTTTTGTTTTTACTCCCGGGTGCTTAAATGTCTATATAAGAAAACAGAGGCTCATAGTATTCTATGAGCCTCGCTTGGCTCCCCCAACTGGGCTCGAACCAGTGACATCATGATTAACAGTCATGCGCTCTACCGACTGAGCTATGGAGGAATATAATGCAAAACAACCTTTAGGGAAGTCTCC
>CAMMVF010000012.1 GCA_946500295.1 uncultured Clostridia bacterium | reverse complement strand
GCTATAATTTGAGAGTTTTTCTGTTACTTATCAGCTTTTTAATGCGACAGCCCCTTGATATTTATTATGTTAAAATAAGCTGTCAAACCATGACCCCAGCGAGTTCCACAGCAAATCTGCCGCACTGGTGGTTTTTAAGGTTACTCCGTCATCGGCAGGCTCCAGCTTAACGATATCAAGCGTAAGATCTTGCTCCAATATTTCAAAGCTGTACTGTGCCTGCAGGAAAATGTCATTTCCGTCCCTCCTCAGGAAGGAGGCGTTTGCGGCGTCAGTGTTCGTAAAGATATAATTTAAAGCCAAATCCGGAGAAATCGGCAATGCCCCGAGATGGACGGAGCTTACGCTCAGCCTGATTTCTCCATTTTGAATATCTGAGTCAATCGAAAACTCTGCCGAAAATTCCATCTCGTGACCGCCGACATTTATCTTTGAGTACAGCTTGCACGGCTCGCTGTCGCTTACGAGAAATACAGCCGATTTCAGTGCGGATTCCTCTAAATTCTCTTCGGCTCTTGAGGCTTTGTCCTCGTTGATAAAATACGCTATCAGTGAGTTTAGGCTGTCATTGCTTATGTAAGCCTCCTCATCATATAACGCCGAATAGAGTATCGTCTCGAGTGCTCCGTTGTCCGGGCTTACGTCGAACTTGTCCTCGTTCGGAGTTTGAAAGGCGAGAGCTACGGCGGTAATTAAAGAGGCGAGCAAAAGCAGCACTACGACTAAAATGACTATGATGGTGTTCCTTAAGGCGTGTCCCTTTTTTTTCGGCGCTTGGTTTAAGGGTTTATCATAGCTGTCTCCATATGGTTCGGGATTTATTTGGTTGCTCATGTTATTATCCATTTCGTCCTCCTCACTTTAGCGTGGCTATCGTCACACCGCTTTCGCCCTCGCCGAAGGTGCCGAGACGGTAGCTCTGTACAAATTTACAGGACTTCAAAAACGACTGTGCCTCTCGGCGAAGTACTCCGGTACCCTTGCCATGGATAATGGTTATTTGATTAATACCTGAAAGTACAGCCGAGTCTATGGCTCGTTCCAAATCCATAATAGCCTCTGTGGCGGTCATTCCCCTCAAATCAATTTCTGTTACAGCCTTTATGTCAGTCTGCCTTGTAACGCTGCGTGTGCCGCTGCGAGCGGGCTTCGGAGTAGAGGGGGATTCTTCCTTTAGCAGTTTTAAATTGCTTATATCAGCCCTGGTCTTGATTATTCCGGCTTGTACCAAGGCGGTCTTGCCGTCGGGATTAATCTCGAGCACCGTGGCTTTTTTGTCAATATCCATAATGAGAACCGAATCGCCTTTTTTTAGCTTTCTCGGGAGCTTATAGCCGCTTGCCTGTCTGCGTTTGCTTATGGGGTCTGCGGTGTCCTCAATGTTTTTGATCTGTGCCCTCAGCTTCGCCCTGTCCTCATCACTGAGCCTTTGTTCCTTCTGCGCACGTTCTACGCTGTCCATAACCTCGTAGGCGGCGGCACGTGTTTTTGATACTATCTGAGCCGCCTCATCCTTGGCTCTTTGGATTTCGGCTTCGTTGCGCTGTTTGACTTTTTCGGCATTTTTTTCCGCCTCCTCTAGAGCAAGCCTTGCCTTTGCGGTCTTTTCCTGAGCGTCCTTGAGTTGGGCTTCGAGCGCCAGCCTCTTTTTCTCCAGATTGCGGACTACGCTTTCAAACTTTCTGCTCTCCTTTGATACGAGCTTTTTTGAGCGTGCAATTATCTCATCGTCAATTCCGAGCTTTTGCGAAATTGCAAAAGCGTTTGAACGTCCCGGAACTCCGATAGAGAGCTTGTAGGTGGGTTTGAGTGTGGCAACGTCGAACTCACAGCAGGCGTTTTCGACCCCTTCGGTGTTTAGTGCATAGGCCTTAAGCTCTGCGTAGTGGGTGGTTGCTGCTGTGATTGCGCCCAAGCTATATAGCCGTTCGAGTATTGCTGTAGCCAGAGCTGCTCCCTCAACAGGGTCAGTTCCCGCTCCAAGCTCATCTATGAGGGCGAGTGTCTTGTTGTTTGCAGTCTTTAAAATAGAGGAGATATTTGTCATGTGCGCCGAGAAGGTTGACAGACTTTGCTCTATGCTCTGCTCGTCGCCTATGTCTGCCAGTACATGGTCAAATATTGACAGTCGGCTGTTGTCGGCGGCAGGAATCATCAACCCGCACATAGCCATAAGAGTGAGCAGTCCTATGGTTTTTAAGGTTACGGTTTTTCCTCCTGTGTTCGGACCTGTGATTACCAGTGTTTTGAAGTTTTCGCCTAAATTTATGTCAATCGGCACGACCTTGTCTTTGTTTATAAGCGGATGCCTTGCACGCTTGAGGTCAATTATGCCCTCGGTGTTCATCACGGGCATAGAAGCCTTCATTTTATATGCAAGCGACGCCTTGGCAAAAATAAGATCCAATTCTATCAAAAGCTTGTAGCTGTCGCTTATCTGCCTTGCAAAGCTTCCCGCTAAGGCCGAAAGCGACTGGAGTATACGCTCTATCTCAGCCTCCTCCTTGGAGGATAATACCTTGATCTCGTTGTTTGCTTCTACAACCCCCATTGGCTCAATGAAGATCGTAGATCCGCTTGCAGAGGTGTCATGTACCAGTCCGCTGACGCTGCTGCGAAACTCAGCCTTTACGGGAACTACGTATCGACCATCCCTCATGGTGACTATGGCGTCCTGAAGGTATTTTTTGTAGCTTTGCGAGCGTATGATTTTATCTAGCACGTCTCTCGCACGCTGGGCTGCGTTTTTAATCTTGCGGCGGATATCCGCAAGAGTGGAGGAGGCTCGGTCGGATATCTCTTCCTCGGAGATAATAGCGGTGTTGATGCTGTCTTCTACATGTTTATTAGGGATCAATCTCTGGAGCCGTCTGTCGAGTATGCTCTCTATAGAGCTTGACTTCTCCCTCCATTGGCGGATTCCGCGGATTACTCTGAGAACCTCGGCTATTTTTAAAAGGTCGCCTGCGGATAAAACTCCGCCTGCGGCGGCTCTGGCAAGACAGTTGTCAACATTTTTTACCGAGCCAAAGCTCGGTGCTCCGAATCGACCGCTGAGTATATATGCCTGCTCGGTTTCCTTTAAAAGTTCGTCTGTTTCGAGCGGGTTTGTCTTCGGTCTGAGCTCAAGTGCAAGCTCCTTTGCGTCTGCTGTAGAAGCTTCGTCAGCAAGCAGACTTAAAATCTTATCAAGCTCCAGTGTTTTTAGGTGTTTATTCATCTTCTCATCTCATCATCTTATAAAAATTTAAAGTTTTAAAATCATAATCGCTGAGGTTTAAAAGATAAAGCTCTGCGGCACGCTCAAAAACATTTAGTCCCTCTTGTGAGAGATTAAATGAAAACATCTTCTCTATCGGCGAGTAAATGCAGTGGCGCATAGCCTTGGTAACTCCCAGCCCTGTGTTTATGCCCTGCTGTTTGCTCTGCTTCAAGCAATCTGAACAGAGTAAAATTCCGCTTTGCGGGAGGAAATGCATATTCTCATCCTCAAATTTTTTACAGTTGTGACAACAGATTAAATCAGGCATATATCCGCAGATACTCATCAGCCTCAACTCAGCCGCTCCCTTGACTATCTTAGGAGGCTTCGCGCCCTTAGAGAGCAGGTAAAGTGAATTTAATATTACTCTCAGTCCGTCCGGACATGGCTCGTCCTCGGGAAAAAACCTCATGGCAAGCTCGCAAAAATACTCCGCAAGAGCCATTTTTGTTACGTCCAGTCTCAGCGGCATAAACATTTCTATACTCTGTGCATCGTCAATTATGTACGACTCCCGACCCTTAAATATATTCAGCCGGGAGTAACACAGCAACCGGGTAGCGGCGCCTTTGCCGCTTTTGATACTCCCGGCGTTTTTTACAAAGGCTCTAATAAGTCCACATTCTTTGCTCAACACAGTGACAAGTCGGGTATTCTCACCAGTATTCTGTTCCTTTATAATCAGACCTTCTGTGCTCAAGTTCATATGCGTCCTCCGGCAGCTGATCGTTATAGATATCTTCTCTGGCAGATTTTAAAGATGTATAAGCCAGATAATCCATCACACTGCCTGTTTTAAAAAATTCGTTCCAAGCGTCGTATTCATCCATGACCTGACCCCCTAAAATAAATTGAAGCTTCAATATCATTATACGCCGCAGGCGATAAAAATAACGGTGGTAAATTGTAGAAACAGATGAACAGCAGATAACGCCGGTTTGAATTTAAGCTTAAGCAGATTTTTAAATCTTCGCCTGCGTGACAAGCTCGATTGATCACGCCAGCGACGATTGCAACCGTCGCCGGGGAGCTTTGCTCCTCATGGTTTCGGTGGGGGACATTGGCGACTTGGTTACACTTACCGTTATTATACTAAAAAAGTATATGTTTGTAAACCGAGCTGTGCGGGTATTGTAAAATGCTGAGGATGTGGTAAAATAAGTAAATAAAATGCAGAAATATTTTTTATCGTCTTTAATAATTTTTGGCAAAGGAGAGATATATATGATTAAGCCTTTTTTGGAGATAGGAAAAATAGTCGGCACTCACGGTTTAAAGGGCGAGGTTCGGGTAGAGCCGTGGTGCGACACACCGCAGTTTTTTTCACAGTTTGAAACGCTGTATTTTGACGAGGGAAAAACCCCGATCAAGGTAAGCTCCAGACCGCACAAAAATATGATAATAGCAAAGCTTGACGGAGTGGACAGCATAGACGAAGCGGAAAAGCTCCGTGGAAAGCTTTTGTGGATGAATAGAGACGATGTACAATTAAATGAAGGGGTGTACTATATTCAGGACTTGCTAGGATGCAGGGTTATTGATATAGATTCTGAGCGTGAATACGGCATTATAAGCAAGGTTCACAATGCTCCTGCAAATGATGTGTACGAAGTAACGGACAATAATAATTACAAATATTTAGTCCCGGTTATCCCTGATGTAGTAAAATCTGTGGATGTAGTAAGGGGAATAGTAAAAATTAAACCCATGAAGGGAATTTTTAGCGATGAGGATTGATATAATAACACTGTTCCCTGAAGTGTGTTCAGCGGTGCTGAATGAGAGCATTATAGGCAGGGCGCAAAAAAGCGGGGCGTTAAAGATTGTGTTTCACCAGCTCAGGGACTATGCCTTTGACAAGCACAAAAGGGTAGATGATACTCCTTATGGCGGAGGTATGGGGATGGTTTTAAAGGCGGAGCCTATTGCTTTGTGTTTTGAGGCGATCTGCGATCAGTTAGGTGAGAGACCGCATTTTGTGTATATGTCGCCTCAGGGTCGGGTGCTCAATCAGCAACTGCTAAAGGACACAGCGCAGAAATATAAAAACGTCTGTATTCTCTGCGGCCATTACGAGGGGATTGACGAACGGGTGCTTGAGTCGCTGATTGATGAGGAGGTGTCAATAGGAGATTATGTTCTCACAGGCGGAGAATTGCCCGCCTGCGTTTATGCTGACGCCTTGTGCCGAATGATTCCCGGGGTGCTGTCAGATGATTCGTGCTTTACCGAGGAGAGTCATTACTCGGGGCTTTTGGAATATCCGCAGTACACGAAGCCCTCATCATGGAGAGGTATGGAGGTACCGCAGGTGCTTTTGTCAGGTCATCATAAAAATATTGAAGACTGGCGTCGCTATCAGTCGATAAAACGCACTAAGGAAAAACGCCCAGATATGTATAAAATAGCCGAAATATCACAGGAGGAACGCGATAAAATAGACAATAAGATTGAATACAAGTAAATATAATTCTATTTACGAAGTTATAACCCTGTATATAAAAACAGTTTTTTGAATAAAATTTGTCCAAATTCCACAAATAGCCTCCTGACTTTTTGCAGGCTGATAGTTCATCAAACCGAAAATATCGAATATATATTGACTGGAAAAACCTGTGTGTTATAATAAGCAATAAGATTTACATCCGGTTTTTAAGTTTGTAAAAGCCGCTAGGTGTGGTTGGTAATACTGTAGCAGTACAATGGGTTCTAAATCATTTTAAAGAGGAGAGATTTGAAATGTACGTAAAAGAAGTTGAAGTTCAGAATCAGGTTGGTTTGCACGCTCGCCCGGCTACCTTTTTTATCCAGAAGGCAAATGAGTATAAGTCATCCATTTGGGTTGAGAAAGAGGAGAGAAGGGTAAATGCAAAGAGCTTGCTCGGCGTTCTTTCACTTGGCATAGTCGGAGGTACAACTATTAAAATTATCGCCGACGGCGCTGACGAGCAGGAGGCTGTTGATAAGCTTGTGAGCCTGGTTGAGTCAGGTTTCTCCGAGTAATATTTTAAACACATTAAAAAACAGCGGACACAGCGGACAGAGTTATTCTCTGTCCGTTTTTGTATAAAGTACAGATGCGAAGTCGGACAAAGAGGTGAGAAATGTGGATGAAAAAATATCTCAGCTGAGAAAAAAGGCAATGGCGCTGCCCCTCGAGCCCGGAGTATATATTATGAAAAATTCCTCGGGAAAGATAATATATATCGGCAAGGCAAAGGCGCTGAAAAATCGTGTCAGTCAGTATTTCGGCTCACAAAAAAACCATACCGAAAAGGTGAGGAGGATGGTAGAGAATGTTGATGATTTTGAGTACATCATCACCTCTTCGGAGTTTGAGGCTCTTGTGCTTGAGTGCAGTCTGATTAAGCAGCACAGACCGAAGTACAATATCCTTTTGAAGGACGATAAGGGCTATGCCTATATCAAGGTAACAAAGGGCGACTGGGGAAGGATAAGCGCAGAAAAAAACAATAACGATCCCACAGCTACGTATATCGGTCCGTATATCAGCCACTATTATGTGAAAAACGCAGTGGATCAGGCGCAAAAGATTTTTAAGCTGCCAAGCTGTAACAAGAGCTTTCCCAGAGACTTCGGCAAAAGCCGTCCCTGTCTTAATTATTATATCAAGCAGTGTTGTGCGCCCTGCACAGGCAAGCTGTCCGTTAAAGAGTACAATGAAAATTTTGCCGAGGCCGTGGAATTTTTGAAAAACGGAGGCAAGGCGTCGATAAAAAAGTTGACAGATGAAATGAACGAGGCGGCTGAAAATCTTGAATTTGAAAGAGCTGCGCGAATTCGTGACAGGATAAGCGCAGTAAAGCGAATGGGACAAAGACAGCGTGTGGTAGCTTCCACAATCCCGAAACAGGATGTAATTGCTCTCATGTGTAACAACGACAACGGTTGTTTTGAGGTGTTCCGTTTTGACGATGGGCGGCTGTACGACAGGGAGAGTTTCATATTAAAGGACGTTGAGGATACAGCTAAAGAAAGGACAGAGTTCATTGAACGCTATTATCAGATGAGACCGGATATTCCGCCGAGACTAACTCTTGACGTAATGCCGGAGGACGTCGAGATTTTGCAGCAGTGGCTCACTGAGATTTGCGGTAAAAAGGTGACGATCACTGTTCCGCAAAAGGGAGAACAGCTAAAGCTCGTTGAAATGTGCCGCAAAAATGCCGCAGAGCATATCGCCCAGAAAAGAGGGATTACTCAGAAGGAGGAGGTGGCCTTGCTTGAGCTTGCGCAGGTTTTGGGGCTGGAGAAAACTCCCGACTACATTGAGTCCTACGACATATCCAATTTAATGGGCAGTGAAAACGTAGCCGGTATGGTAGTGTTTAAAAAGGGTAAGCCCTACAAGAAGGCGTACAGACGCTTTAAAATTAAGGGATTTGAAGGACAGGATGATTATGCCTCAATGCAGGAGGTGATTCGTCGCCGCTTTGAGGAATATCAAAAGCACAAAGACGACGACAACACCTTCGGAATTATGCCCGACCTGATTTTGCTGGACGGCGGTAAAGGTCAGCACAGCGCGGTAATGCAGGTACTCAGGGAGATGAATATTTCTGTACCTGTTTTCGGCATGGTCAAAGACAGCAAGCACAAAACTCGAGCTATAACAGATGGAGGCAGAGAGATAGAGCTTGTAAATAAGCGCTCCGCCTTTACCCTTGTTTCTACAATTCAGGAGGAGGTTCACCGTTTTGCAATCACCTACCACAGAACCAGGAGGAAGTCAACGGCTTTTAAAAGCTCGCTTACCGAAATTGACGGAGTGGGTGAAAAGAGAGCCAAGGCGCTTTTGCGACATTTTGGAAGCATTAAAAATATACGAAACGCAGAATTGCAGGAGCTTTTGGACGCTCCCGGGATGAACGCTCCGGCAGCCAATGCTGTTTACAATTATTTTCATTGACTATAATAGGGTTTTTTGATAGAATTAGTAGTATAACCAAGTCGCCGATGTCCCCCGCCTCTATAGGCGGCGGGTTTCATTCAGTCTTTCAGTGGGGGATTATAATCCTCCACTGAACCCCTGAGGAGCAAAGCTCCCCGGCGACGGTTGCAATCGTCGCAGGCGTGATCAATCGAGCTTGTCACGCAGGCGAAGATTTAAATTTATCAGGGTGATTGTTTATGAGAGTGATTTCGGGAAGTGCCAAAGGTAGGCGGCTTACCCCGCTGGAGGGTGATGATGTCCGACCTACAACCGACAGGGTCAAGGAGGCTATCTTTAGTATAGTTCAATTCCATATAGAAGGCAGGAGTTTTCTCGATTTGTTCTCCGGCAGTGGGCAAATGGGTATTGAAGCTCTGAGTCGTGGGGCGGCAAAAGCTGTATTTGTTGACCGAAGCCGACGCTCGGTTGATATAATTAAAAAAAATATCTCGACTGCCGGGGTTGAAGTTGGGGCGGAGGTTGTAAATTCGGATTCTCTTTCTTACTTAAAAATAAGCCGGGAACAATTTGACCTCGCCTTTTTAGACCCGCCGTATTCCACCGGCTTGCTTCAGGAGGCGCTGCCGCTGACTGTAAAAATTATGAAAAAAACCGGTTTTATAATCTGTGAAAGCCCGATTAATGAGGAATTACCGAAAAAAATTGACGAATTTACTCTTGACAGAAATTATCGCTATGGTAAAATTAAAATAAGCATATATTGTATCAAGGATGGTTGCTGATGAAACAGACCGTAATTTGTCCCGGAAGCTTCGATCCCGTTACTTTGGGGCACGTTGACATTATTAGCAGGGCTTCTAAAATGTTCGACCACGTTATCGTGGCGGTTATGGTGAATCTCAGCAAAACGCCGTGCTTTTCCATTGACGAGCGGATCAACCTTTTAAAACAGGCGACTAAGGGACTTGAAAATATAGAGATCGTTGGTTTTGACGGGTTGCTTGCGGAGTATGCAAGGGAAAAAAAAGCCACCGCTGTTGTAAAAGGGCTGAGGGCGGTCTCTGATTTTGAATATGAGTTTCAGATGTCTCTTACCAATAAAAAGCTTAATCCCGAGCTCGAGACCATCTTTCTCACTACCAGTGCAGAGAATATGTATTTAAGCTCCAGCATTGTAAAGCAGGTTGCCAGCCTTGGCGGGGATATTACAAATTTTGTTCCCGAGTGTATCCGTGAAGAGATAGAAAACAGACTCTCTTCAAAATAAATCTAAAGCTTATAAACGCTGTTTGTGCCTA
Organism: uncultured Clostridia bacterium; assembly: GCA_946500295.1. Lineage (GTDB taxonomy): Bacteria > Bacillota > Clostridia > Oscillospirales > Acutalibacteraceae > UBA7067. The sequence goes on along the minus strand of CAMMVF010000012.1, from coordinate 64,314 downwards.
TTTTTTTACTTTTAGTATTGTCACTATAATTTTATGAGGGCGAGAGTCCGCGAAAGGAATGAAAACAATGAGAGTTGAAGAACTTATTGAGGAACTTAGAGAGGTAATTGGCGACGCTAAGAATATGCCGTTTTCCGGTGGGAAAATCATTGTAGAGGCTGACCACGTCAAGGATATTCTTGATGATATTGATGACAACCTTCCGCAGGAGGTTCGTCAGGCTAAAGCTATTGTTGCGGACAGAGCTCAGATTATTGCCGATGCTAAAAAGGAGGCAGAGCAGATTATCCGAAATGCGGAGGAGAGAAAGAAAACCCTCGTAAATCAAAATGAAATTGTACGCTTGGCTCAGGCTGAGGCAAACGATATTATAAATGATGCTCATGCAAAGTCAAAGGAGCTTCGCAAGGCTGCAAACTCATATATTGACGACCTTATGGCGAGAACTGATGAGCTTATGACTGCACAGGTCAATGAGCTGAAAAAGGCGAGAGCCGGACTTAAAAATTCACAGAGAAGCGGCAACTGACAGTCCGTTACAAAAGCGCACGAGCTTGTGCGCTTTTTTTATATCTGTAATATAACTTATAGTATAGTTATTGCTGAGATATACAAATCGTATCAAAATACTCTTGTGAAAAATCACGAAGTATTTATTTAAATTTTTTCAAAGGATTGAATTATCACCACGAAATCCTCGACTCTTATTTCCTATTTTGAACTAAAAGTGATATATTGTGGTGAATTGAAGGTGCGATTTCAATATATTGTATTGGAAATATTTGGGCAGTAGCTACAGATTATTACAATTTTGTATCCTGAAATCTATAAAATGTACTTGCAAAATGCCGAACGATGTCATATAATAAGTTCATCGGGTGACACAAGATGTCACTTGGTGACACAAATTAGCGTATAAGATAAAATTATGACATGGAAGTGGCGTTATGTTTATAGGGACGTTTAAACATAATTTGGACCCTAAAAACAGAATAATAATGCCTGCTAAGTTCCGCCAGGAGCTTGGCGACAGCTTCTTTGTCACAAAAGGACTGGGAGGCTGTCTTTTGGCTATGCCTGCCGACAAATGGGAGTCGCTTTTAAACCAGATAGAGTCGCGGCCAATGCCCGAGGCACAGGCGCTTCAGCGTTTTTTCTGCGCAGGTGCAGATGAAGCGGTACCGAATGCTCAGGGCAGGTTTGTAATCCCCGACGAGTTGAGAAAACATGCAGGAATTGACAAGGAGGTCGCAATCGTCGGCACAGGAAAGCACGTGGAAATCTGGAGCAGCGAAAAGTGGGACGAAATAACCAGAGCGTCCGAAGAGCAGGATATTGCTCAGCTGATGCAGAATATCACATTTTAGGAGGAGTCCGATGGAGTTTTCTCACATTCCGGTGTTGCTTCATGAGGCCGTTGACGCCCTTAATATTCGCCCTGACGGCGTATATATTGACGGCACGGCAGGCGGCGGAGGACATTCGGCGGAGATACTTAAAAATCTCGGTCCTGACGGAAGACTAATTTCAATCGACCAGGATCCTACAGCGATAGACGCTGTAACAAAGCGTTTTCAAAATGACAACCGCTGTGTAATTGTTCAGTCTAACTTTAGTCGGATGGAAGAGATTGCCAAAGATCTTGGCATTGACAGTGTGAACGGTATCTTACTGGATATCGGGGTATCCTCAGTTCAGCTTGACACACCAGAAAGAGGTTTTTCCTTTCATTATGACGCACCGCTGGATATGAGGATGAGTCAAAGTGGAAAAACTGCGGCGGATTTGGTCAATGAACTGAGCTATAAGGAGTTGGCGAGAATAATATCCCTGTACGGGGAAGAAAAATTTGCCTCCTCAATAGCATCCCATATTGTCAAGGAAAGAGAAAAGGGAAGAATCGAAACAACTTTGCATTTGGCTGAAATAATCAAAGCGTCAGTTCCGGCTGCTAAAAGACGTGACGGACACCCGGCAAGAAAAACATTTCAGGCGTTGAGAATAGCCGTAAACGGCGAGCTCGACGTGCTCGAAAAGGGGCTTGACGCCGCTTTCTCTTTACTGGCTTCCAAAGGAAGACTTGCAGTGATAACCTTTCATTCTCTGGAGGACAGGATAACAAAGCAGAAGATGGCGTCGTGGTGTACCGGTTGCACTTGTCCGAAGGACTTTCCTGTTTGTGTTTGCGGGAATAAACCCAAGGGGAGACTTATACTTAGAAAGCCGGTGGAAGCTTCTGTAGAGGAATTAGACAAAAATCCTCGCAGCAGAAGCGCTAAATTAAGGTGTTTTGAGAAAATGTAACAATATTGTAAATTGTACTAAAAAAGGCTTTGACATTTACTATGGAAAGTAGTAAACTATATATAGTGAAATTAAGGCTAAATTTTAGAAATTTCACTCCAAGATATAGTGAATAATGAAAAAATTGTCTAAAATGCCGATTGATTTGGATTGGTTACAATTATTACGATTTTGTTACTTGCTGTTAAAACGGTATTTTAGCTTTAATTCGGCGTTTTTATAGTTCCAGAGTGTTTCGGGCCGGTATAATTATTATCAACATTAACAATTTAATTACAATTAAAATTCCACTGGAAAGTTGGAGTTTTCGGGTTATTTATTTAGAGGTGTAAAAAATGGCTTTAAACGGAAGAAGCGTGGCCTACGATATCAGCCTCTTTGAAACGACGGCTGAACAAAGAGCTGAAGAGCAAAGAAGAGTTTATAGAAGAAAACATAATGTTGTCAGTTTACCTGAAGAGGATTTAATAAAAAACAGAAGATCTAAGCGCAATCCTGTGAAGATTTTTACCGGTGTGGTAATGGGAGCGGTAATCACCGTGACAGTTGCCGTTATTATCCATGGGCAGGTGCAGCTTACCGAGCTTAACCAGCAGATAAGCAATGCCAGTACTGCACTTTCTGATCAGGAGAGCCTGTACACTCAGTTACAAATGAAGATTGACTCTAAGCTTTCAACCGATAAGGTAGAGCAGTATGCTGAGTCTCAGCTTGGCATGACCAAAGCTGACAGCTATCAAAAGGAGTACATAAAGCTTTCAGATGGAGATAAGGCTGAGGTAAGCGGGGATCAGAGCTCAAATATTTTTGAGTCCATCGCACAGGCTATTGCGGGCTTGTGGTCTTAATCCGTTTTGGGTACAAAATAAATTAAGTGAAAAACAAGCGGTTGTAACACGGGGCTTACCCCGAGCAAATCAGTGGCAGAAATTGAAAAACTCTATTTGTCGCTGGTTTGTGTTGTTGCAACCTTTTTTGCTGTTTATGGCTATTGTCGCATTTTGCTCAACAGTGTCGAGGCTTGCTTATGAATATTGGTTTTGAAATCAGTCGATAAAAGCTTGAGATAAATCGCTTTTGAACGAATTGAGAATATGCGAGGAGTCTGTATTTATATACATATAATATAGGAAAAACAGTTGTCAATCTACCCTCCCTTCATATATATAACCAAGTCGCCGATGTTCCCCGCCTTAGTAGGCGGCGGATTCCATTCAGTCTTTCGGTGAGGTTTAATTCCCCGCCGAAATCCTGAGGAGCAAAGCTCCCCGGCGACGGTTGCAATCATCGCAGGCGTGATCAAACGAGCTTGTCACGCAGGCGAAGATTTAAATAAGAAGCTTAAGGGAACTAATTGTGAAAGGGGAAATACAATGTCCAGCAGTTCTAAATCAAAGTTGATGCGCCGATGTATGGTAATAATGCTGTGTATTTTGGTGCTCGGTTTTGGTACGGTTGCCTTTCGATTGTCGCAGTTAACTATCGTAGAGGGTGAGACTCTACAGCAGGCCGCTGTTGAACAGCAGCTTAACGATACCACTATCAGCGCGCGAAGGGGAACTATCTATGATACCAACGGTAAGGTTTTGGCGCAAAGCGCTACGGTGTGGAAGGTAGTGCTCTCACCAAACAGCTTTGAAAGCGACGCAGATAGAACCATAGTTTCAAAAGGACTGTCCGAAATACTGGGGCTTGACCAGGAAAGCGTATATGAAAAGACCAAGGAAAATTCCTACTACTCGGTCGTAAAGCGTCAGATCGAAAGCGACACCCGAGATGAGATTTTGGAATTTATGGATACAATAGAAGAAGAACACGGAATTAGCGGAGTCATAGATTTGCTTGAGGACTATAAGCGCTACTATCCGTACAACGATTTTGCCTCAGCTGTTATCGGTTTTACCGGCAGCGAGGATCAGGGACTTTCGGGGCTTGAGTATGAATATGATGATGAGCTGACCGGAACGCCCGGAAGACTTGTCACGGCAAAGGGTCCCTACGGTGTGGAGATGCCGTTTAATTACGAGCAAAAGGTTGACGCCGTGGATGGAAACAGTCTGGTGCTCACAATTGATGAAACTATACAGCACATTATGGAAAAGTATCTTGAGCAGGGAATACTTGAAAATAAAGTTGCTAACAGGGCTGTTGCAATTATGATGGACGTAGATACGGGAGCTATTCTCGGCATGGCGGTCGAGGGTGGATACGACTTGAACGATCCTTATACCATAGCTGATGACCAAACACGGGCGCAGATTGATTTACTTGTAGGTACAGAAAAGCAAAACGCCGAGTACGAGGCCCAATCTTCTCAGTGGAGAAATAAGGCGGTCAGCGATACCTACTATCCCGGCTCGGTTTTCAAAGTTATAACTGCGGCTATGGCATTGGAGGAAAATACTGTAAATGATGAGTCCACCTTCACCTGCACAGGTTCATACAAACCGGTTGAAAATGCAGGTGTCATTAGATGTCACAACACAAGCGGACACGGGACTCAAACCTTTGCCCAAGCAGTATGTAATTCATGCAACCCTGCCTTCATGCAGATAGGAGCCGGAATAGGTAAGCAGAATTTCTGGAAATATTTCCAAGCCTTTGGATTTAACACAACAACTGGTATTGATTTACCCGGCGAGGCGAGCGGTTTATTTTTTAATTCTGATGGAGAGATGACTGACTTGGACTTGGCAGTAGCTTCCTTCGGTCAGGGTGTATCAGTAACTCCTATACAAATGGTTGCAGCTATTTCAGCAGTAGCCAACGGCGGAGAGCTTTTGCAGCCCTATGTTGTAAAGCAGGTTTTAGATGCCGACGGCAATGTCGTAAAATCCACTGACAAGATGGTTAAGCGTCAGGTGGTATCAGAGGAAACCTGTGAAAAACTCAGTGAGATACTGGAGCTTAATGCAAAAGAAGGTTCGGCTAAAAACAGCTATGTAGCTGGTTACAGGGTAGCGGGCAAGACCGGTACGTCAGAGAAGCTATATGATGCAAATGATGACGGAATAGACGACTACATCGCTTCATTCTGTGGATTTGCTCCGGCCGATGACCCGGAGGTTTGCCTTCTGGTTTACTTTGATACTCCGCTTGGAAATAACTACTACGGCTCGGCGGTTGCTGCCCCCGTTTTCTCTCAGATTATGAGCGAGGTAATGCCCTATCTCGAGGTCAGTACACAATATACAGACGAGGAGATAGCACAGATGGATACCACTGCAAATTCCTATTTGGCACTTGGAGTGGACGAGGCAAAGTCAAAGGTGGAATCCGACGGCTATACCTGCATTGTCAAAGGTGACGGTGATACTGTCGAGGCTCAGATTCCCGCCGCCTCCACGAGAATACCTCAGGGCGGTACAGTGGTTCTCTACACCAGCCTGGATGAGGTAAGTAACACGTCGGTAGAGGTGCCGGACTTCTCTGGCTACACACTTGCTGAGGCGAATTCGGTTGCAGCGGCATATAACCTCAACATCAGCGTCTCCGGTATTTCAGGAGCAAGCGAGGGAGTAGTGCTCAATCAGAGTGTGGCAGCAGGCGAGACGGTAGCTGAAGGAACAGTTATAACCCTTACCTTTACCACCTCTGCAAACTACGGAAATAATGCGGTTATGTAAGATTAATATTACTTGAAATTAAAAGTATGGAGGTACAAAAGATGAATGTAGGATGGGTACTCGGAAGCGCGGTGGCTTCCTTTGCGATAGCAGCCTTATTTGGAAAGTGGCTTGTTCCTTTTCTGAAAAAGGTTCACTTCGGTCAGACGATACTTGAGGATGGTCCCAAGTGGCATGAAAAAAAGCAGGGTACGCCGACTATGGGCGGGTTCATGTTCATTTTGGGTTCGGTAGTCACTACTCTTATCTGTGTCATTTTATTCTATCTCACGGCAGGAGGCAGTCCGACTGCGCTCGGCGACATGGGCAGAGTAATAGCAGGAGTTTTTATGGCTGTGGCATATGGAGCTGTAGGATTTATTGACGATTATATTAAGGTTGTCAAGAAGAGAAACCTGGGACTCACTGCCAAGCAAAAGCTTGTGCTTCAATTTGCCATAGCGGCCGCATATCTTCTTACTCTTTATATTCTCGGTGGCAGCAGCGTCATAGAGATTCCGTTTATCGGCGGTTTTGACCTGGGAGTCTTTTATTGGATACTCTCGGCCATCGCTATTGTCGGTGTTGTAAACGCAGTGAATCTTTCCGATGGAATTGACGGACTGGTCGGTTCTGAGTCATTTTTCGTTGCACTCGGATTTATGCTTTTGTCCTCGGTTTTGCAAATGCAGTGCAGCGGTATCATGGCATCTGCATTGGCGGGTGGCTGTTTAGGTTTTTTAATTTGGAATTTCCACCCTGCCAAGGTGTTCATGGGCGACACAGGCTCACTTTATCTCGGAGGTTATATTTGTGCGCTCGCTTATGCAATGAACAAACCGATTATTTTGATCTTGATAGCTCTGCCTTATCTTATTGAAATGCTCTCAGTTGTACTTCAGGTGACCTACTTTAAGCTGACCCACGGTAAGCGCCTGTTTAAAATGAGCCCAATTCACCACCACTTCGAGATGTGCGGCTGGTCAGAGGTAAAGATAGTAATAGTGTTCGGCTTATTTACCGGGATTTGCGCCATTGCTTCGGTTTTAATTGTTATATTCGGATTTGGAATTACATTTGTATAACATAATGTTTTGTCTGCTTTACCGGGCAGGGTAACGTAAAGATATCGGAGGTAGAAAGATGAATACAGGTTGGGTGCTTGGCAGCGCAGTGGCCTCGTTTATAATATCGGCGTTTTTCGGACGCTGGCTCGTGCCGAAGCTGAGAAGCCGCGGCTTCGTACAGACAATTCAAGGGGAAGGTTCTACATGGCATCATAACAAACAGGGAATCCCGACTATGGGCGGACTGATATTTATACTTGCCAGTGTTGTAACCTCAATAGTGTGCGTGTTTTTGTTTTCTTATTTTGAAAGCTATGACAAGGATACTCTAAAGGTAGTGGCAGGTCTTGCAATGGCGCTCGCCTTTGGTGGAATAGGCTTTGCCGATGATTATATAAAGGTAAAAAAGAAAAGAGAGCACGGGCTCAAAGTTAAACACAAGCTTATTCTTCAATTTTTTGTAGCCTCTGCTTATCTTTTAGTTCTGTACTTATTAGGAGTAACCAGCAACATAGTTGTTCCGTATTTCGGTATTTACGATTTGGGTGTTTTTTACTGGATACTTTCAGCTATAGGTATCGTGGCTGTCGTCAACGCAGTAGGTATTAGCGACGGGACAGACGGACTTGTGGGAACTATGTCATTTTTTTGCTGCCTCACGTTTATGCTGCTGGCAGCTATAATGAAGACGCAGTGTACGGGGATAGCAGCATCGGCTTTAGCAGGCGGTTGTTTGGGCTTTTTGCTGTGGAATCTCCACCCTGCAAAGGTTGTCATGGGAGATGTCGGCTCTCTTTTCCTCGGAGGTTATCTCTGTTCGCTCGCTTTTTCAATCGACCTTCCGCTTTTGCTGCTGGTAGCGGCAGCTCCGTTTATACTTGAAATGCTATCTGTAGTCATACAGGTTACATACTTTAAACTGACCAATGGTAAGCGGCTTTTCAAAATGAGTCCCATTCACCATCATTTCGAGAAGTGCGGCTGGTCAGAGGTCAGAATTGTTGTGGTTTTCAGCGTTGCTACAGCTGTGTGCGGGATTTTTGCGGTGCTGATAACCTTGTTCGGATTAAGTCAAATAGCATAAGTAATATTAAACTACGGTGGTGTTATAATGGATTTGTTACGCTCCAAAAACTACAGGAAGAAGCAGCCTAACGGGCGTATTAAAAAGGCATCGGCAGATATGCCGGACAAATATGCAATCCCGATTGAGGATATTCAGCACAGGCGGTTGTCCCAAACCCGAGTGCGTGAGCGTTCAAAAAGTAAAACCAAGGCATTCAGAATAGGAATCGGCTTGGATATGCCGTTTTTAATTTTGGTGCTTGTGTTGCTCGTGTGTGGAATAATAATGATGTTTTCCGCCAGCTACCCCGTAGCCTATTACAGTGAGAGCAACAGCTACTATTATCTTATTCGTCAGCTGATTTTTGCCACTGTAGGAATAGGCGTAATGTTCTTTATGTCTTATCTGAATTACGAATACTTAAAAAAGCTGTCGCTCATAATACTTCCGCTGGGAATCCTCGCGATGATAGTGGTGCTGATTTTGCCGTCTGCAACCGGTACCGGTGTAAAGCGTTGGATAGGGGTCGGCAGTTTCAATATTCAGCCGTCGGAGATTATGAAGTTTGCTATTATCATCTTTCTTGCCCACTGGGGAGCTTACCAGCACAAGAGAGTGCAAACTTTTAAGTACGGCGCGCTTCCTCCGTTGGTTATTTTTGGAGTTACGGCTGTGCTCTTGTACCTTGAGCCTCACTATTCCGGCATAGTTATCATCGGAATTCTGACGGCTCTGATGGTTTTACTCTATGGAGGAAAGCTCAGATGGTTTCTCATAATCGGAGGAGTTTTGGTAGGCGTAGTGTTGGTTTTGGCGGTCACTGATAAACTCGGCTATGCTATGGAGAGAATGGACGGCTGGGGCAAAGCGCTGGAATATGTAGATGACTCAATGTGGCAGGATACCTGGCAGACGAGAAACTCCCTTTATGCCATTGGCTCAGGCGGACTTTTGGGGCTTGGACTCGGACAGTCGAGGCAAAAGTACCTCTATCTTCCGGAACCTCAAAACGACTTCGTTTTTGCTATAGTCTGTGAGGAGTTGGGTCTTGTCGGTGCAATAATAATATTGATTCTTTTCGGACTGCTTGTCTGGAGAGGATTTGTAATCGCTATGAGAGCTAAGGATCGCTTTGGCACCTTGCTTGCTGCGGGCCTTACGGCTCAGGTTGGAATTCAGGTGGTCCTCAACATCTTTGTTATTACCGACTGGCTGCCGAACACAGGTATCAGCCTGCCGTTTTTCAGCTACGGCGGTTCATCACTTATAATGATTCTTATGCAAATGGGCATAGTTTTGTCAGTATCGAGGAGTGCAAATATGAATAAAGCTTGATAAGCAGGAAGTATAACCAAGTCGCCGATGTCCTCGCCCCTGTAGGCGGCGGGGATATTCAGGGCTTCGGCGGGAGTTATAATCCCCACCGAAACCCTGAGGAGCAAAGCTCCCCGGCGACGGTTGCAATCGTCGCAGACGTGATCAAACGAGCGTGTCACGCAGGCGAAGATTTAAATACATAAAGAAGGATAAGGGGGATAATCATGCGCGTTATTTTTGCCGGCGGCGGAACAGCCGGCCACATTAATCCGGCTCTTGCCATAGCCGGATATCTGAAGGATAAGGATCCGAAATGTGAAATCCTCTATGTAGGAGCGAAGGGAGGAATGGAGGAGCGGCTTGTAGCCCAAGCGGGATATGAGCTGAAAACAATAAAGATATCTGGTTTCAGAAGAAGTCTTTCTCCTGGTGCAATAAAGGATAACATCATCACGCTGAAAAGAGCTATTTCCTCCACAGCGGATGCAAAAAAAATAATCAAAGAGTTTAAGCCGGATATCTGTATAGGTACTGGCGGATATGTCAGCGGCCCTGTAATCAGAGCTGCAGTAAAGCTCGGCATCCCGGCTGTTATTCACGAGCAAAACGCTTTCCCGGGCGTCACTACAAAGATGCTTTCAAAAAAGGTGCAAAAGGTAATGCTTGCAAATCCCTATGCGAAAAATTATCTGAGTGATTCTTGTCACTTTGTTACCACCGGAAATCCTGTAAGAGGGGAAATTATCACAGCGGGCAGGGAGACCTCCAGGAAGGCGCTGGGACTTGATGATAGACCGGTCATTCTTTCTTTTGGAGGCAGCCTCGGTGCGAGAAAAATAAATGAGGGAGTTGCCGACTTGATAGCCAGAAGCGGCAAGGACGGAAAATACCAGATTATTCACGCCTATGGTCAATACGGAAAATGGTTTCCGGATCTTCTTCGTCAAAAGGGCATTGAGCCGGACAAATGTCCCAACCTCGATATCAGAGAGTATATCAACAATATGCCTGTATGTCTTGCGGCAGCCGACCTGGTCATCTGCCGAGCGGGAGCTATAACTTTAAGTGAGCTCCAGGTTCAGGGCAAGCCGGCAATTTTAATTCCGTCTCCAAATGTCGCCGAAAATCATCAGTACCATAATGCCATGTCAATGGTAAAGGCAAAAGCGGCGTTTATAATAGAGGAAAGCGAGCTTGACGGAGAAAAGGTTATAAAGCTTGTCGATGAGATTTTAAGCGACAAGGAGAGACTGAAGGAATACTCTCAAAACGCAGGAAAGATGGCTATTGTAGATGCTAATGACAGGATATACTCCGTTATTCGTACAGTGTTAAACGGTACAGCCAAAAAATAATTTAAATCTTCGCCCGAGTGACAAGCTCGTTTGATCATGCCTGCGACGATTGCAACCGTCGCAGGGGAGATTATGCCGTTGGTGTAGTGAAATATTTACTAACCAAATGTGACATTGCACCTGTCAAACAATCTCTATTCGTCGCCTATGCTCTCACGCACAACCGCCATTATTCATAATATATTAAGGATTAAGACTTTACCTGATTGCTTTTATATATTAGAATAAGGGGTGTTCTCTGTGTCGAAGCTGATAATAGAGGGTGGAAAACGACTGTGTGGAAAAATTGAGGTTCAGGGCGCCAAAAACAGTGCACTGCCGATTTTGGCGGCGACCCTCTTGACAGGGGACAGCAGTGTGATACATAATTGTCCGAATCTGTCGGATGTGAATATCACGCTGAATATTCTGAGATATATGGGCTGTGAGGTTAAAAAGGACGGAGCCACGGTGTATGTGGACAGCAAATGTGCCGATAAGTACGACATACCCGATGAGCTTATGCACGCAATGCGTTCATCTATAATTTTTTTGGGACCGATGATTTCACGTTTCGGAAGGGCGAGACTTACCTTCCCCGGCGGTTGTGAGTTGGGTCCGAGGCCGATTGATCTGCACATAATGGCGCTCAGGCTGCTCGGTGTTGAAATATCTGAAAAACATGGGGTGCTGGAGTGCAGTGTTCCCGACGGGCTTCACGGAGCGAAGATATCTCTTTCATTTCCGAGCGTTGGAGCTACCGAGAACATCATCCTTGCCGCCTGCATGGCAAAGGGAACTACCATAATCACCAATGCTGCCAGAGAACCGGAGATTGTTGATCTTGCCGACTGTCTCAACGCCTTTGGAGCCAGAATCACCGGAGCGGGTGAGGGAGTGGTGATCATAGACGGAGTTGAACGCCTCTCGGGGACGATGCACACTATTATTCCCGACAGGATAGCGGCGGCAAGCTATATGGCGGCAGTCGCAGCCACAGGAGGAAGAGTTCTGCTCGATCATGTGATCCCATCGCATCTGGGCAGCATAATCCCGGTGTTTGAAGAGAGCGGCTGTACCGTAAGCCAGAGGGGAAATGCAATTTTGCTCGATGCACCCACAAGGCTGCACGCAGTCAGCTTTTTGCGGACGATGCCGTATCCCGGCTTTCCTACTGACGCACAGCCGCCGATAATGGCAATGCTCGCCACTGCCAGAGGCACAGGGATTTTTGTAGAGAACATATTTGAAAGCAGATATAAACACGTCTGCGCTCTCGAGAGAATGGGAGCAAAAATTCATCTTGAAGGTAAGGTTGCCGTTGTAGAGGGAGTGCCTGAGCTGTACGCAGCCAAAGTTGCAGCGCCCGACCTCAGAGGCGGAGCGGCTCTGGTAGTCGCCGGACTGAGAGCGAGTGGCGTGACCGAGATTACAGGGGTTAATTTTATTGAGCGAGGCTATGAAGACATTGAGCTTGTTCTTTCAGAGCTTGGCGCTTCTATTAAGAAGATATAGTTTAACTGTCAGGGAAGAAAAAGTAGGGAAGAAGCAATGAAAAACAATATGAAAAATGAAACTGAAGCCAAAAAAAGGGGCGAAAGTAAATCAGGCGCAGCTGAGGGGAAAAAACAGAGAGCCCAAAGAAATAACTCAAACGTGCGCCGCCAAAGTTTCGACAATGAGCGCAGCGCTCCTCGCAGGCAAATGCCGAAAGACGGTGGAGGTAAGCGCCGCCGCAGTAATAGCAGCGGCTTACAAAAATCCGAAGCGCTTCGCAGCTCAGCTGAGACTGATAAGCCCCAAAAGCGAAAAAATCGTAGCGACTCATCTCAAAGTAAGAGCTACCCCCAAAACAAAAACCGAAGACAGAATTCAACTGCAAAAAAATCTAATAAACCCGTCGTATTGAGCCGCAAAGATTACGGAGACGAGTTTTATACGGATGAGCTTGAACTTAAGAGAAGGAGGTCGAGACAGCGGCACGGACGGGAAGAAAATCTGCCGCAGATTGACCTTGATAAGCGGCCGATGTCTCATCGCAGCAGGAAGATTAAAAACATAGGTATTGCGGCGGTGATAGTTACAATTATCCTTACTATAGGCATTGTGCTTTCACTTACGGTGTTTTTCCGCACTGAGGAATTTACCGTAGAAGGAGCTGAGCATTACTCTGCTCAGGATATTATAGACGCAAGCGGTATGACCTTGGGGGAAAACCTATTTCTGTCCGATAAAAAAACAGGGGAAGAAAATATCGAACTGGAGCTTCCGTATATAGAGCAGGCTGATATTTCCATTAGAATTCCCAATACAATAGTAATTACCGTTACCGAAAGCGAGCCTTCCTTTATCGTGCAAAATGGCGATGAATACGCTATTTTAAACGCTGAGGGAAAGGTGCTCGAGAAGGTCAGCGGCTCAGTAGATAATTACGATGTACCCATGATTTTGGGATGTACGATAAAAACCGCTCAGCCTGGTCAATTGGTGGAGTTCAACGAGGGCGGGATTTTATCTATAATGCAGAGCGTGGATCAGGCGTTGAAAGAAAATGAGTTTTCGGGCATAAAGGAGATTGATCTTACAAACACTGCGTCGATAAGCTTAAATTATTCAAACCGAATCAAAATCATCATTGGTCTGCCGGAGGATGTCAGCTATAAGCTCAAAACTGCAAAAATCATAATAGATGAAAAACTCAGCGAAAGCGACAGAGGTCGGCTCGATGTGTCAGGCTGTAAAGAAGGAAATAAGGCGTCGTACTTCAAGCCCATTTCTGATTTGTATCTCGATAAAATCGAGCAGGAGGATATTACCCAAAGTACGCAGCCTTCTACCGAACCGCCTACGCAGCAGACCACAGAGGCGGTATCTCAGGATACAGTACCAAGTGATAGTGCTGCCGCCTCTGACGATTATTCCGGCGGTGTTCCCCGCAATACTTTACCCACCGATGCCTACGGCAATATACTCTACGATTCCTCGGATACCTCTGTAGATGACAATGCAGATGACTATTCTGCGCAGAACGGCGGCGAGGGAGTGTATTAAGTTTTTGTCGATTCGTCGGCTGTAGAAAAATAAATGAAAAAATAGAGATAATAAGACTTTGTTTATATATTTGCGAAAAATAGAAAAAAATCTGAAAATCTCTATTGAAATTTTAACACCAATGTGTTAAATTTATAAGGTAGCAGTATAGTAGCTGCCAGCATATACGTTTTGAAATTGATTTGTATAAATATTATTTGATGGTCGTATATACGACGCTTAGGAGGAAGTTTAAATGGCATTTGAGATTGAAAAAGAGTTTGGCAACGATATTCCTGTTATAAAGGTAATAGGTGTTGGCGGCGGCGGTGGAAACGCCGTAAATCGAATGGTAAAAATGGGTGTACAGTGTGTAGAATTTGTCGCAGTTAATACAGATGACCACGTTCTTCAGTTCTCCAGCGCCGGAACAAAAATTAAGATCGGTGAGAAGATCACACACGGTAAGGGCGCAGGTTCAAAGCCCGAGGTCGGCAGACAGGCAGCCGAGGAAAACAGAGAGGAAATCGAGGCAGTGCTTAAGGATACCGATATGGTATTCATTACTGCAGGAATGGGCGGCGGTACAGGTACCGGAGCCGCTCCGATAGTAGCAGAGATTGCAAAGTCAATGGGAATTTTGACAACCGCTATCGTTACTAAGCCTTTTGCATTTGAGGGCAAGAAGAGAATGGAGCAGGCTGAGGCAGGAATTGCAGCATTAAGAGAGAATGTTGACTCCCTCATCGTTGTACCTAACGAGCGACTTAAATATGCCAGTGAGCAGAGAATAACCCTGAAAAACGCCTTTGAGCTTGCAGACGATGTGCTTCGTCAGGGTGTTCAGAGTATCTCCGATCTCATCCTCATCCCGGGTCTTGTAAACCTTGACTTTGCCGATGTAACTGCCATCATGCAGAATGCAGGTTATGCTCACATGGGTATCGGTTATGCAACAGGAAAGGACAAGGCGGACGAGGCAGCAAGAATGGCTATCACCAGCCCCTTGCTTGAGACATCCATCGGCGGCGCTAAGGGCGTTATCGTCAACATCACAGCTTCTCCTGATATCGGACTTGACGAGATTGACACCGCCTCCGCAATGATCACCGAGCAGGCTGACCCGGATGCAAACATCATTTGGGGTGCTGTTCTGGATGAGAATATGGAGGACGAAATGAGTGTTACAGTTATCGCCACAGGATTTAACGGCGGTAACGAGCCGACAGTCCGTGACCCGAGAAGCAGAACAAGATCTACTGCCAGAGAGGCGTTCAGAGCTGCGTCTTCATCAGCTCCCGCTAAGGAAGCTCCTAAGAAGCCTGCGGTTGATGTTGTTGATGACGATGACGATGATTCATATTTCCAGATTATGTCAATTTTTAACCGCAAGTAAATTTTAAAGTGCGCAGAGGCTGTCGTCAGGCAGCCTCTTTTTTATGGAGGAAGCTATGTGCAGAGAAAAAGATATTAATAAATTATTTGACAGCATGACAGACTATTTTCAGGGGGATAAAAAGAGAATTTTCCACTTTACCAAGGTTTTTACTTTGGCAGGTATGATCGGAGGCTTGGAGCAGCTTGATGAAAATGAGCTGTTTATTCTCAGGACTGCCGCTTTGGTTCACGATATAGGAATAAAGCCCTCTGAGAAAAAATACGGCAGTTGCACAGGCAAGCAGCAGGAGCTGGAGGGACCTCCGGTAGCGGAGAAAATGCTGACTAATCTCGATTTCCCGAGCGAGGTTATATCCAGGGTGAGCTATCTTGTAGCACATCACCATACCTACAATAATATCGACGGTATGGATTATCAGATTTTGGTTGAAGCAGACCTCATAGTGAATATGGAGGAGGACTGCTTGAGTAATGAAGCGATAAAAAGCTGTATAGATAAGGTGTTTAAAACAGAAAGCGGCACAAGGCTGTGTAAGAATATATTTTTGGCACACGGCTGAGCTTTTTGAGGGGTGTAAAATGAAATATGTAAAGCAATTCGGAATAATTCTTGCCATATCGTTTGTTGGAGAGATTTTAAACGCCGTAGTACCGCTGCCGATTCCGGCGAGCATTTATGGACTTGTTATCCTGCTTATTTTACTTTGTACAGGGGTAGTGCGGTTGTCGGCGGTAGGCTCTGCGTCTAAGCTTTTAATAGAAATAATGCCGCTTATGTTTATTCCTGCCGGGGTAGGGCTGCTTAAATCCTGGGATGTACTGAGGCCTATTTTTTTGCCCGTTGCCGTTATAACGGTTGTATCAACAGTGGCGGTAATGGCGGTCTCCGGAAGAGTTACTCAGGCTGTGATCAATCGCAGTACCAAAAGGGACGGTGAGGACGATGAGTGAGGTTTTGTCGGACTCTGCTTTCTTCGGGGTGCTGATAAGCATCAGCGCCTACGGATTGGGTTTTCTTTTAAAGAAAAAATTTAAACTCGCTATTTTTAATCCTCTTCTCATTTCGATAATTATCACAGTGGCAGCGCTCTTGCTGCTGAATATAGATTATGACGCCTATAACGAGGGCGCTGAATATTTAAACTGGTTTCTAACACCGGCTACTGTCGCCCTTGCTGTTCCCCTTTATGAGCAGCTCAGCCTGTTGCGTAAGAACTTTGCGGCGATAATACTGGGTATAGTCTCCGGAGTTCTCACAAGCCTTGTCTGTGTTTTTCTGATGGCTCTTGCATTTGGGCTGAGTCATACAGAGTATGTTACTATGCTGCCTAAGTCAATTACAACGGCAATCGGCATGGGTGTATCAGAGGAGCTTGGCGGTTACGTCACAATTTCGGTGGCAGTTATAGTAATCACCGGGGTTTTGGGCAATGTAATTGCTCCGTTTATCTGTAAGCTCTTTAGAATAAAGAATCCTGTGGCAAAGGGAATAGCTATCGGTACCTCATCGCATGCGGTCGGCACGACCAAGGCAATGGAAATGGGCGAGGTCGAGGGCGCCATGAGCAGCCTCTCAATAGCCGTTTCGGGCATACTTACTGTTGGCGGGGCTTCTATATTCGCTCAATTTATTTGAAAGACAATAAAACTCCCTGAGTTAAAGCACAGCTCTAACTCAGGGAGTTTAAATTATACATGTGTCGGAGCTTTATCAGCAATTCTTTTATATTGAATAAGGTTATATATCCAATAAGGAATGCTGTAAAACACGCCTGCCATTACTACGTATATAGGAATAACGAAAACAACTGTCATCAAGATTTTAATTACAAAAGATTTCTTGGAAAGCCATTTTACTGTAAAAAATAGTCCTGACAATATGCTGAAAAAATAATAACCACCCCAAAAAGAGAGAAAAAGCCAACATAAAAAAGGATTGTCAGTTACATAAGTTGACGCGTTGTTTAAAGGAATAATTATTCCTAAGATTCCAAAAAGGAAAAATCCCACTATAAAAATAATAATAGTCAGAATTAAAAATTGAAATCTCTGATTTTTCATTCTGTGTTTACCTCTTTTAAGTGACAGACTTTACTCGATGTCAGCCTGAGGAAAGTTTGGCTCTGTCTCAGGCTCGGGTGGAGCGTCAGTGGGAGCTTCGGTTGGAGCTTCCGTCGGAGCGGGTGTAGGAGGTTCTGTCGGAGGTGCGGTAGGTGGTTCTGTCGGCGGCTCGGTGGGCGGTTCTGTTGGAGCGGGTGTAGGAGGTTCTGTCGGGGCTTCGGTGTAAACCTCTGTCGGTGTTTCGGTTTCAGGTTCGGTTTCCTCGGTGGCAGGTTCTGTTGCTGCCTGTGTTTCGCTGGGGCGTGTTTCCTCAGTGTTCCCGAAGCCGCCGAGCTGAGGTACTACAAATATCATCACTGCAGCAGTGACAATGACCAGAGCGGCTATTATTGCAGTGACAATAATAGCAGTCTTGCCCTTGTCCTTTTTCTTCTTGTTTTTAGTAGTTCCCTGAACAGAGTGAGTACCGGCGGAAGCGGTCGGCGGGATGTATTCATCATCTATTGGAGAATCAAAACCATCGTTATATCTTGCTACGTCGTAGCCACAGTAGGGACAGACGCTGCTGCCGTGCTCAAGCGGTTGGTTGCAATTTGGACAGACCTTTTTTATGCCAGCTCCTTCAGCGGTTGCAGCATCAACCTCAGATGAGGATTGTTCACTGTGACTGTATATATTGTTTTCAGGGGCATCGTAGTTTGAGTCTGTAGAGTTATCCGGTTGCCCCTGTTCAAAATTATCTCCATAATCTGTCGGATCTTGATTCGGTTCAAGATGTTCATGCTCCGGATTGTCATGGCTTTGAGTTGGTTCAAGGTGTTCGTGCTCCGGTTTGTCGTGACCTTGTGCAGTTGTCCCATTATGTCCGCTTACCCGAGCGCCGCAATTTGAGCAAAATAATTCATCATCCTTTAGCGGCGAGTAGCAGTTGCTGCAAAATTTCATCTTCTACGTCCTTTCAATAAGCAGAATTCTATCTTTCGCTCTCAAAATTTTTACGTAATAACTATACACTTAAATTACACGGCTGTCAAACAAAGCTTGTCTATTATTGCCGGGTGAGCTTGACTTTTTTTATCGGAAAAACTATAATGATACTCAAACGTTACTTGCGGATGCAGCTCATCCGGTAGAGCGACACCTTGCCAAGGTGGCGATAGTAAGTTTGCGCCTCATCATCCGCTCAATTTTTTGCTGTCAGGAGGTTTTTATAATATGTCTGCAGATTTACACTGCCATACAAGGCTGTCCGACGGCAGCACTGATGTCGGCGAACTGGTACAGCTTGCAAAGGGCAGCGGACTTAGCGCAATAGCCCTTACAGACCATGACACCTTCGCAGGGGTATCAAAGGCAATTAGTCTGGGAAACGAAATAGGGCTGGAGGTTATACCCGGAGCCGAGATTTCTTGCTATGACAACAAGAGAAAAAGGCTTGTTCATATTCTCTGCTACTACCCTGACTTTCCCGAAAGCTTTAATGATATATTTTCTAAAATCGCCCAAAGTCGCTATCGTGAGGGAAGAGCATCACTTGAAAAGATAATGAAGCTGTACCCGATTACTGAGGAAATGGTAGAGCGAAGATCAAGCGGCAGCGTTACCCTCTTTAAGCAGCATATAATGCAAACTCTCCTCGATGCTGGATATACAGACAGAATTTACGGCGAGCTGTTCAGTAGGCTTTTCAATAAAAAGACTGGTATAGCTCCGACCAATATCGAGTATCCCGACTGTTTTATGATTTTAGACAAAATCCATGAGGCAGGCGGAATAGCGGTTTTAGCTCATCCCTCGGTTTACAATTCAATTGACTTGCTCCCTGAGCTAGCGGAAAAGGGTCTTGACGGAGTTGAATATAATTTTCCGAGAAGACGTGAGGGAGAGGATAAAATATTGATGGAGATAGCTGAAAACTACGACTTAATCCGTACCGGCGGTACGGATTTCCACGGCGGCAGTACCAGCCAGGTTCACCCGATAGGCACTTGTACGACCGATGATGAAGGACTTATGAGGCTTAAGACTTTGAAAAATAAAAGGAGGAAGAATAATGAAGTATGAGTACGCTCCCAAAGGAGTATGTTCAAAGAGCATAGAGCTTGAGATGGACGGAGACAAAATTAAGAACGTAAAATTTTACGGAGGCTGTAACGGCAATCTCAAGGGCATAGCGTCATTAGTTCAGGGAATGACAGCTCAGCAGGTTATCGACCGCTGCGAAGGAATACAATGCGGAACGAAAGGCACCTCATGTCCGGATCAGCTTGCTAGGGCGCTCGAAAAATATCTTAGCGAAAACAAATGATAAAGCTTAAACAATTTAAATCTTCGCCCGCGTGACAAGCTCGTTTGATCACGCCGCCTACAGAGACGGGGGACATCGGCGACTTGGTTATATTTTATTTTTCTTTGCGCTTACTGTCAAGCGGAGCATTTCGCTCAGAACTTCTGATAAGCTATGAGAAGCATAAAATTACGATTGACCGGCAAGCAATGCAAATATGTACATGTTTGCAATTTTAACCGGATTTCATCGGACAAAAACGCTTGTTGAGGGATAGCGTCCCCGAGATTACCACCTTCGGTGACAGCCATGCATACTTCGCACGTCGAAAATTTGAAATAAGCAAAGGAAAAACTCTATGCAAATGGATAGCCCATCCGCATAGAGCTTTCTTATTTTTCCGTTCAATTGGCATAGGTTTGTATTTTGCAATACTTCTTTATGCACTTCAGCCTTTGTCTGAGGCCATATTTTTTAAGGGGAAAATACGCCTAAATGCTCAAGGAGAATTTTGACACCCATGAATATGAGAATCAGACCTCCTAAAATCTCTGCTTTTGATTTGAATTTTGCGCCGAATATACTTCCTATCTTAATCCCCAGCGCTGAGAGGATAAAGGTTATACAGCCGATGAAGCCTATAGCCCACCAAATGTTGACGTCCAAGAATGCAAAGCTTATTCCTGCGGCGAGAGCGTCTATACTCGTAGCCACAGCCAGAATCAGCATATTTTTGAAGTCCATCGCGCTGTCGGTTTCCTCCTCCTCGTGAGAGAGAGCTTCCTTTATCATCTTGATTCCGAGTATGCTTAGCAGTGCAAAGGCAATCCAGTGGTCAAAGGCGGATATGTAGTTTCGAAACCAGTAGCCGCAGAAGTATCCGATTAGCGGCATCAGCGCCTGAAATCCGCCGAACCAAAGACCCGCCTTAACAGAATGTCGCAGACTGACGCTTTTAAGCGCCAAACCCTTACAGACAGCCACCGCAAAGGCGTCCATTGAAAGGCCGAAGGCGATTAAAAACAGCTCTATGATGCTCAAATCTACCGTCCCCTAAGTGTTATATTAAAGTTGAATTTTATTCTACTTCTGTTATATGCAAATGTCAAGGAAATTACCTCGGCTTATACTTATAATTTCTAGGTGATATAGACTTGATTTTAGTTGAAATTTTATAAAGCCGATGATATAATACTCTCATAGTGAATGGAGGACAGACAATGATGAAAAATAAACTATACTCCCTTTTGTTTTTTGCACTTATGTGTGTTTTTTCCCTAATCTCGACAGGCGCAGTCGGAGAGAATACAACAGCAATCACTACAGGCGATGATACTAACGTTCTGCTGATAGTCGGGATTTTAGCAGCGGCTGCCATAGTGGTAGTGATTTTAGTTATCATTGGAAAGAAAAGCAATAAATAAAATGCAAGAATAAAGTCCGCAGGCTATCCTGTGGATTTTTTTGTACCAGAAATATTTAAATCGTCGCCGGGGAGCTTTGCTTCTCGGGGCTTCGGCGGGGGATTATACCCCCACCGAAAGACTGAATCTCCCCGCCGCCACAGAGGCGGGAGGACATCGGCGACTTGGTTATACGAGGAGTTGTCAGTATGGATGAAAAAACACTTTTGAAATTGAACTTTAAAACTTTAAAAATGAAAGCTCCATTTATCCCGAAGGCGGCCTTGGTCTTAGGTTCAGGCCTCGGTGGAATAATCGGGGAGGAGAATATTATCTCACAACTTGATTACTCGGAGCTTGATAGCTTCCCACTCTCAACCGTGGAGGGACACAGGGGAAGATTTATTTTTGCCGATTTAGCGGGTGTACCGATTGTTGCAATGCAGGGCAGAGTCCATATCTATGAGGGCTACGGTTCGGCAGAGGTAGTCAGGGGGGTTCGGCTCATGCTCATGCTTGGTGCGTCTGCGCTTATACTCACAAATGCAGCAGGCGGAATAGATAAAGCGTTTTCTCCAGGAGATATAATGCTGATTACCGACCACATTTCGAGCTTTGTACCCTCTCCGCTGATTGGAGAAAATATCTCAAGTCTTGGAACTCGCTTTCCCGATATGTCACGGGTGTATTCAAGCAAACTTTCCGAGATTGCTCTGGCCTGTGCCCGAAGACTTAATATCGAACTGAAAAGTGGGGTTTATCTGCAAACCACAGGTCCGAATTATGAAACTCCGGCGGAGATAAGAATGTACTCAGCTCTCGGAGCCTCCGCAGTCGGAATGAGTACGGCGGTCGAGGCAATGGCGGCGGCGCACATGGGGGTTTCAGTCTTGGGGCTGAGCTTGATAACGAACCCGGCGGCGGGAATTTCAAGTGTTCCGCTAAACCATGAGGAAGTTCAGCTTGTCGCAAAAGAGGCAGGGGATACCCTCTCAGCTTTGGTTAAGGAAATAATAGCGGAGGTGGGAAAAAATGATTGATCTGCATCTTCACCTTGACGGTTCACTGTCGATCAATACTGTTATTAATCTTGCCAAGATACAGGGAATATCTCTTCCATCGGAAAAGCCCGAGGAGCTCAAGACTTATCTCGCCGCCGGAGAAAAAACATCGAGCCTTAACGAGTATCTCCGTTGCTTTGATCTTCCGCTAAAGCTTTTGCAAAGTGAAACGGCTGTTGAATATGCCGTGTATGAGTTGATAAGAGAGCTTGATTCTCAGGGGATAATCTACAGCGAAATCCGTTTTGCTCCTCAGCTGCATACGGAAAACGGATGTACTCAGCAGAAGATAATCAAAGCTGCCATAAAGGGCGTAGAGAGGGGAGAGAGGGATTTTAATACACGGTCTAATCTTATCCTCTGCGACATGAGGGGCGGTTCAAGTGAAGCCAATATACTGACGGTTAACCTTGCGTCCGAGTTTTTGGGCGGCGGGGTTTGTGCCGTTGACCTGGCGGGAGCTGAGGCTGTGTACAGTACGTCTATGTACCGTGAGCTTTTCGAGCTTGCCGCAAAATTAAGCCTGCCCTTTACCATCCATGCTGGGGAAGCGGCAGGAGCGGACAGCGTAAGGACAGCCGTAGATTTTGGCGCACGAAGAATAGGTCACGGTGTGGCTGCTGTTGAGGACGATGGACTTTTAAAGAAAATCAAGGATTATGGTATATCAATTGAGTGTTGTTTAAGCAGCAATCTTCAAACCAGGGCGGTGCGTAATCTAAAGCAGCACCCGATCAAGCGTTTTTTACAGTTGGGTATCAACGCCACAATCAACACCGACAATATGACGGTGTCCGATACCACTATAAAGAGAGAACTTGATTTGTTCACTGAGATAATGCCCGAATTTCCCAAGGAGCGGCTGCTGATGAATTCCGTCAACTCCGCATTTATAAACGAGAATGAAAAGCGACGGCTTTGTTCACTCATTGCGTTGAAGCCTTGATCCTTGAAAGCGCACCCTTTTCTATTCGGCTTACCTGAGCTTGGGATATGCCGATTTCAGCGGCTACCTCCATCTGGGTTTTTCCCTTGAAAAACCGAAGTCCGATTATCGCTTTTTCTCTCTCAGATAGGTCGTTGAGCGCCTGTTTTATGGATATTTCTTCAAGCCAGCTTTTGTCGTCGTTGTTGTCGCCTATCTGATCCATAACGCAGATGGTGTCGCTGCCGTCCGAAAATACAGGTTCATATAATGATACGGGTTCGACAACCGCCTCTAAAGCGAGCACAACGCTTTCCTTCGGCAAATCAAGCTCTTTGGCAATTTCTTCGACGCTCGGCTCACGGTTGTTTTCACAGGTGAGCCTTTCCTTAGCCTGCATCGCCCTGTAGGCGGTATCTCTGATACTGCGGCTCACCCTGATAAAGCTGTGGTCTCTGAGGTATCTTCTTACTTCGCCGATAATCATGGGTACGGCGTAGGTGGAAAAACGAACATCCAGCTCGCAGTTGAAATTGTCTATTGCTTTTATAAGTCCGATACAGCCGACCTGAAATAAATCGTCAAGATTTTCACCCCTGTTAGTAAAACGCTGAATAACGCTGAGTACCAACCGGAGATTCCCGTTTATCATTTCATCCCTTGCCTTGGCTCTCTCCTGCTTTGTGCCGTTTTTGATTATGCCCAAAAGCTCGCGCTTTTTTTCTTCCTTCAGTACCTTGATTTTGCCTGTATTAACACCGCAGATCTCAACCTTTTTGTACTGCATAAAAATCCCCCCTAAGGCTTTACTATGAGTATTGCCTGATTGGGGGGATAAATTCATCTATTCGGTTTTACTTTTCTGTTTTGCTGTTCTTGTTCCCTTCTGCTATCTCGTCAATATTTGAAAGCTGCGCCAGACTTCTCTGTATTTGTCGGGTGCGCACTCCAACAAGCTTATCAAGCTCGGCGTTTGCCTGCTCAATTCTCTGCTGAGTGAGAAGGAGTATATCATTAAATTTGTCAAATTCGGTTTTCACACTGCCTAATATCTTCCATACCTGAGCGCTCTGCTTCTGCACGGCTAAGGTTTTAAAGCCCATCTGCAGGCTGTTTAAAAGTGCTGCCATTGTGCTTGGACCTGCGATATTGACCTTGTATTTCCTTTGCAGAGTTTCCACCGCTCCGCTGTTTATTGCCTCAGCATACAGCCCTTCAAAGGGCAGGAACATAATGGCAAAATCTGTTGTGTTTGGCGGGTCAATGTACTTTTCATTTATATCCTTAGCCTCACTGCTAAGGATTGATATAAGCCGCTTTCTGGCAGTTTCAATTTTTTCCTTGTCGGCGCTTTCGTATGCCTCCATAAGTGATGAATATGTATCTCCGGGGAATTTTGAGTCTATCGGCAGATATATAAAATCTCCGTCGTCTGATGGAAGCTTGACGGCAAATTCTACATAATTTTTACTGCCCTTTTTGGTAACAGCGTTTTCCTCGTACTGCTCAGGGGAGAGTACCTCGCGCAAAATTGCTCCGAGCTGTAATTCGCCGATTACACCCCTTGTTTTTACATTGGTCAGAGCCTTCTTTAAATCTCCGACGCCAGTGGCGAGGCTTTGCATTTCGCCTAAGCCCTTGTACACCTGCTCTAATCTTTCATTTACCAAAGCGAAGGAACGGGTCATCTTTTCCTCCAGAGTTTTTTGAAGGTTTTCATCTACGGTTTTTCTCATTCTTTCAAGAGAATCCGAGCTTTCACGCTTAATCTCTGTAAGCCTGAGCTCCATACTCTGTCTGATGTTTTCGAGCTTTTGCTCGTTTTCGAGTGAGAAGGTCTTTAGTCGGTTTTCCAGCTGGCTCAGCCGCTGCAGCTGCCCCTCGTCTCCCACCCTTTGGCTTTGGGACAGGATATCGCCCATATTTTTTATGCTAATTTGAATAATGGATGAAACTTCCTGCCTCAGTTCAGAGCTTGACTTCTCTATCAAATCGAGACGGCTTTCAATTTTCTCCAAAGCCTTGCCTTGATCGTTTGTTTTGTTTTTTTGGTTGAATTTTAGAATTAATACAATAAGACAGCCAAGACAAAAAACTGACATAACAGCCGTTATAATCAATAAAGCAGTATCCAAATTTATCACCTCAAAAAAATTATATTTTCGC
This sequence comes from uncultured Clostridia bacterium, assembly GCA_946500295.1. Lineage (GTDB taxonomy): Bacteria > Bacillota > Clostridia > Oscillospirales > Acutalibacteraceae > UBA7067. Next base: position 39,290 of record CAMMVF010000012.1, on the reverse strand, counting down.
ACTCTCTCTTGGTCAAGACTATTTAGAAAATTTGTTCTGTTTCATTTTTAGTGTAATAAAAATGAAACACCAAATGAAAAATTATCTTTATTCTGGGCAAAATATTTGTACCAATCTTGAAGTCGGGTGAGCTAAACCTCGGCGGGCTTAAAATCTGCGGGATGTGTAAAAATGAGAAAAAAGCTTTTATCGGTGTTGGTGATACTATTGATCTGTCAGTTGGCTGTTTCACCCTCGGCGGAGAAATTAGCTCAATCAGAAAGAGTGATATCCGATTTATCTTCAATTACAGCATACAGCGGCGTGAGTGTTGGTGGTAAGGAGTCGGCAGCTATAATAAACAGGAATAGATTTTACACCTCTGAACAGGTGGAAAAGGATATATCCCTACTTGCCAAAAGCTATCCTGATTTGATAAAGGTTTCGTCCATCGGCAAAAGCAAGAGGGAAAAGAATATTCCTTTGATTGAGCTGGGTAACGGGAGAAAAAAAGCCTGCATTGTTGCAGGAATACACGGGCGTGAAGGCGTCACTATAAATTTTACTCTGCTGAGTGTTGAGGAATACTGCAAAGCCTGCTATTCAAGCTCAGGATATTACGGAGATTACAATATTAAGGAACTGTTGAGCGAATATACTCTATATATCATTCCCATGGCGAATCCAGACGGAACCGACATCTGCAATAACAATGAGCTCCCGATAAACTCGTCCGGTTATATTGACAGATATTATTACAGAGGAAACGCCAACGGCGTTAATTTGAATGCGAATTTCCCGTTTTACTGGAACAGTATAACAGATAAATCAAGGGAGAAGGGAGAGTTTGCAGAAAGTGAAATGGAGACGAAAAATATAATTCGGCTTTGCAGGGATAATAATTTCGAGTGGCTTTTGGATATGCACATTGTCGGAAACTGCATCTATTGGAAAGACAGCGCTAATGGAGCAGTCAGCGGTGACTATGAGCTCGCGTCAGGGCTTCGTGATAACTGTGGCTACTACCTGTGTTCCGCCACTACTGATGTTAATGAGTACGGAGGTGGACTGGAAAACTGGTTTCGTTATTATTCGGGTAAGCCGGGATTGTGCATTGAGCTTGTTCGTACCGACAGTGTAACCGAAAGCATGAATCTCTACGACTATAACAAGTATTTTGATATTGCTCTGAACTGGGATAAGACAAAATATACCTTTGCTCAGGCGATGAGCTGAAAATAGCTGCTGTATCAATGTAATACAGCAGCCGTTGTGTAAGATAAAATTGACATTGCATGGGCTACAAATGCAAACCAAGAATACCGTCTTTCATCGCAAGGTACAAGCAGTCCAACTTGAACTCTCTGCCCTCCAGGTAGGAGAGGATATTTTCCCTCTCAGTTTCTTTAAGCTTTAATGCATACGAGTAAAGAGCCTGGTACTTAAACTCGGTTTTTTGGTTTTCATGCTTACCGTACTTTATGTCTCCGCAAAGCGGATGTCCGATTTGCGCCAGTTGCGCCCTTATCTGGTGGGTTCTGCCCGTTATTAACTCAATCTCTAAAACGCTTGTATCTTTAAATTCTTCTACAAATTCTACCGACTTCATCACTCTATATTTTGTCACAGCCTGCTTCGCACCGGGGGAGGGCTTGTCGGAGAGCGTGACCTTGTTCTTTTTCTCGTTTTTGGTCATGTAGGAAACCAGCGTGCCTTCATTGGATTTAAAGCGGCCGTGAGCTATGCACAGGTAGAGCTTTTGGATTTCTCTCTGCTTGATTTTAAGATTAAGCTCTCGCAGAGCCTCGGCGTTTTTTGCTCCTATTACAAGTCCGCCTGTGTTGCGGTCGATCCTGTTTGCCAAAGCCGGGGCGAAGCTCTGCTCCTGCTTAGGGTCGTATTCGCCCTTGTCGTACAGATAATGCTTTAGTCTCGATACCAAGCTGTCAAAGTGATAGTTCGAGTCGGGGTGGACGATAAGCCCCTGCGGCTTGTCAATAATAATCAGGTTTTCATCCTCATATACAATGTTGAGCGACTTAGGGGCTTTTAAAAAGTCGTAATGCGGCTGACTTTTTGGAGCGTTAAAAAACTCGTCCTTGATATACAGCCTTATGACGTCGCCCTGCTTCAGCTTTTGCTCTATGTCGGGCTTTTTGCCGTTAACCTTTATGCACTTTTTCCTTATGTACATATACGCCATAGACTTAGGCAGGGTGGGGAAGCGTTTGAAAAGAAACTTGTCCAGCCGCTGACCTGCGTCGTTTTTTTCTATAATTATCTCTCTCATAATCTACCCAAAGGGGCGAGCGCTTAGCGCCCGCCCCGTAAAGTTTACTCCATTTCCCAGTTGTGCCAGACGTTTTGAACGTCATCGTTGTCTTCAAGCATGTCGAGAAGCTTCTGCATTTTGGTCTGCTGTTCCTCGTCAGTAAGCTTTGTGTATGTGCTCGGAACCATCTCCACCTCAGCGGAGGCAAAGGTGTAGCCCTTTGAGGTGAGATCCTCGTTAATTGCCGAGAAGTCCTCGGGCTCGGTGTAGATTTCAAATACATCGTCGTCAGCTTGGAAGTCGGAAGCTCCCGCCTCTAAAGCGTCCTCCATGACCTTGTCCTCGTCAAGTTCGGTTTCCTCACGGTCAATAATCAATACGCCCTTTTTCTCGAACATAAATGTTACGCATCCAGGTGTACCCATGTTTCCGCCGTTTTTATCAAAGTAGTGGCGAACGTCTCCAGCTGTGCGGTTTTTATTGTCTGTAAGGGTTTCTACGATTACCGCGATTCCGCCCGGACCGTAGCCCTCGTATGTAATAGCCTCGTAGTTGTTTGTGTTGCCCTCGCCGGAGGCCTTCTTGATGATTCTCTCAATGTTGTCGTTGGGCACGTTGTTTGCCTTTGCCTTGGCTATGCAGTCGCGAAGCTTCGAGTTTACACTCGGGTCTGCGCTTCCGCCGTCACGAACAGCCACGGCAAGCTCTCTGCCTATCTTGGTGAAAATCTTGGCTCTGGCGGCGTCGTTTTTGCCCTTTTTCTGTTTAATGGTACTCCATTTATTATGTCCAGACATAAAAATTTTTCCTCCCGAATCTGTCTTGTTTCATGTTGTACATTTCATTCTAGCATATTTCATCTTTCTTTGCAAGTTTGCGGCGTTAATTTGGCGCATCAGGCTTTTGCGAAAGTCAGAGAAGGGGGAAGCGGTTCTCCGGCGGAGTACAACTGCGCTTTAAAAATTCCTGTCGTGACGGAGAACCGCTGCACAGCCGTGATTAGTATATTCCCACATCCGGCTGCGCAGGAGCTTCCCCGTACCGGAGCAAAGCACGAGCTGTCCTAGACAAGATAGTAAATTCCTTACTCTCCGCACAGGCTCAGGGAAAACAGCCTTTTTATCTTGGCGGTATCATCAAAACGGCTCAAAAGCCACAAAAGCTTGCAGTAAGCCGTTTCAAGTCCCATGTCGCGGCAGGATATAATCCCGAGCTCTTGCAGTCCGCCGCCAACCGAATATCTGTCCGTATCAATTCTTCCGCGCCTGCACTGCGACACCATAGCAAGGCAGATACCTGCCTGACTTGCCCCCTTAAGCGCTGTTTCCCATTCCTTGTCGGGCAAGCCTCCCGTGCCGTAGGCGATAACAATTATTCCGTCATATCTAAGCTCGGTATATTTTTTTATGATTTCACAGCCCTCTCCGGGCAGCATCATCACAGCGCCCACCTTGGCGCTGAGCTTTGTGACCGCACTTTCAATTTCACAATCATCAATATTCTCAAGCGGGAAAAATTCAGGCTCACCGTCCTTCACTGCCCCTGCATAATTGCTCTTGGGGGAGATAAACCCGTCAAAATCCTCTGTGCTGAGCTTGTATGAATCTATTCCCCTCATTATCCTGCTGCCAAATAGCACGAATACTCCTCTTGGAGCTTTTTTAGCCGCTCTTACTGCGTTTTCAAGGTTTACAGTGGCGTCGCTGTTATCCTCAATCATCGCTTTCATAGAGCCTGTGATTATCACGCTCTTGCTAAAGCCGAGGAGCAAAAACGATAGCATAGCGGCGGTGTACGACATGGTGTCCGTACCGTGCGTGACTACAAAGCCGTCGTATTCTTCTTCTGAGCTTTTTATTTTCTCAGCTATCCTCACCCAGTGCTCCGGCTTAATCGCAGTGCTGTCCAAAAGCAGAAGGTCGTCCACCTCAACTTGAACGTCATTATCAATACTTATAAAGCTGAGCAGCCGTTCTCCGTCAAGCTGCGGCGCAAGCCCGCTTTGGGTGCTGTCGCAGGAAATCGTTCCTCCGGTTGTTATCAATAATATCTTTTTCATCAATTACCTCCGAGTTATAAGCTTACCTATTAATATCTTGCTTTCTTCTCCGTGTAATATGTCCTGCCGCATTTCTTAATCATTATAATTAAGCTTTACACTGTTTTCCAAAAGCTTTCCATATATTGATTAAACGCCTCGGGTTTATCCATGTTTACGCAATGTCCTGCTCCCTTGAAAACCACTGTTTCAGAGCCTGGCTCTCCTTGTGCCCATTGCTTCACAGCCTCGTGCTCCATCGGGATGTCGTGCTCACCGCAGCCTATCAGCAGAGGATAAGCTCTCGCTTCGGTTTTGTAATTATTTACCATAGAGCCGAGCGAAGACAAATACATAAACGACCGCTTTTTAAATTTGATATTCATCTCATAAAATTCTTCTTGAGCCGCCTGCGTATATGCTGATATTTTTTTGTTATCCTTTGCAAACCATTTTACGGATATCAGCCCCTTGATTATCATTTTCAGCTGGGCTAAGCCGTTGCCCCTTTGCATTTTGGAATCAAAATTATTAATATCGTATCCTCCGAAGCAGGCGAGCGAGGCTACAGCCTCTGGATACTTATTTGCGAAGTCCTGAGCGAGCACCGAGCCGAGGGAAATCCCGACTATATGAAGCTTCTTGATTTTTTCTGCCTTTAAAATTGAGCTAATCCATTCGGACATTCTCTCTATACTGTCGTTCTTGCCTGCATCGGTTGATTTTCCGTGACCTATAATATCAATAGCGAGTATATTTACTCTCCCTTTGAAATATTCAAACTGCTTTTTGAACATCTCGTGATTTACAAATGCGGCGTGTAAAAACAATACCCACTCGCTGGAATCACAGCCGTCAGTATAGTAAACTATCGGCGAGCTGTCGAGTCGTTTCTCAATCATTTTCTTCCTCCATTTCATCGCAGAGCTTTTGGAACCAGTCTATGTTGAACTTAATCATATCTCTACCATAGCGTGCGCTCAGAAGCTGAAACTTTGCTATTTCCTCGCCGCCTGAGGGCGGCTCATAGCTTTCGCCAAATTCGCATATCCGCCTTAGCTCCTCGTGCTTCTGTTCAAGCTTTTGAATATAATCTCTTATGTTTCTGATTCTCGCCGCCTTGTCGGACATACCCATGAAATAAAGCTTAGCAAGCTCGGGGTTTTTGAAGTTCTCACCGTCCATGGGGGAGTTTACCCATTCAAGAAAACGCTCTCTGCCCAAGTCGGTAATACAATAGTACCTTTTCTTTCGACCGCCTTCAGTTTTTTGGTGCGATTTTATGTATCCGCCTGCGAGCAGCTTTTTCAGCGCCGCTTGAATACTTCCTGTGCTGCTGCTGTACATCAGATTAAGTCCTTTGCCGATTCTTTCTCTCAGGGTGTATATCGTCCTGCTCTGAAGCATGAGCAGACCGAGGATTATCTTGTCCGTGTTGTTCACCTACCATGTGTTACTAATAGTAATATAATTATATTATTCTGGTCTCCGCGTGTCAACATAAAATTTCATACTGAAATTATCCCTCCGCCGTCTTGCATTTGACTAAAAAGAATGATAGAATATAAATACATATAAACTGGCGTACTTTGCCAATTTGATAGGGATGATGAAATGATAAAAAGCATGACCGGCTTCGGCCGATGTGAGCGCAAGCTCGACGGCCGTGAAATCACCGTTGAGATAAAGTCGGTAAATCACAGATACTTTGAATTCAACAGCCGAATCTCACGTGGCTTTTCCTTTTTGGAGGAAAGGCTTAAATCCCATATTCAAGGCTGTGTCTCCAGAGGGAAGATAGACGTTTACGTCTCAATTTCCGACAAAGAGGATGAACAAGTACAGGTGTCTGTAAATCACTCCTTAGCAGGCGGCTATGCCGCAGCGCTGAGGGAATTAAAGCAAACTTACGACCTTGGCGGTGAGATTATGCTGAGCGATCTCACCAGATTCAACGATATCTTCACCGTACACAAGCAACCCGAGGACGAGGAAAAGGTTTGGGAGAGTGTGCGGGAAGTACTCGATGGGGCTTTAGAGGGCTTTATCTCTATGAGGGAGATAGAGGGCGAGAAGCTCAAGGAGGATATTTTAAACCGCAGCCGCGAGGTCCTTTCGCTTGTATCATTTGTCGAGAAAAAATCCCCCGAGACAGTCGATAGATACCGCACAAAGCTTGAGGAAAGGCTGAAGGAGGTTTTGCAGGGGGTAAATATCGACCCGCAGAGAATCCTCACCGAGGCGGCAATTTTTGCCGACAAGGTCGCCGTAGCTGAGGAAACCGTCAGGCTCAGAAGCCATATCGACCAGATGCACATAATGCTTAACAGCGACGGTCAGGTGGGCAGAAAGCTCGACTTCATACTCCAGGAGATGAACCGTGAGGCAAACACCATAGGCTCTAAGGTTCAGGATGCCCAGCTTGCACATACGGTAGTGGAGATAAAGGGCGAGCTTGAAAAAATTAGAGAGCAGATTCAGAATATTGAATAAAGGTTGATGGTATGAGACTTTTAAACATAGGCTTCGGAAACCTCGTAAATGCTGAAAAGATAGTTGCCATAGTCTCCCCCGATTCTGCGCCGATAAAGCGAATGGTTCAGGACGCAAAGGACAGAGGCAGTGTGGTTGACGCCACCTACGGAAGAAAGACCAAGGCGGTCATAATCACGGACAGCAATATGATAGTTCTTTCGGCAAAGACGGCTGAAAGCTTTGAGAATAAGAGCGCAAAAGTCAAGGAGGAGAAGGATGAATAAAAAGGGAAGCGTTATAGTTATCTCCGGTCCGTCAGGTTCGGGCAAGGGAACTACGGTTGAGGCTATGCTGAAGGAAAGACCTGAGCTTAAGCTTTCAATCTCTGCCACCACCAGAGCCCCCAGACCGGGCGAGGTTGACGGAAAGAATTATTTTTTCCTGACTAAGGATGAGTTCGAGTCAAAGGTTAAAAACGGCGAGATGCTTGAATATGCCTGCTACTGCGGCAATTATTACGGTACGCCAAAAGACTATGTCGAGCGCTGTACCGAAAATGGCGATGATATCATCCTCGAAATCGATGTTCAGGGCGGAGCTCAGGTGGAAAAAATCATTGAGGATGCAGTTTCTATCTTTTTAATTCCGCCGAATAAGGAGTCCTTGGAAAAGAGGCTTCGCGGCAGAGGTACCGAGGCAGAGGAGGTCATCCTTCAAAGATTGGAGCAGGCTCAGCAGGAGCTTGAATACGCTCCCGAATACGACTATGTGGTTGTCTGCGGTGAAATGAGTAAATGTGTCAGTGATATTTTCAGTATAATAGATACCGACAAGCTGAAAAGTAAAAATATGAGTGAATATATAAAGGAGAATTTTTGATTATGAACATGATAAGACCCTCGATTGAAGATATGCTTGCAAACAGAACTACAAGATACGCTTTGGTAGTTGCAGTGGCAAAAAGAGCGAGAGAGATTGCAGCCGAGTTTGAAAGAGATAAAATCGTAACTGACAAAAAGCCGGTGCTTCTCGCTATTGAGGATTTCAAACAGCACCGCTACAGTATTCTTGAACCGGACGTAAATGACTGATAATAGCAGAAAAATTTTCAAGGTGGCGGTTGAAAACGCCGCCTTTGGATTTGATAAGCTTTTTGATTATGAAGCTAAGCCCGGACAGGGAGAAGCCTTAGTCGGCTGCCGTGTGTTAGTCCCTTTTGGCAGAGGTAAAAGACCCAGACAGGGCATAGTGTTTTCATACGGAAGGTTGGATGAAGCGGAGGGCGTAAAGCTCAAGGGAATTATATCCGTGCTCGACAGCGAGCCTTTGCTCTCCCGTGAGCTTTTAGCCCTTGCGGGCTTTATGAAAAAGCAGTTTTTCTGCACCTACTATGAAGCTGTAAAGGCAATGCTCCCGGCAGGCTTTAATTATAAAATCGAGGAGAGTTGCTCGCTAAATCCGGGATTCAACGACTTTGATATCCTCGGCGATACCGAGCAGGCGATTTTGCTTTTTTTAAAAAAGCGCGGCAAGCCGATTTATATTCGAGAGCTTTGCTCGGCGTTTGAGCTTTCTCAGGACAGCCCGATAATAAAAAATCTCTGTGAAATCGGCGCTTTAGTTACCTGCGAAAACGCAGTGCGTAAAATCAAGGACGCAAGTGAGAAAATGGTCGGTCTCTGCTCCGATTGCGACGAACAAAACCTGAGCCCGAAGCAGGCTGAGGTGGTTAAGCTGCTGAAAATGGCTGGGGAGGTGTCCTTAAAGGAGATAATTTACTTCACCGGCTATACGAAGGCTGTGGTTGACGCTCTGGTTAAGAAAAACATCGCCTGCTATTATGAGCGTGAGGTGATTTTGAGCACAGAGGACGAGCCTCAGCCGCAGGTAGGTGAAATTACACTTACAGAAGAGCAAAACAGAGCCTTTATGGGCTTGTGCAAAAAATATGACGAGGGCAAGCCCTGTGTTTCATTGCTTCATGGAGTTACGGGCTCGGGTAAAACCTCGGTTTTTATGAAGCTTGTCGATAAGGCTGTAGCTGAGGACAGGGGAGTAATTGTCATGGTTCCCGAAATAGCCCTTACTCCGCAGATGATATCCCTTTTCAAGTCTCGCTGGGGCAGCGGTGTAGCCGTTTTTCACAGCGCACTGTCGCTGGGGGAAAGGCTTAACGAGTGGAAAAGAGTGAGGTCGGGCAGGGCTATGATAGCCATAGGCACACGAAGCGCAGTTTTCGCCCCTGTTCAAAACCTCGGGCTTATTGTAATGGACGAGGAGCAGGAATATACTTATAAATCAGAAAATACGCCTCGCTATCATGCCAAAGAGGTAGCGAAATTCCGCTGTAAGGAAAATTCCTGTATGTTGCTTTTGTGCTCGGCAACGCCGAGTATTGAAAGCTACTACAAGGCTCGCCGTGGCATATACTCACTTTTCACCCTTAATCACCGTTACGGCTCGGCTACTCTGCCGCCTGTTATGGTTGCTGATATGAATATTGAGCAGGAGCAGGGGAATAGGACTCTCATCTCCTCGGCCTTGCTGAAAAGCCTTCAGGATAATTTAGATGAAGGCAGGCAGTCCATACTTCTTTTAAACAGACGTGGGTATAATACCTTTGTCGCTTGCCGACACTGCAAGGAGGTTGTCACCTGCCCCAACTGCTCGATCTCGCTGACCTTCCACTCGGCGAATAACCGCTTGATGTGCCACTACTGCGGGTACTCAATAGCTCTTACGGATGAATGTCCGAACTGTCACGAGCACGGGCTTCGCTTTTCGGGTACGGGTACACAAAAGGCGGAGGAAACCCTTAGCACTCTACTGCCAAACGCCAGAGTACTGAGACTCGATGCAGATGCAACCATGAGGAAAAATTCACATGAGAGACTGCTAAATGCCTTTAAAAACGGCGAATATGATATATTGGTGGGAACTCAGATGGTGGCGAAGGGACTTGATTTTCCAAATGTCACCTTGGTAGGTGTGCTGTCAGCAGACCAGCTTTTGTACAGCGACGACTACCGCAGCTTTGAGAGGAGCTTTTCTCTGCTTACACAGGTTGTGGGCAGGGCGGGACGAGGTTCAAATCCCGGTTCGGCTGTTATCCAGACCTTCACCCCCGACAGCCACGTTATATACCTTGCTTCGCAGCAGGACTATATTGCTTTTTACAACACTGAGATATCTATGAGACGGGCTTTGCTCTATCCGCCGTTTTCGGATATCTGTATGATAGGCTTTGTCGGTACTGATGAGTTGAAAACCGCCAACGCCGCCCGTGAATGTACAAAGCTTTTATGTGAAACCGCAAGGAGAGATTATCCGAGCCTCCCGCTGCGTGTGCTCGGTCCGACATCGGCGACGGTGAAAAAGGTAAGCAATAAATTCCGATATAAAACCGTACTGAAATACAAAAACAGCAGAGAGTTCAGAGCCTTGCTCTCAGCGGTACTCATAGAATTTGGCAAACTCAGTCGCTACAATTCAGTTACGGCGTATGTAGATGTAAACCCGGAATCCATACTATAAGAGAGGGATTGTTATGGCAATAAGAAATATAGTTAAGCAGGGCGACAGTGTCCTGACAAAAAAATGCAGACGAGTTGAAAAGTTCGATGACAGACTTTTCGAGCTTTTGGACGATATGAAGGAAACCCTTGCTCAGTCGGGCGGTGTCGGACTGGCAGCTCCTCAGGTAGGCGTGCTAAAAAGGGTGGTAGTCATTGACGTCGGCGGCGGAGCGGTTGAATTGATAAATCCTGAGATTATCAAGACTAAGGGACACCAGCAGTCGATTGAGGGCTGCCTGTCCTGCCCTGATATCTGGGGAGTTACAAACCGTCCTATGTTTGTCACCGTCAAGGCGCAAAACAGAAACGGTGAGGAGTTCATAATGGACGGCGAGGGCTTGCTCGCCAAGGCTTTCTGCCATGAATGTGACCACTTAGACGGTATTTTATTTACTAAGTATATAATCAAAAGGGTGACGCCCGAGCAGCTCGAGAGGAAGTGAGCTCAATGAAAATAGTATTTATGGGTACGCCCGACTTTGCAGTCCCCTGCCTTGAGAGTATTGTAAATGCAGGTCACAACGTGGTCGGGGTGTTCACTCAGCCCGATAAACCGAAGGGCAGGGGTTATACGCTTACGCCTCCTCCAGTAAAGGTAAAGGCTGAACAGTATGATATCCCCGTGTACCAGCCGGCAAAACTTAGAGATGGAGAAGCTTATGAAATTCTCAAGAAGCTAAATCCCGATTGTATAGTCGTTGTGGCATACGGCAAGATTTTGCCGGAGGATATCTTAAACCTTCCACCTTTTGGCTGTATAAATGTCCATGCCTCTCTCTTGCCGAAATACCGTGGAGCAGCTCCGATTCAGTGGAGTGTAATAAACGGCGAAACCGAAAGCGGAGTTACCACCATGTATATGGATGCGGGGCTTGATACAGGCGATATGATAATGAAAAAATCATGCCCTATAGACGAAAACATGACTGCCGGGCAGCTCCACGACAAGCTTTCTGAAATGGGAGCACAGCTCATAGTCGAAACACTTGCAGCTGTGGAAAACGGCACAGCCAAAAGGGAAAAGCAGGACGACAATCTGAGCTGCTACTCGCCGATGCTTGATAAAACCCTGTGTAAGATCGACTGGACTAAATCAAACCTCGAGATTCATAATAAGGTCAGGGGGCTTAATCCCTGGCCGGTCGCTGCGTCAAGCTTAAACGGAAAAAGAGTGAAGATATTCTCAACCAAGCTCAACTCCGACAGCGGAGCTCCCGGCGAGGTAATCTCACTGTCCCCGCTTACCGTTGCCTGCGGACAGGGCAGCGTTGTCCTGCTGGAGCTTCAGCTTGAGGGAAAAAAGAGAATGGATGCGGCTGCGTTTTTAAACGGTCACAGCCTGAGAGTTTTCGATAAATTTGAATAAGAGGTGCGCTTATGCCATTTGGAATGTTTTATATAGACTACACCTATATCTACTTCATAGTTCCGGCAATTCTGTTTTCGCTTTTGGCATCGATATGGGTAAAATCTTCGTTTAGTAAATATTCAAAAATTCAAAACAGACGGGGGCTTACAGGCTCTCAGGCGGCATACAACGTGCTTGTTACACACGGTATAACCAACGTAAAGATTGAGCATGTAAAGGGCAGCATGACCGACCACTTCGACCCCAGGACAAATACGATCCGGCTTTCCGATACGGTTTACAACTGCTCGACAATCGCCGCTGTCGGTGTAGCCGCTCATGAAGCAGGTCATGCCGTCCAGCACGCAACCGGCTATGTGCCGAATAAAATCAGAGGGGCGATAGTGCCGCTGGTAAATATCGGCTCCAAGCTTTCGTGGATTTTAATTTTGATAGGCTTGCTGCTACCGGTGCAGTACGAGATTGTTTTGTATATAGGTATAGCATTCTTTTCTCTGTCTGTCTTGTTTTCACTCGTAACCCTTCCGGTTGAGTTCAACGCAAGTAAAAGGGCGCTGCAAACCTTGAAAAGCACAAATATGCTCACCGCCGAGGACGAATATTCTGGAGCGAGGAAGGTTTTAACCGCTGCGGCGATGACCTATGTAGCTGCAGCTTTTTCAGCTATAATGAACCTTTTGCGCCTGCTCGTCATCGCCGGAAGAAGAAGGAGATAATATGGGCAACAGCAGAAAAACCTCGTTTAAGGCGCTGTATAACGTGCTTTATAACGATGCTTATTCAAACTTGGAAATAAACAGAGCCATAAAAGCGTCACAGCTTGACCGCCGTGACGCTGCGCTTGCTTCTGCGATATTTTACGGGGTGCTGGAGAGACGGCTGACACTGCAAAATATAATCAAACAGTATTCGTCAATTCCACTCAGAAAAATTGAGGACAAAGTGCTGATAATACTAGAGCAGGCTCTGTATCAGCTTCTCTATATGGACAAGATTCCCGACAGCGCGGCGGTAAACGAGGCCGTGAGCCTGGCTAAAAACCTAAGACTTTCAAAGTCGTCAGGATATATAAACGGGTTGTTGCGCTCTTTTCTGCGTTCAGAAAAGCGATATGCTCTCCCTGATGAAAATAAGGATAAATTAGCGTATTTAAGCGTGCTTTACTCCTGCCCGAAAGAGATAATCGAGGTTTTCATCTCATCGTACGGCGAGCAGATGAGCGAGGAAATTTTGCGTTCATTAATAGGTAGGCCTCCTGTTACAGCGTCTGTAAATACGCTGAAAATCAGCAAGGATGAGCTGATAGAAAAGCTAAAAGCCGAGGGCGTGCAGGCCGTGAGTACAGCTTATGCCAAGAATGGTCTGAACCTTTCATCCACAGGCAGTGTAGAGGAATTAAAATCATTTAAAAACGGAGAGCTCTATATTCAAGACGAAGCCTCGCAGATAGCCGTAGAGCTTTTAAATCCTCAAAAAGGGGAGAGCGTTATTGACGTGTGTGCCGCCCCGGGTGGAAAGAGCTTTAAGTCAGCAATTATGATGGAAAATGCGGGCAGAGTGTTTTCTTATGATTTGTACCCGCACAAGATAAGTCTGATATCAAAAACTGCGCACAGACTTGGGATAAATATAATCAAAGCCGAGGTCCGAGACGCTTTAAGCGGCGGGGAAAAACTGCAAGCGGACAAGGTTATCTGCGACGTACCCTGTTCGGGGCTGGGCGTTTTGCGCCGAAAGCCGGAGATAAGATACAGAGCGTTGCCGGCGCTCAGCGAGCTGCCGCCGCTTCAATACAAAATACTCACAGAATCTTCACAGCTTGTTAATAGAGGCGGAGTATTATTATACTCTACCTGTACTTTAAACAAGCACGAGAACAATGAGATAGCTCGGAGATTTCTTTCAGAAAATAAAAGTTTCAAACCGCTGGGACTCATTTTGCCTGAGGGTTTGAGCCGTGCAATAGAAGAAGAGGAAAATTGCCTGACGCTTTTCCCGAATGTTCACGGAACAGACGGATTTTTCGTCAGCGCTTTTGTAAGGTGTGAATAAATTGCGAGATATTAAGTCGCTTGATATAAAAGCTCTCGAGGCAGAGCTTTCAAATCTAGGTGAGTCAAAATTCAGGGCAAAACAAATTTTTACATGGATTCACCAAAAAAATGTACAAACTTTCGATGAAATGCTCAATATTTCAAAGGAATTGCGCAAAAAACTAAAAGAAATTTATTACATATCCCATTCAAGTATTGAAAAAAAGTTGATTTCTTGTTATGATAGTACAGTAAAATATCTTTTTTCATTTGATGATGGGGAGTGTGTAGAAGCGGTACTGATGAGCTACCGCCACGGTTATAGCGCCTGTATTTCCACTCAGGCGGGCTGTAAAATGGGCTGTACCTTCTGCGCAACCGGCAGGGGAGGATTTCGCCGAAACCTCACCGCCGGGGAGATGATATCCCAGCTTCAGGCTATGGAATCAGACCAAAATGTAAGAATATCAAACATAGTTTTGATGGGTATGGGCGAGCCGCTGGATAATTACGACAATGTCATAAGATTTTTGTCCTTGGTATCAAGCAGTGACGGAATGAACATAGGTATGCGCCACATTACTCTTTCCACCTGCGGGCTTGCCGATAAGATAGCTGAGCTTGCAAAACTCAGATTGCAGCTTACCCTTTCTGTTTCACTCCACGCTCCAAATGATGAAATAAGAAACAAAACCATGCCTGTCAACCGGCGATTCCCTGTAGATGAGCTTTTAAGACAGTGCAGGGCTTATGCCAAAACAACCGGCAGGAGGGTGAGCTTTGAGTATGCCATGATTAGCGGACTCAACGATACCCATGAGTGTGCGTGTGAGCTTGTATCAAGGCTCAAGGGTATGTTGTGCCATGTAAACTTGATACCCGTAAACGAAGTCAAAGAGACTCACTATCGTAAAAGCTCAAAACAAAGCCTCAGGGAATTTTGTGATTATCTCAATTCCCACGGAATTCCGGCAACAATCCGCCGAACTCTCGGCTCGGATATAAACGCCTCATGCGGACAGCTTCGGGGCGAGCACAAATTTTAACCAAGGGGAGGAAGCAGCTTGGAAGTATTTTTAAAAAGCGATATCGGCTTGATTAGATCCACGAATCAGGACGCCTGTACGGGCGGAGTGTTTTCGGGGGATGCTGCCTGGGCTGTAGTCTGTGACGGAATGGGCGGTGCCAATGGCGGCAATATAGCCAGCTCCGTAGCAGTTAAGGAGATTTCACGGAGGTTAAAAAGAGGATACAGGGACAGCCTGAGCGATGATGAGATAGTGGATTTGCTGACTGAAATCGTCCAAAAGGCTAACAGCAAGCTGTATAAAATCCAAAAGAACGACGAGCAGCTCAGGGGTATGGGCACTACGGTGGAGCTTGTTCTTGTCAAGCGAGGAAAGGTTCACGTTGTTCATGCAGGTGACAGTCGTGTGTACTCAGTCAGAGGCAGGAAAATTAAGCAGCTTACAATAGATCACTCCGTGGTTCAAGAGATGGTCACAAAGGGTGAAATTACTAAGGAACAGGCAATGGCGCACCCAAATAAAAATATTATAACGAGGGCTTTGGGTATAGCTCCAGAAATCCGACTAGATTATATAGAATGTGAGTTTCAGCATGACGATTTTGTAATAATATGTACGGACGGGCTGTCAAATTATATAGAACCCGCCGATTTTGTAAGAATGTCCAGGGTGCACTCAGGTGAAGATTACACGCAAACTCTGGTTGATACTGCCAAGGAAATGGGCGGCAGCGATAATATTACCGTTGCGGTAATAGCAGATTCATCTGATATGGGAGTGAATTAAGAATGGATAAATATTCGGGAAAGAAGCTCGACGGACGATACGAAATACATGAACTGATAGGTACCGGCGGAATGGCGATGGTGTACAGAGCCTATGATACGCTTGATGACAGAACCGTTGCAATAAAGATACTCAAGGATGAGTTTTCGGCTAATGACGAATTTATTCGCCGTTTTAAAAATGAGTCAAAGGCGATAGCTGTTTTAAATCATCCAAATATTGTAAAGGTTTACGACGTAAGTTTCGGAGACGTTATTCAATATATTGTCATGGAATACATTGACGGAATAACTCTCAAGGAATATATGGAGCTGCAACACAACAATATAAGTTGGAAGGAAGCGGTGCTATTTACCACTCAAATCCTTCAGGCTTTGGAGCACGCTCACAGCAAAGGGATAGTTCACAGGGATATCAAGCCTCAGAACATCATGCTTTTACAGGACGGCACAATCAAGGTCACGGACTTTGGTATTGCCCGTTTCAGCAGTGTAGAAACAAGAACCATGACCGATAAGGCGATAGGTTCTGTTCACTATATAGCGCCGGAGCAGGCAAAGGGAGAGCTTACCGACGGCAAGACCGATATTTATTCTGTCGGTGTAATGCTCTATGAGATGCTTGCAGGCAGGCTGCCGTTTGAGGCCGACAATGCTGTTTCGGTGGCTATTATGCAGCTTCAGGAAGCTCCAAAACCCATAAGGGATATCAGACCTGAGGTGCCTGAGGGTATAGCTGAGATAACGATGAAGGCTATGCAAAAGGATCCCAAGCTGCGTTATCAAAGCGCAAAAGAGATGCTTGATGACATCGAGCTGTTCAAGCAAAACCCCTCTATTGTCTTTGACTATAAATACATGGCGCCGAACCGCACTGATGATGAATCGGGCAATGATATAGAGTTCAGAAGCTCGGCAAACGCCGACCCGTACAGTGATGATTATGGCAAGTATGCCGAAGAGGCTGAAAAGCCTAAGTCTCCAGCAGGCTCAATAATCACCGGAATTATTACTGCTTTCGTTCTGGTAGCAATAGTTTGCTGCATACTCGGCGCATTTCAGGCCTGCCAAAGCCAAAGCGCCGACTCTGTGGACATACCTAACTTTGTCGGCATGAACGCCGATGATGTTATAAACAACGACAGCTACAATTTTGATTTCGATACGGTTAACTCATTTGACCCGAATCAGGCAATAGGCACAATACTGAAACAGTCGCCGGAAGCCGGCTCAAAGCAGATTAAGGAAGGTTCTACTATCACCCTCACCATCAACAGCACGAGCACAGTGGTATCCGTTCCCAGTGTTCAGGGTATTCCGTATGAAAACGCAATGACGAAGATAAGCGACAAAAATCTCAAGGCTGAGGTCGTTTATGTCGCAGATAGTGACACTGCCCTTGATATGGTTATAGATACCTCTCCGAAGCCAGGTTCTGAGATAGAGGTTGACTCCGTGGTTAAGGTGTTTGTCTCCGGCGAAGAAAAAGATGATACTGTCACAATTCCAAATGTTGTCGGACAAAATTTGAATGACGCCGTATATACTCTTGAAAGCCTGGGTTTTGAAGTCGATTATGAGTACAACGAGGAAGTTGACAAGCCGGCAGACACCGTACTGGCTCAAAGCCCCGGATATGATGTTGAGGTTGAATCCGGATACAAGATCAAGCTATTGGTAGCAAAGGGACTTGATAAGTCGAGAACCTGCGTTTTGAATGTTGATCTTCCGGAGGATATCGAGAACGAAGTATTTGTTAGAGTTACAGTAGATGGAATTGTAAACGAGGAGTATTCTCAGACAGTAATTCCTGCTTATAACAGTACCTATGAGATTCAGCTCACGGGTGAAGGCGAGGTTTATGTACAGATTGAGCTTGACGACAGCCTGTACAGGGAATATACCATTGACTTCACAGAAGGAAAAATCATCTATGTTCAGAAGTATGACTATGTAGAGCCTACAGAGCCTGTGACAGAAACTCCAACGGAGGATACCTCCAGTGATGATGACGACTCTACAACTTCTTCGGGCGATGAAGCGACGACAGATCCAGTTGATTCAGGTGATGAATATTACTGGTAATCTTATCCGAATAATCTTGAATTGAGCTTATAATGATCATGGGTGATTTAGTGATAAAAGAAAAAGGGATTATAACAAAATTAATCGGCGGCTTCTATTATGTAGAAGCCGCCGAACGGATATATGAGTGTAAAGCCAGGGGTGTGTTTCGCCTCAAGGGAAATGCTCCGTGTGTAGGCGACCGGGTCGAAATTACAGTTCCGACCGACGGCTACTGCGCCATAGAAAAGGTTTATCCGAGAAAAAACAGTCTTGTGCGGCCGGCACTGTCGAACATTGATCGCTTGATTATCGTTACGTCCGTAGTAAACCCGACTCCAAATACGCTGGTTATAGATAAGATGATAGCTACAGCAGTCAAAAAGGATATTCAGCCAATGCTGGTGATAAGCAAAACAGATTTGGACTCACCCGATGAGCTGTGCCGAATATACAAAAACTCCGGAATAAATACTCTCTGCTTTTCATCCAAGAGCTTTGATCAAAAGCAACTGCGAGAGGAGATTTTGACAAGTGGTATTACGGCTTTTACCGGAAATTCGGGCGTAGGAAAATCAACGCTTCTGAACTCTATGTTTCCAGAACTTCAACTTGAAACAGGGGATATAAGTCGTAAGCTTGGCAGGGGCAGACATACCACGAGGGCAGTCGAATTATATAAAACCGAGCTTGGATATGTTGCAGATACCCCCGGTTTTTCCACCGTAGATTTGCAAAGATACGAGCTTATAAAAAAAGACGAGCTCCCGTATTGCTTTCCCGAGTTTGAGCCATATCTGGGTAATTGCCGGTTCACCTCCTGTTCACATACTTCTGAGCTTGGGTGTGCTGTGCTTGAGGCTGTGAATGAGGGTAAGATAGAAAAATCAAGACATTTAAGCTATGTTGCAATGTATAACGAGGTAAAGGATTTAAAGGAATGGGAAATGAAGTGAGACGATGTGTTATAATCTCGGCTGCGCCAAACAGCGACCTGAGCTTTTTTAAGTCCGAGCTTTCGGATGATGATTTCGTCATCTGCGCTGATGGGGGATATATTTATGCACAGCGGTTTGGAATTAAGCCTCAGCTTATAGTCGGAGATTTCGACTCCTCAACTATGCCGGATACTGATGTTCCGACGATAGCTCTCCCGACAGAAAAGGACGATACCGACACAATCTATGCAATTAAACAGGGCATATCGAGAGGCTATGACGACTTTGTGCTCTTAGCGGCTTCCGGTGGCAGAGAGGATCACAGCTACGCCAATTACTCTGCGTTATTGTACTTGAAGCACAGGAAATGTACCGGAAAAATTCTGACTAAGAACAGTAAGGTTTTCATTCTTGAAAATGAAGAAACTGAGCTTTTGGGGCTTAACGGGAAGAGCTTTTCTATTTTTCCTTTTGCTGGTTCCTCCTGCGTTGTCACTCTTGAGGGCTTTTATTATCCCTTATCAGACTATAATCTAAGTGCGGACTTCCCCCTTGGGGTCAGTAACATAATAATCTCTGACTCGGCAAGAGTCAGTGTAAAGAAATCAGCGGCGATCATTTACATAGCCAACAGAGAAGTAAACGATACAAATTGAGGTGACAATATGTTTTTACACGTATCAGCTAAAAATCCTGAAAAGGGTGATACCTTTGTAATACAGTGTGACGGCAAGCGGAGGGTGGTAGACAGCTTTTCTACAAACACCTCTTTTGACTGCGGGGAGGCAGTAAACTGCCGTGCGGCTGTTGAGTATCTTCCTCAAAATACTATGATGAAGCTGTCGGGCTGGATATTTTTTATATTGAAGGAGATCATCACCTCTATTTTATTTTTTCTCGTATTTGATAAGGGGCGTTGGTTTGAAAATATCTCTCCGTTTAAGATTAAAAAGAAGGTGATTTTTAAGCCTTCCTCGCCTGAAACTGGACAGCTCAGCTTTGAATTTAAAAACAGCAGTTTCGATGTTGTAAAGTGTCAATATATCTTTCCTGTACTTTCTATTGAAACCAACGGAGTTATTTTGACTCAGGAGGTAGGCTACCTTCCGAATATCGGCGGTATCAGGCTCGGATATATACACTATCTTTTTCAAATTCTCACTCCCAGTGCTATTCTTCTCGCTTTGTGCATTTATGCCGGTGTGTATGCTGTTTTGGATATGAATACGGTTTTGATCATTCTGCTTGCACTCAGTTCCGTAGTGATTTTAACCTTTGTTATAGTCATGTTGGTTCGAGGCAGAAAAACTCGGCATGAGGTAGAGGACCTCGTGTATTCTCAGTTGAGAAGCATAAAAAAATAATGTCATAATTTGCAATATGAGTTTAGTGCTGATATAATATAAAGGCGTAATGAGTTAAGGAGGTTATCCCGTGAAAAATTACTGCAACCGCTGTCATCGACTCTATGATGATATTGATGTCTGCCCCAACTGCAAAAAACCGTTGCAAAAGGGTGTAAAGCCCTCGACTCCGGTTGCCGTTGTGTCTGCGTCAGGTTTTGAAAGGGACAGAATAACGGCTGCTTTGAGTGATGAAAATATTCCTTTTGCATCCAGAGCGGAGAAAAAAGAAATCTCAGCAGACGCAGTTACAGGAATTGATAATGCAAAATACCGAATTGAAGTTCCATATTCCTACTACGGCAAGGCGATTGACGTTCTGGTCGGAATAAACGCTATCAACCCCGCTAAGGAGGATTTGGAAGCTGCCGATGAAGCGACGGAGCAAAATGAGGATGAATTTGAGGATATGTCTCCCCGCAAGCGAATGTTTGTAAGAATAATTTCGATAATATTGCTGATACTTGTAGTTGCACTCGTAATTATGGGAGTGGACGCAGTGACCGCAATAATAAAAGATTTATTTGTTTAATAAACTTATGAAAGAGTGATGTTTATGAGTAAAGGATTGGATACAATCTGCGTGCAGGGTTGCTATGAGCCGGGTGACGGCGAAGCAAGGGTAGTACCAATAGTCCAAAGCACAACATTCAAATACAACAGCGCCGAAACATTAGGCAAGCTGTTCGACCTTCAAGCTTCGGGATTTTTCTATACTCGACTTGCAAACCCGACTCTCGATGCAGTAGAGAAGAAGATAGCGGCGCTCGAGGGCGGAGTGGGTGCTATGCTCACCTCGTCGGGTCAAGCGGCGTCAATGATGGCAATTACGAATATCTGCCGCGCAGGTGATCACGTAGTCTGCGCCAGTGCAATCTACGGTGGCACCTTCAATTTGTTCCACAAAACACTTAGAGAGCTTGGCATCGACTTCACCTTTATGAAGCCCTCTGCTACTGAGGAGGAGGTTATGGCTGCGTTCAAGCCAAATACCAAGGCTGTGTTTACCGAGACACTGACCAATGCTTCTCTGGTAGTTACGGATATAGAGATGTACGCGCGCTGTGCTCATTCTCATAATGTTCCGTTAATAGTGGATAATACCTTCCCGACGCCGATAAACTGCCGTCCCTTTGAGTTCGGAGCTGATATTGTCACTCATTCTACCTCAAAATATATGGACGGTCATGCTGTGGCTCTCGGCGGAGCTATAGTTGACAGCGGAAACTTCGACTGGAACAGTGGCAACTTCCCGATGCTCACCGAGCCTGATGAAACCTATCACGGCACTGTATATACCGAAGCTTTCGGCAAGGCGGCGTATATAACCAAGGCGAGAACCCATCTTATGAGAGATATGGGTGCGCAGGCTGCGCCTATGAATGCGTTTTTGCTCAATTTAGGACTTGAAACTCTCCACCTGAGAGTTCCTCGCCACTGTGCAAATGCTCTTGCACTTGCAAAATTCCTAGAGAGCAGCGACAAAATCGCATGGGTAAATTATCCGGGACTTGAAAGCAACAAGTATTATGAGCTTGCTAAAAAATATATGCCGAACGGCACCAGCGGAGTTGTTTCCTTCGGAGTAAAGGGCGGCAGAGAGAAGGCGGCTAAGCTGATGGAGTCTTTAAAGCTCGCAGCTATGGTTATCCATGTCGCAGATTTAAGAACCAGCGTTTTGCACCCGGCAAGCACTACTCATCGCCAAATGACCGACGAGCAGCTTGAGGACTGCGGAGTTAGTCCGGATATGATTAGATTGTCAGTCGGACTGGAGGACATTGACGATTTGCTTGCCGACTTTAAGCAGGCTCTCGACCAAATATAACTGTGAAGTGTGAATATGACTGAATTTAAACGCTTAACGATAATCCTCGGCCACTACGGCTGCGGTAAGACCAACCTCTCGCTTAATATCGCTTTGGATTTAGCCTCCCGTGGCGAGAGCGTCACCATAGCCGACATGGACGTGGTAAATCCGTATTTCAGAACCGGTGATTATAAGGAGCTGTTGCAAAGCCGAGGGATTAGGGTGGCTGCGCCGATATTTGTCTCGACAAACCTCGACAATCCCTCCCTCCCGGCGGCGATGGATACTATCTTTGAGCCTGGAGATGACCATGTCGTCTGCGACGTGGGCGGAGATGATGCAGGCGCCTTTGCGCTCGGCAGGTACAGCGCAAAAATCAACTCTATAGAGGATAAAGAAATCTGCTATGTAATCAACAGATTTCGCAGTTTAACCTCTACGCCGGAGGAGTGCGCCCAAATCCTGAGGGAGATAGAGTCCGCCTCCAGAATAAGGGCCACAGCGGTGATAAACAACTCACATCTCCAAGGCTTAACCACAACCGAGGATATAATCTCCTCGGTTGACTTTGCCGAGCAGACTGCTCGTCTTCTCGGTTTGCCGCTGAAGTTTACGGCGGTGGAAAATAGGCTTATAAACGAACTTAACTTGCCGAACCTTTATGGGGTCAAGCGAATAGTTAAGCCTCCGTTTTGAAAAATATAACCAAGTCGCCGATGTCCCCCGCCTCTGTAGGCGGCGGGTTCCATTCAGTCTTTCGGTGGGGGTTATAATCCCCCACCGAAACCCTGAGGAGCAAAGCTCCCCGGCGACGGTTGCAATCGTCGCTGACGTGATCAAGCGAGCTTGTCACGCGGGCGAAGATTTAAATTATTTAATTTGATAGGAGGAAAGAAAATGCCCAGAATAACGGTCAATGAAAACCTTTGCAAGGGCTGCGAGCTGTGTGTGAATGCCTGTCCGAAGCATATCATAGCATTAAAGCTCGATGTAATAAATGCAAAAGGCTATCATCCGGCTTCACTCATAGATGAGGAAAAGTGTATCGGATGTAAATCCTGCGCAATAATGTGTCCCGATCTTGCAATAACCGTTGAAAGATAAGTTAAGAAAGGATAAGAGAAAATGGGAGAAAGATTTTTGATGAAGGGTAACGAGGCTCTTGCCGAGGCAGCTATTCAGGCAGGTTGCCGCCATTTCTTCGGTTACCCCATAACTCCTCAGACAGAGCTTGCGGCATATATGTCAAAGAGAATGCCGAAAGTCGGTGGTACATATTTACAGGCAGAGTCCGAGCTTGCAGCTGCCAACATGGTTTTGGGCTGCTCCAGCGCCGGATGCCGTGCAATGACCTCCTCAAGCTCACCGGGAATAAGCCTTAAGACTGAGGCAATTTCATATATGGCAGGCTCAGACGTGCCTGCTCTGATAATAAATGTACAGAGAGGCGGTCCGGGTCTCGGTGGAATCCAGCCCTCGCAGGCTGATTATTGGCAGGCAACAAAGGCTACAGGCCACGGCGACTTTCAGATTTTGGTTTTTGCTCCTGCGACTGTTCAGGAAATGGTAAATCTGGTCGGTAAGGCGTTTGACCTCGGCGATAAGTACAGAATGCCGGCGATGATACTGGCAGACGGTATGCTCGGTCAGATGATGGAGCCGGTTGAGATTCCCGACGGCAGTGATTTAAAGCTTCCCGAAAAGCCTTGGGCTACCAACGGCCACCAAAACAAAAGAGAGCACAACATTATCAATTCGCTCTATCTCACACCTCAAGCGCTCGAAAAGCTCGTAAAAGAAAGATTTGAAAGATACGAGATAATCAAGAAAAATGAGCAAATGGCTGAGGAGTACCTCACAGAGGATGCGGATATCATCGTAGTAGCCTATGGCGCCTCCGCAAGAGTTTCCCACAGCGCAGTGGATCTTGCCAGAGCGCAGGGAATCCGTGCGGGACTTATCCGTCCGATCACTCTCTGGCCTTTCCCAACAGATGCACTTCAGAAGGCAGCTCAGACTGCGAAGAAGTTCCTCTGCGTAGAAATGTCCATGGGACAGATGATTGATGATGTAAAGCTTTCGATTAATTGCTCAAAGCCTGTAGCATTTTACGGCAGAACAGGCGGAATGATACCCACTCCCGAAGAGGTACTGGATGAAATTATCAAGCTTGGAGGCGAAAAATAATGGCAGTTGTATTTGAAAAGCCGCACGCTCTCACCTCAGCTCCCTTCCACTATTGTCCCGGCTGCACTCACGGTATTATTCATCGTCTTGTAGCAGAGGTTATTGACGAGCTCGGCGTAGAGGGCAAAACTGTTGGCGTGTCGCCTGTTGGCTGCGCCGTAATGAATTATGATTATTTTAATTGCGATATGGTAGAGGCTCCCCACGGCAGAGCGCCGGCTGTAGCCACGGGACTGAAAAGAGCTAAGCCCGACAACGTAATCTTCACGTATCAGGGTGACGGCGACCTTGCCGCTATTGGTACCGCTGAGACGGTGCACAGCGCTACCAGAGGCGAAAATATAACAGTTATATTTGTAAACAACACCATATACGGCATGACAGGCGGTCAAATGGCACCGACCTCACTTCCGGGTCAGGTGACTCAGACCACTCCCTATGGTCGTGACGTAAATACGGCAGGTTATCCTGTCAGAGTTTGCGAGATGCTTTCCACTCTTGACGGAGTAGCACTGGCTCAGAGAGTAGCTGTAGATTGTGTAAAGAACATAAACGTCGCTAAAAAGGCCATCAAAAAGGCCTTCCAAAATCAGATAGACGGAAAGGGCTTCTCTATTGTTGAGGTTCTCTCTACCTGTCCTACCAACTGGGGTTTAAGTCCGGTTGAAGCTCTCGACTGGCTCAGAGAAAAGATGATACCCTACTATCCCTTGGGAGTATATAAGGACGAAGAAAAGGGGGCAAGGCTGAAATGAGCACAAATTACAATATGATTTTAGCAGGCTTCGGCGGACAGGGAATCCTCTTTGCCGGAAAGGTAATAGCCTACGCCGGACTTATGGAGGATAAGGAAATCTCATGGCTACCATCCTACGGTCCTGAGATGAGAGGCGGTACCGCAAACTGCAGCGTATGTATTTCAGATAAGGCGATAGGCTCTCCGCTGGTTACTGCTCCGAATGCCTTAATCGCAATGAACCTGCCCTCGTTTGATAAATTTATCGACACAGTAGTTCCCGGCGGCACAGTGGTTGTTGACAGCTTTTTAATAGATAAAAAGGTGGACAGGGAGGACGTTAAAGCCTTCTATGTGCCTGCTACAAAGCTTGCCGAGGAAAACGGACTGAAGGGACTTGCAAACATTATCTTAGTCGGAAAGCTCTTTAAGGAGCTCGGCTTTTGCAGCGAGGAATCACTTTACAAGGCTATAGAAAAATGTGTTCCAGCTCGCAAGGCAAATATGTTGGAGCTCAACAAAAAGGCAATTAAAATCGGTATGGAGCAGTGAGATGAGGCTTAATTCAAGCTGTATATTTTGGGATTATAACGGTACTCTGATTGACGACGTCGAGGTAGCTTTGGAGTCTGTCAACGACATGCTCCGAAAGCGCAGCCTGCCACTGATAAATCTACAGCAGTACAAAAGCTATATAGATACCCCTATTTCAAAGTTCTACGAGCACATTTTTGACCTAAATGAGATTTCCTTTGATACCATAGCCCATGAGTTTCAACAGGGCTATCAGAAACATATAGGGGATAATCCCGTAATGGACGGGGCACAGGAGTTGCTTGAATATTTCTCCAAAAGAAACAAGATTCAGGCTCTTGTCTCCGGTTCTCAGCAATCTGTAATTGAAAACGGAGCTCGACGCTACGGGCTTTATGATTATTTTGATGTGATCTCGGGAGCTGACGACCACTATGTACACAGTAAGGTCGGCAGAGCGCAGGCTATAGCCAAAAGCTATGACTTGAGAAGTGATGACATTTTGGTCATAGGTGACTGCGTTCAGGATTATATGGTGTCGCAGGCTTTGGGAGCCGAGTGTGTTTTGCTCTCAGCCGGACACCAGAGCAGGGAGGATTTGTCTTCGACAGGAGCGCTTGTTGTGGATTCACTTTTGGATATCTGTGAGATAGTTGGATGATTACTGCTTGAGGGTATTTGAGGACGAAATCTATTCTTAAGTGAATTGGAGGTAATCCGGTGTCAAAGAGCAAGAAAAGCGGAAAAAAAGTTTTAACGGTTTTGATTACTCTGGCAGTGATTGTAGCGGTTTTTACTGCGGTTTTGGCTTATAATTTTTGTGCAGGACCACCCGACACAGATATATTTAAAAACCCATCTTCATCACAGCCTCAGACTATACCTGCAACTGAGCAAAGTGACACTCAGGTCACCGAGCCTGTTTCCGACGTTAATCAGACTAATCCTACCGTTGACAACGATAATGTCACAAGCGAGTATGTAATAGAGTACGATGCTGACGGGAACGAGTACTATAATTACACCTCAATCCCTGTAAGCTTTGACAATATGAGGGAGATCAACAGCGACCTTTATGCCTGGATTTATATACCCGGTACACAGGTTGACTATCCGATAGCGCAAGCTTCCGAGCAGGATGACTCCTTCTACCTCACCCATGATATTTACAAGAATTATTCCATATACGGAACTATCTACACTGAAAAATGTAACTCCAAGGACTTCAGCGACCCCAACACATTAATTTACGGCCACGAAATGTTAAACGGCTCGATGTTTCAAAATCTCCACTATTACGAGGATGCAGAGTATTTTAACAAAAATCCCTATTTCTATATCTTCACTGAGGACAGAGTTCTCACCTACGAGATTTTCTCAGCATTTCAGTATGACGACAGGCATATTATGTATGCCTTCGACTTTACTCAGCCTAATGAATACCAAAGCTTTTTGAATGAAGCTATGAACCCGCAGTCCTCGATTGCAAATGTGAGAGACGGGGTAGAGGTCACGACCGATGACAAAATAGTCACCCTCAGCACCTGCGACGGCAGCAATTCCGAAAACCGCTATTTAGTCTGCGGAGTGCTGGTTTCCGACCAAAAAGTATAATAAGTTTTAATACCGCTAAACTGATGTTGCACAGTTTAGCGGCTTTTTCTTGCATATATTTAATTAAAATGTTAGAATACAGCTAATAAAAGCTATTGAAGTTTTGTTGGCTATTTGATGTAACGAATATAGCCGCACAGCTTTTATTAAGCGAATAATTTAATCATTAATAAAAAATTATACAAGGAGTGGGATTATGAAATATCAACACCTTGCCGATTACTCGGCGTCATCTGTAATTATGGGCTGTATGAGGCTCAATCAGCTTGATGAGGATAAGGCGTTTTCTCTTATTGATACTGCCCTTGATAGCGGTATAAATTATTTTGACCATGCCGATATTTACGGAGACGGAGAATGCGAGAAAGTATTCGGCAAATATCTTAGCCTCTTTCCAGAAAAGCGCAGTAAAATGATTATCCAGAGCAAGTGCGGTATTTGCAGCGGATATTATGATTTGTCAAAGGAGCATATTATCGAGAGTGTGGAAGGAAGCCTGAAAAGGCTCAATATTGACCGACTGGATATCTTGCTGCTGCATCGCCCGGACGCATTGCTGGAACCTGAAGAAATAGCTCAGGCTTTTTCTACCTTGCACGAGCAGGGCAAGGTCGGCGCTTTTGGAGTTAGCAACTTCAACTCCATGCAGCTTGAGCTTTTGAGGAAATGGACAAGCTTACCAATAGTTGTAAACCAGCTCCAGTTCGGACCCATGTTTACAGGAATGATTGACTTTGCCATGAATACCAATATGAAAAACGAAAATGCCTGCGACAGAGACGGTATGACGCTGGATTATTGCAGACTAAACGGAATCACCGTTCAGGCATGGTCGCCGTTTCAGTACGGCTTTTTCGAGGGAGTATTCGTTGGTAACCCC
This sequence comes from uncultured Clostridia bacterium, assembly GCA_946500295.1. Lineage (GTDB taxonomy): Bacteria > Bacillota > Clostridia > Oscillospirales > Acutalibacteraceae > UBA7067. The sequence goes on along the minus strand of CAMMVF010000012.1, from coordinate 11,570 downwards.
AAATTCCCCGTGCTTAATTCCTGCTTGCAAGACCTTGCCGATTTGTACGCTGTTACCAAGAACTCCATAGTTGCCGCATGGATATTGCGCCACCCGGCTAAAATTCAGCTTGTTTCAGGCACAACAAACCCTGAAAGGCTCAAAGAAATTTGCAGCGGAGCAAATATAGAGCTTACTCGCAGTCAATGGTACGATATATATAAGGCAGCCGGAAACACCTTGCCATAATTTTTTACAGATTATTTCTATGCAGAGGCTGTTCATATACTCTTACCCTTCGTCATATAAATTAATACAAATTCTACGGCTTACGGAAGGGAAATGGTAACTTGAAAAAACTAAGAACAGTAATTTCAATCCTCTGCATTACAGCTCTGATGTTCACAATCTCTGCATTTACTCCGGTACAGGCTCTGTCAGCCGAGTCTATTACGGCGCCCTCGGCTGTCTTAATGGACAGCGCCAGCGGCCAGATTTTGTTTGAAAAGGACAGCCACGGCAAACGCCCCTGCGCCTCAATAACCAAGGTCATGACCTTACTGCTGGTGTTTGAAGCTATCGACAACGGGAAGATTTCAATGGATGATATGGTCAGCGCCAGCGCTCATGCCGCCTCAATGGGCGGCAGCGATATCTGGCTTGAAGAGGGCGAGGTAATGAGCGTGGATGATTTGATAAAGGCTACGACTGTCGCCAGCGCAAACGACGCCGCAGTTGCCCTTGCCGAGCATATAAGCGGTAGCGAGGAAGCCTTTGTCGAGCAGATGAATCAAAGGGCTAAAGAATTAAAAATGAACGACACGACCTTCAAAAACTGCAACGGACTTGACGAGGACGGACACATTACTTCTGCCTATGACGTGGCTGTTATGTCAAGGGAGCTTATAAAGCACGATGAGATTTTTAACTACTGTACCATTTGGATGGATACCCTCAGAGACGGAGCAACCCAGATAGTAAATACGAATAAGTTGCTCAAAACCTATAACGGCATTACAGGGCTGAAAACCGGCACTACCGATGATGCAGGCTGCTGCATTACTGCAACTGCCGAGAGGGACGGGTTAAAGCCGATAGCCGTAGTTTTAGGAGCTGCCACCGGAAAAGAGCGCTTCAACGATGCGGCTGCGCTTTTGGATTTTGCTTTTGCAGGCTATGCAAGCGTCAGCCCCCAAAAGCCCGATGATTTACCGTCATTAGTTGAGGTGAGCGGTGCCATGAGTTCAGAGCTGCCGGTAGAGCTTAATTTAAACGGAAGCTTCCTAGTTGAAAAGGGTAAGGAGGGAGAGGTGATCTCAAAAACCACTATGAACGAGGAGATAACCGCTCCGGTCAATAAGGGCGACAGCGTTGGAAAGGTGCAGTATTATCTTAATGATAAGCTCTTGGGCGAGTACGAAATTACAGCCGCTGAAAGCGCTGAAGAGATAAGTTTCGGGGCGGTTTTTCAGCTTTTGTTTTCATACCTCGTGCACTTTTGACTGTGTTCAGAAAAAAGTAACAATATTACCTTGCAAAAATTGTAGAGATATTGTAAAATAATATCAGTAACATCGGTCAGTTGACCGAACGCAAGGAGGATATTACAATGGCAACTAAATTAAGTGACAAGCATCTTCAGGCTTTTGTCAGCGAGGATGAGTATGTTGCAATAAAGGAACAGGTTAAAACAGCTCACAAAACACTACATGATAAATCAGGTCTTGGTAATGATTTTCTCGGCTGGCTTACTCTGCCGAGTGATTATGACAAAGACGAATTCGCTCGTATTAAAGCAGCAGCTGAAAAAATCAAGAAAAATTCCGATGTGTTTATCGTTATCGGCATCGGCGGCTCGTACCTTGGTGCAAGAGCGGCAATAGATTTTATTAAGTCGCCCAACTACAATGCGATGAAGAAGGACACACCGGATATTTATTATACCGGTAACAGCATCAGTTCCACAGCGCTTGCAGAGCTTATCGACATCTGCGAGGGTAAGGACATATCTATAAATATGATTTCAAAATCAGGTACAACCACAGAGCCAGCGATCGCCTTCCGTGTGTTCAGAGAACTGCTCGAGAACAAGTACGGTAAAGACGGGGCAAAGGAGAGAATATTCTGCACCACCGATAAGGAAAAGGGCACTCTGAAGGCACTCGCCGATAAGGAGGGTTACGAAACCTTCGTAGTACCTGACGACGTAGGCGGACGCTTTTCAGTGTTAACAGCCGTAGGACTTCTTCCGATTGCAGTTTCAGGTGCGGATATCGACGCACTCATGGCTGGCGCTGCAAAAGCTCAGTCTGATTTTGATAATGATGACCTCAGCACAAACGATTGCTACAAGTACGCTGCAATCAGAAATATCCTCTATGCAAAGGGTTACACCACAGAAATTTTGGTGAGCTATGAGCCCGCCTTCACCATGATGAGCGAGTGGTATAAGCAACTCTTCGGTGAGAGTGAGGGCAAGGACAACAAGGGAATATTCCCAGCGTCTGTTACCTTCTCAACTGACCTGCACTCAATGGGTCAGTACATCCAGGACGGCAGAAGATCTCTGTTTGAGACGGTTGTCCTCTTCAACGAGCCTAAGAGAACTATCACTATCGGCACAGACCCCGAGAATGTTGACGGTCTCAACTTCCTTTCAGGAAAGACTGTTGACTATGTAAACAAAAAGGCTTTCCAGGGAACAGTGCTCGCTCATAATGACGGTGGAGTACCGAATGTTGTACTTACTGCTGAGAGAATGGACGAAGCTGAGCTCGGTTATCTTATCTACTTCTTTGAGAAGGCATGCGCTATCAGCGGATATCTCCTCGGTGTTAACCCGTTCAACCAGCCCGGAGTTGAGAGCTACAAGAAGAATATGTTCGCTCTGCTCGGAAAACCTGGCTATGAGGAGCAGAAGGAAGCTCTTGAGGCAAGACTTTAATTAAATAAGGAATTAACCGCACAGCGGTAATATATAAGGAGGCAAATCCCATGGTAACTTTACTTATAGGAAAAAAAGGTACAGGAAAAACCAAAAAGTTAATTTCTCTGGCCAACGAGGCGGTTGCTACCTCCTCCGGCAATGTTGTAGTAATTGAAAAGGGCGCTAAGCTTACCTTCGACGTTACACACAAGGCCAGACTTATTGATACAGACCAGTACGGCGTACAGGGCTATGATGTTCTCTACGGCTTTGTCTGCGGAATTTGTGCAGGTAACTACGACGTAACTGATATCTTTGTTGATTCAACCTTCAAAATCTGCGGCAAGGATTTCTCAAAGCTGAGCCAGCTCGTAAAAATGCTCAGCAGCCTTGCAGAAAAGGCTGAAACAAAGATCACTCTTCTGATTTCGGCTGACGCTTCCGAGCTTCCCGATGAGCTCATGAGCTACAGCAAGCTGCTCTGATTTATTTAACGATAAAAGGCGCCGTACAGCTTGTATGGCGCTTTTTTAACATATATTCTGCCGAGTTTTCGGCAGGGGAAGGGATGATAGATTCATGTCAAATGTCAAAAACTCGCTGCTCGAGCTTATCGGCAACACCCCTATGTTCAGACCTCGGCGGTTTCAAGAGAAATATAAAATAAAAAACGCAAAGCTGCTGGTAAAGCTCGAGTGCTTCAACCCCGCCGGAAGTGTAAAGGATAGGGTTGCTATGTATATGATAGATGACGCCCAGCGCAGCGGTGCGCTCCGTCCGGGAGCAACTATAATAGAGGCCACCAGTGGAAATACGGGCATCGGAATAGCAGCAGTTGCCAGAGTAATGGGTTATAAGACTATTCTCACTATGCCCGAAACCATGTCGGAGGAGAGAAGAAAGCTGCTCAAATCCTACGGTGCAGAAATAGTGCTTACAGATGGTTCAAAGGGGATGCAGGGAGCTATAGATATGGCAAATCTCCTGCACAAGCAAATCGACGGCTCCGTGATTTTGGGGCAGTTTGAAAACGCTGCCAATCCACGGGCGCATTTTGAGACAACGGGTCCGGAAATTTGGCGTGACAGCGAGGGCGAGGTGGATATCTTTGTTTCGGCTGTCGGTACAGGTGGTACATTCAGCGGGGTAGGAGGTTATCTCAAAACCAAAAACCCGAGAATTAAAAATATAGCAGTAGAACCACACTCCTCCCCGATAATTTCAAAGGGCAAAAGCGGAGCTCATAAGATACAGGGGATAGGGGCAGGCTTTATTCCCGATACGTTAAACCTCGATATCTGCGACGCCGTAATCACAGTAAAGGACGAGGAAGCCTATGCCTACGCCCGTGCCTTTGCAGACAGTGAGGGGCTTCTGGTCGGTATTTCCTCGGGAGCTGCCTTGTGTGCCGTACATAAGCTTACAATGATGGAGGAAAACAGCGGAAAGACCATAGTCACCGTACTCCCTGACTCGGGCGAGCGTTATCTGTCAACGGACTTGTATGAGTGATATATATCAGAAATTCTGTGTAAGTTCTGCATGAGTTCAAATAGATATTTCAATATAAAACAGGCTGTATCACACATTGCGATACAGCCTGTTCTGTCTTAAATAAACTCAGCTCTTAATCAGCTTTTGAATTTCAAGAGCCTTGCCGATGTCTCCGTCAACTTTCAGCTTTCCTATTGTAAAAGCCAGCACCGGGTCGAGCTTGCCCTTCATAATCTTCAGAAAATCCTTAGTTCCTACGGTGAATATAACGTCTCTGTCGTAATATTCGTAGGGCTGAACATCTACAAATCCGTTGTCAAGCTCTACATAGAAAGCGCCCTCGCCCTCTCCTCTCAGATTTACCTGAAAGGCTATATGCCCTCCGTTGTACTTGCTCACGTCAGCCTTTGAAATAATTTCCTTTACCTCGGCAAAAGCTTCTTGAAATGTCATACACGTTCCTCCTCAGGTGTTATTTCTGCGTTTGATTTTTCTCGAAGAGGTTTTTTCAAACTCTTCCTCCCTGATTATAACATGATGAATCTGTTTGTAAAGGGGTAGATCACTGTTTATTTCAGCAACCTTTTGCTCGGCAACGCTCTTAAAATCGGTAATATTCATGGCGGCGAGTACTTCAGAGTTTGGATAAACCTCTAAAACTATCTTTCCCTCATCGGAGTAAACCATAAGTTCCTTTGCCGGAAGCCAGCCGCTGAACTTGTTTTCAAGCTCCTCGGGAGATACATTCTCGCCATTTGCGAGGATAATCAGGTTTTTCTTTCTGCCTGTGATGAATACGAAGTTATCCTCGTCAACATAAGCCAAATCGCCGGTGTGAAGCCAGCCGTCTATTATGGTTTCGTTTGTAGTCTTTTCGTCTTTGTAGTAACCGAGCATCATGCTGTCGCCTCTTACGCACAGCTCGCCTTCTACTACCTTAGCTTCGCAACCCGGAATGAGTATTCCTACAGAGCCGAGCTTGCTGCAACGGCGCATATTGGCGCTGATTCGAGGAGAAAATTCCGTCATTCCGTAGCCTTGAATAAGCTCAATTCCAAACTCGTCAAAAGCGACTACCAGCTTCGGGTTTAAGTAAGCTCCGCCGCTGTATATTGTGCGTAGATTTTCCCCGAATATCTTCTTTGCAAGCATCGGCTTCGGTACATCCGGATAAGCCTTAGCCGCCTCCTGAAGCTTGTAAAAAACAGACTCGATTATCATCGGTACAAGCAAAACAATATTCGGCTTAAAGATGCCGATATTTTTTGCAAGACGCATGATGGAATCGTTAAAGCAAACTACGGCTCCCGTGCACATTCCTGCAAGGATATCGCAGGTAAAGCAGTAGGCGTGGTGGATGGGGAGGACGGAAAGCATTATTGAACCCTCGGGCTCTTCCATATCCATACAGGTGGCGTTGTCGGTCAGACTTTTATGAGTGAGCATTACGCCCTTGCTCTTGCCTGTAGTACCCGAGGTAAATAGAATGGCGCACATTTTTTCTCTGTCAATCTCCGTGTCAAAGCTTCCTCGGTTTGCTTCAATGAGTTTTTCAAAGGACAGGGCGTTTTCGCCGTCGAGCTCAAGCGTGGAATCAATAAAGAAACGAATGTTCGGGCACAGCTCCCTGATGCGCTCGATTCTGTCATAGAGCAGAGTGTCATATACTACAGCCTCTACATCGGCGCGATTTAACAGCTCTGCAATGTCGTCTCCGCCCAGCTCCTTGTCAATGGGGACTATGACACCGCCGCTGTTGACTGTGCCAAAGTAGGTTACTATCCACTCGTAGCTTGACGCTCCGACCACGGCAATGTGCTTGCCGAGCAGTCCCATGGCGTCTAAAGCACGTGAAAACGCCTGAGTATCAGCGAGCAAATCGTTGTAGGTTTTGCTGACAATCTCCTTGTTTTTCTTGTAGCGGTAAGCATCGCAATCACCGTATTTGCGGGCGGCGTCAGCCACAAGCTCCTTGAGGTTTTCGTAGCGCTTGGTGGGACGAATCATACTTGTATCCATTTTATCCTCCTTATTCACCGAGAGAGTTTATGTACTCCATTGCCTCGCCGACGGTACGGAATTTAGTTACCTCACGCTCGTCAACCTCAACGTCGTATTTATCCTCAAGTTCTCCGAGCAGGCTCATGAAGTCGTAGGAGTTGAAGCCAAGATCCTCAATAAAGCGAGAATCCTCACTTACCTCCTTCCCGTCAAGGTCAACATACTCTGCCATAATGTCTGTAAAAGATTTTATATCCAATGTCATTTTAATATCTCCTCTGTAATATTTATTTTAAGACTGCTTTACAAGTAAAATTAAACTGCGTCAATAATCTCGCCGACTGAAGCGTAGGGATGCTCAATTCCGTAGAACATAATCTTGCACAGATAGTAGTATATAAGCTCCAGCTGGTCGGGAGTAACCTTGATCTTCTGATACTCAAAATCGAAGTCAAGCCCGTCGTCCTCGGGGCGGTGCATAACCGTGAGGTATAAAGCCTGAGCTGCTACGCCGTTTGAATACCAGTTTGACTTGTACCTTACATCCGGCATATCCTCGCTCTTTCTTGACAATGGCTGATATGTAAGCGACAGCGGCTCGTATCCCTGACCCGGCTCAAGATTGTAAATTTTCTGTCTGATAGCAAAGACCTCAAGCGGATTGAAGTTTGAATGTCTGAAGTTTTTGTTCTGAGCCTCACGCATTTTCTCAAGTCCGTCGAGGAAGGAGTCCTCGGTGTTTACAATGGTGCGGCAGGGGAAGAAGTGGATTCTTGTGCCGCCGGATTTTTTCTCAAGCAGGGTTGCACGGCGGGAAATGGTGGACTGAATTGAAATGTCAGACTGCTTGTTGTTCACCTTTGAAATATAGGTTCTAAGTCCCATCAGCAAAAGGCAAACCGGCGGAACATGATATTCAGCGCAGAAGTCCATAAGCCGCTTTGAAGCGTCAGCCTCGAGATGGAAGGTTTTGATGCCTGCGGTGACGTCCGTTGTCACGCTGGTTGCAGCTCTGAGCTTAGGATTATTCTTTGTGAATCTTTCCCTTTGCAGAGCATGATTTCCAAAGATATCCGCATAAATCGGTTCGGAATTTTTGATTTCGTTCGTCCAGGCCTCTCTGTCCCTTAAAAGCTGCTTTGAGTTGTTTTCATACTCCAAATCCTTCTTGAGCTGCTCAACATAGGATTTAAGCGGCTTCGGATATTCCTCGTCATATTTTTTTGCACAGTAGATTCTGATGATATCCTCAAGAAAGACAATCAGCGACTGAGCGTCGGCGGTCATATGGTCAACAAGAAAGTAAAGACCTTTGTAGCCCTGCGGCATATCTATCATTACAATTTTGTTCATTGGCGAGTCATAGCGCTCAAAGGGAATCTCTGTCCAGCGGCGCATTTCGTCAGCGGCGTCCTCCTCCTTCCAATGTCTGAAGTCAAAGTATTGGATATCCCTATCTTCTTTGGGTGCTATGTACTGAACCGTCTCGTTGTCTTTGGTGAGGTGAAAGCGGATTCTCATAGATTCGTTTCTGTCATAAGCCTCGTAAATTGACTGCTTCAATGCATCAAAGTCAACATCAAGCTCAATGGTTACGCTTACGCCAATGTTGAGAAGCTGTTTTTTGGGGCAAACAGTCTGGGTGAAGAAGTGAATTTTCTGTGCGTTTGTGATTGGATAGTACTTTACCGACATTTTAAAATCTCCTTTTAATTTACTTGGTTTTTATGTATTCAAAACCTTCATCAGCAGTATTTGCCGATAAAGTCTGAAATCGCTTTTTCACATTTAGCATTGTCCATAAAGAAGCTCTCGCCGTGGGCGGCGTTTTCAACAATTACAAGCTCTTTCGGTGAGGCGCACGCCTTGTAGTTTTCTCTGCTCATCCATGTGGGAACAAAGGTATCCTTGCCGCCGTGGATAAATAAAATCGGAATGTCGGTTTTAGCTACTGCGTCAAGTGTTGAGCAGTCCTTATAGCCGTAGCCTGCCTCCTTGCGCCCCATTTTCTCTGTGATTTTCAAAATAGGGCCGCTCGGTATGTGATACCAAGTTTTAAGAACGTGGGAAAATACGTCATATGCAGAGGTGAAGGCGCAGTCTGCGATAATAGCCTTGACGTTCTTCGGCGGATTAAGTCCTGCAGTCATCAATACGGTAGCGCCGCCCATTGAAATTCCGTGAAGAATGATTGTGCAGTCGCTGCCAAAGCGGTTAATTACATATTCAATCCACTTCAAAGCGTCATATCTGTCCAAAACTCCGAAGCCTACGTACTTTCCCTCGCTTTCTCCGTGTGCTCTCTCATCGACTATCAACGTATTTATTCCAAGCCTGTAATACAGGTTTGCGGTGGCGCAGTGGTCGCTCATTCCCTTACTCGAGTATCCGTGAAAGGCAATTACTATTTTTTTGGAGCTTGGGTCGCTTTCAAGGTAGTGACCGACAAGCTTTAAGCCATCGTCAGATTGTATAGATACGGTCTCAAAGCTCTGAGCGTCAAACCATTTTTTCCTTTCGCTCATAAGCTCGGTAAACTGACCCCAGTGGGTGCCCATCATTTTGTCGGCTTCCTCGATTGTAATCTGGTTTTCTTTTCGCAGGATAGTTTTATTGAAAAAGTATCTAGCTAATAGATGCCAAAATATTACCGACAATATTACCACTCCCAGAATTATTAAAATGACAATCAAATACCAGGGCATATAAATTCCTCCTACTAAAATAAATTATTTTAATATCCCATGCAAAATTATATCAAGCTCAGTGTTAAATATATCCTCGATTTTTGACTTTTCGGTTTTCCTGTCGCTTATTATCATATGGGCCACCAAAATTGTGTTTAGCAGGGTGTGAGCGGTTATCTCACTGTCAACATCTCTTAGTTCGCCGCTTTCTATACCCATGTCGATGCACCGTTTTACCATGTCGAGCCACAGGTCAATCGACTCACTGCTGCGAGAGCCTCTGTTAACCAATATAAGTTTGAATGTGTCGGGGTTGCACTTCATCATCTCACAGACCATCTTAAAAACTACCTTTGTATTTTCTTCAAAGCTGCGTTCGGGGCTAATGCAAGCCTCAACTGCATCCTTGAGTTCAAGGCTGGTTTGATTATGAATAATGTCGAGTATTTCCTGCTTATCTTTAAAATAATGATAGACTATCCCTGCGGAATAGCCGAGCCTGTCGGTTATCTTGCGGATTGAAAGCTCGTCAAATCCCTCTTCAAGGCCGATAGAAACAGCGGCGTCTATTATAGCTTTTCTGGTTTCGTTGTTTTTTTGTATCTGTCTTTCACGCCCCAAAGCGCTTGCTCCCTTCATAATAATCATAATAATTAAACGGTGTTCGTTTATTAAACAGTGTTTATATTGTTATATTAATTATAATAGTCGAAAGCCTAAAAATTGTCAATGAAATCTAAGTAAAATCAAAAACTTCATTGCTTTGTGCAGTTTGTTTAAGTATGGCAGGGCATTACTGGTATATATTCACAGAATATTCTGATAATTTGCGAAAATAAGCCTGTTTCGAGTTTTGAAGCAGGCTGAAAAAGACAGTATTAAAATTAATATTTTACTTAAATTTAGAAATAATTCTTATTTGTTAGTTTAAGACCTAAATTTTGTTGTTTTGTTCTATTACATATTATTCATTGTTATTCCCGGAATAATTTCGGCTACAAGCCTACCTACATTGATTTCATCAGCCATTAAAATTCCTCCATTTCGTTAAATTAAGGTAATATAAAAAGCACCTACTAAGTAGATGCTTTGTTCGATATCAAAATAAATATACAATATTATAAATTCGGTAAATATATAAATATTTCACTGTCACGGTCATCATAAAAAACACTAAATGTCCAACCATGAAATTCATAGTCTTCACTGTAATTATCTTCTACGCTGTCGTCAGTAATGGTATAGAATTCGAAAAACTCTTCCATGTTATCATCTGTCCAATCATCATAAAACAGCTTCATATAACAATTTAATATTGTCTCAACATCTTCAGCTGATTTAATGTTAAAACTGAACTCCTCGGGAATAGCCACGCTGTCTAAATCCAGCCAGTAATTCCCGATGATGGGATATTCACCATCTTTATTCAAATATAGCTTATGCTCCTCGGCATTCAATTCTGCATCAGGATAGAGTTCCTTAAATGCGTCATATATATCCTGCTTGGTTATTTCGTTGTAATCAGTTGGTCTTTTATCTTGCTCACACCCCACAAGACAGCACCCAGCAACCACCACCGCACAAAGCAAGAGTGACATAGCCTTAACAATTCTACCGCTCATATTAATTCCTCCTTTAGCCATAGTGTAGCATAATTTTCACAAAAACGCAATATAATCTTACCTGTTTTTGTAAATTATCTTGTTTGACTTTGGCAGCGGTGAGCCTGCCACTGCACCGCTGCCGTTAGGAGGATATAACTATTTTACTCACGCACCTCATGCGAGGTGCGACAGCAGCGTATAAGCTATTCAATTCGATTTTAACAATTTCTACTCACGCACCTCATGCGAGGTGCGACCCGATATAGTTGTCACCGACGATATAGTGAATCTCATTTCTACTCACGCACCTCATGCGAGGTGCGACTTGATGTAGATATCAACCATTACATAAATCAGGATTTCTACTCACGCACCTCATGCGAGGTGCGACAATATTCGCCCGACAAACGGCACGCATAAAGGGCATTTCTACTCACGCACCTCATGCGAGGTGCGACGTGTATGAGGGCTACGATGACAGGGGGAATATCATTTCTACTCACGCACCTCATGCGAGGTGCGACACCAATGCATTTGCCGACACAAGCGGACTGGATATTTCTACTCACGCACCTCATGCGAGGTGCGACTCCGTATGGTTAAATACCGATATCACGGAAATTCATTTCTACTCACGCACCTCATGCGAGGTGCGACTGAATTGTTAACCGATGCAGATTTGTCGGAATCAATTTCTACTCACGCACCTCATGCGAGGTGCGACATGTTGCACAAAGAAATGAATTTATTTTTGTGTAATTTCTACTCACGCACCTCATGCGAGGTGCGACAAAACAGACGGAGCGGGTTGTTTCGCCCGTGAAGATTTCTACTCACGCACCTCATGCGAGGTGCGACAATATTCGCCCGACAAACGGC
>CAMMVF010000011.1 GCA_946500295.1 uncultured Clostridia bacterium | reverse complement strand
GCCTGTAGTGGACTTTCACCACCTAGTTACTGCCCATTCTGGGCAAACTAAAAAAACTCAGGCTGGATCACTTTAAATGTTCCAGCCTGAGTTTTAAACATACTTAAACTATTTTATTCTAAATTCAATATTTTTCTTTGAATAGAAACAGCATCCAGCATGTTAACGCTTCCGTCATTATTATAGTCGGCGGCATATTTTTCAATTACTGAAGGGCTCCTTAGTTTCAATGTTATCATCTGCGTCAATATCACATCTCTCAAATCAATAGACTTATCTAAACCGACATCGCCTCTATTGACATTATAGACATAATCACCACGGCTGTAACCGCTGACAACCTTGTTATAGTCAGGATCGAGCATATCACCGCCAAATAAAGTATTTGTATAATAATAATAAGCCCTTCCATACTGCATGGAGCTGTCTGTGTAAGAGGTCTTTGTTCCTGAGTATATTCTGCTGCTCGCTGACGTATCTATGTTACCTGAATCAGTCAGGGGACAACGGTATAGATTATATGTAGCTGATGATACAGAATTCCACTTAAGAGAAGCGGTATTTTTAGACTCATTATAGCTTGCTGTTGTAGCTGTGGATTTAAAGCTAGCTGTATTAGTACTGCTGAGCATATACAGAACATTCATATCCACTCCGTCGCCTGTATCAGCTCCGTTTACATTACCTGTCCAAGAGTACTGCCAAATTTCCGGAACAATTCCGGTAGAGCCTATTGTTACAGGTTTAGAAAAATCAGGATTACTGGTAGGCCAAGCGTACCAAAAGCTGATATTATTGGCTTGAAGTGTACTGATGTTCATATTATTAAACGTGGAAGTATTGCCATATACCATGGCATCATATCCCTGATCCTGCATTGCGTTGCAAAATGTGACGATGATATTAGTGAGATTTGTGCTGCTCATAGTATAGTGGTAGCTTTCTTCCAAGTCGTAGGCTATCGGCAGGGTAATAAATTTCTTGTATGAAGGAATATACTCGTTGAGTTCCCTTATCAAATACTGAGCCTCTTGAGCAGCCTCATATGTAGTGGAAGCGTAAGAGTAAAAGTATATGCCGAAAGGAATATCATTTTCAACGCAGCCTTTGACGTTATCGACAAAGTCATAGTCATTTTGGTTAGGATAATCTTCCCATCCGTAACCCGCTCTCAGTATCGCAAAGTCTATACCCTCTGCCGCTACCTTTTGCCAATTGACCTTTGATGAAGTACCATCGCCGTTCCAGCTTGAAACGTCAATACCCTTGTAAAATCCTGAAGTGATTTCACAAGTGGCAGTGTAGCTGCCGCTTTTTGCTGTAATAGTGGCAACGCCCATCGAGACACCTGTGACAACACCTGTGCTGCTCACTGTCGCTACATTTTTATTTGAGCTGCTCCAAGTGATGTTAGAACCGGTATATTCAAGCCTAACTGTTGAGCCGATCTGAACACTATAGTGCTTTTTTGCAATGGCAACGCCCTGAAATGCAGCTGAAGCATTAACGACAGTAAAAACTGAAATGCAAATTAATACTGCCATAAAAATAGAAAAAATCTTCGTTCTTTTTTTTAACATATTACACACCAAATAAACCTTTCAGTATAAGAGTTATTACTCTACACTTTTTTGGAATTCCATACCGTTAAGGGTAAGGGTTTCACCGTCAACAGAATATTCTGCGTCGTTTTCAACAAGTGAATCTGCCAAATATTTTATATTCAGCTGTCCGTTATCCGCAGAATAATAGGAGTTAATTATCATTCCGCTTCCTGTCATAACGAGTGTGGAATCATCATTAAAGGTATATTGTACTCCGTAACCACCGGTATCCTCCCATGTACCAACGAGCGCAGAATCAACCTTAGCATCCTCAATTGGAGCGATGTCGGGATTTTCATAATCAGCCGAGATAAATTTCATGGAATTTCCGCTTGTATCAGAAATCTCAATGCTGATACCGGTAAGCTTATTTCCGCTAACGCTGTAGTTATATGTTCCATAGAGGTTAGCAGCCTGAACATTAAGAGTGATCTGGCTTGTGCCGTCCTCGTTAGCAATTTCATAGGTACCGTCAAACTCAAGAGAACCAAAAAGCATCTTGAGGTTTCCATCGTCATCAAAAATATAATAAGTCTGAGTGATTTCCTCATCCGCATCATTTGAAACGGTATTTTCAATAATATATGTACCAGCTATCGAGGTGTTAAAAAACAATAGATAAACTATCCCGAGCACGACTGCCAAAACAAGAATACTGGCGGAAATAATTATACATGGCATTACCGGTGATTTTTTCTTGACTGCCACAGCCGCATATTGCTGATTTGATGAATAAGTATTCACTCCATAGCTTAAGGCGCTGTGTTCCTGCTGATTATCCTCTTCCTGCGTAACCGCTGCCTCATCTTGACTATCGCTATCAATCGGAGCCTGTTTGTCTTGTGACTTATTAGCCGCTTCCGATTGATCATTCAATGCAGAATTGTCCATATCGTCATCCTCAAGGCTTAAATTCATATTATTTTTTTCGTCCAAAGTAAGTCCTCCCAGATATTTTGTCTAGTTTTTGTCTAATAAGTGTTTGGCAGATTAATCAGACAAATCTAAGTTATATTTTACTATAAAAAGCGAAACAATACAAGCAAATTGGTAAATTCATTTGAACTTTAGCTCACAAGAATTCTTTTAGAAATAATGACCAAGTTCGTCTAACGTAGCAGTTTCTATTTAGTCGGTTTGCAATTTGTCTTTTTTGGAGAAACATGGTATAATTTTTGTATTGTGTATAATTATGAAGAATCATTAGGTTTAACAGAATTGATTAGGGGTGTTAATTATGGATACAAACGAACTTTACACATTATGGAAATCAAAAGCTGTCGATGACAGCGATCTCATTGATGAATTGAATTCGATCCAGGGGAACGACGAAGAAATATACGACCGCTTCTATCGCTGTCTTGAGTTCGGAACCGCCGGACTAAGAGGAGTAATCGGTGCAGGTACAAATAGAATGAACATTTATAATGTAAGACTTGCTACGCAGGGTTTAGCTAATTATCTTAACCAAAGATATGATCAATCGGCGGTAGCCATCTCCTATGACTCCAGAATCAAGGCTGATCTCTTTGCCAAGGAAGCTGCAAGAACTCTGGCAGGCAACGGAATTAAAGTTTATCTGACCGCTGAATTACAGCCCACTCCCGTTCTTTCGTTTTTGGTTCGTAATCTCAAGTGCAAGGCCGGAATTATGATTACTGCCAGTCACAACCCTGCAAAGTACAACGGATACAAGTGCTACGGCGATGACGGTTGTCAGATGACCGATGACGGTGCTAACTCAGTATATAATGAGATTCAAAAGCTCAATTGTTTTGAAGATATAAAGCTTGCTGACTTTGATAAAGCAATTTCAGATGGTGTAATTGAGTATGTACAGGACAGCGAGTATCAGACATATCTTGATAATGTACAGGCGCAACAAATCCACAAGGACGCTTGCATTGGTTCTGCTTTAAAAGTAGTTTACACTCCACTAAACGGAGCAGGAAACAAGCTGGTAAGAGCTATACTTGACAGAGTCGGCGTTGAGGATGTTCATATAGTTAAAGAGCAGGAAAATCCGGATGGAAACTTCACCACCTGCCCTTATCCGAATCCCGAATTTAAGGAAGCTCTTGAGCTAGGCCTTAAGTTATGCGATGAGCTTAAGCCTGACCTGCTGCTCGCTACTGATCCGGACAGTGACCGTGTAGGTATTGCTGCAAAGGACGGAGACAGCTACAGACTTATTACCGGTAACGAAACAGGCATCATGCTTACCGATTACATCCTCTCACAGCGTACAGCCTTGGGAACTCTGCCTAAAAATCCTATCATTGTAAAGACTATCGTTACAAGTATAATGATAAATAAACTGTGTGAAAAGTACAGAGCTGAACTGAGAAACGTACTCACAGGATTTAAGTATATTGGTGAACAAATCCTCGGTCTGGAGAAAAAAGGCGAGGAAAACAGATATGTATTTGGCTTTGAAGAGAGTTACGGTTACCTTGCCGGCACTTATGTACGCGACAAAGACGCCGTCGTAGCCTCTATGCTTATCTGTGAAATGGCTGCATACTACAAAAAACAGGGCAAAACACTTTCTCAGGTTATCGACGAGATGTACGATCAGTATGGCTACTACATCAACAAAACCTTAAACTTCGCTTTTGAGGGCGCACAGGGCATGAAGAAAATGCAGGAAATCATGACTGAGTTGAGAGAAAATACTCCTGCTGAAATCGCTGGTTTCAAGGTAATTAAAGTAGATGATTATCTAAAAAGCGTCAGCACTGATATTGTCAACGGGCAAAAAACGGAGATAAATCTTCCTAAATCTAATGTTATCGGTTTCTCCCTTGAGGGTGAAAATGCCGTTATAGTTCGCCCGAGTGGAACAGAACCCAAAATTAAGCTCTATGTTACCGCTGTAGGCAACAGCGAGGAGAACGCAAAAGAGCTTTCCGATAAACTCGCCAAAGCAGGCGAAGCGCTGATGGGAGTTTAATTGAAATTCTAATTTTATGCAGGCGGCACAGCAAGCTTTGTGCCGCCTTTGAAAGATATGCGGTCGAATTATTAAGGTGGGTAAAAAATGACTAATGAATTATTGGAGCGCTGTAAGCTTTTTGCTTCCAACTTGGAAATGATGAAAAAAAACTTTCGCTGGGAGTCCTCTCAGCTTTATGCAATTTGCGCCAATATCTACACCGACGAGGGTATCGAGCTGAATCCTAAAAGAATTAAGGCGACTAAGGAAATCATTAAATGCAGCACAAATATGTTCTCAAATTTCAGAAGCGTTTCTATAACCGTACCCCTTGCCACCTTACTGTCAATGGACAAGTTCCCGAGCAAGACATTTGAACAGGTGCGCCTGGTTTATGATATCTTAAAGGAACTTTTCTCCCCCTCTGCCTACCTGACCTTAGCCGCTTATCTGATTGTAAAAAACTCAAATTTAGAGGAATACCATAAGTTAGCAAAAAGATCAAGACTGACCTTTGATATGATAAAAAAGAGTCACTTTTTTTTGACCTCATCTGTAAACTGTATTACAGCTGTGATTTTTGCATTGAGCAACTCAAATGAAACAGAAATAATCGCAAAAGCTGATGAATGTTTTGAAATTTTGAAACAAAAGCTGAGCGGAGGCAACACCATTCAGGCAATTTCAAACACTCTGGCGCTTTCTGAGGACGACTCCTTTGGACTGTGCATAAAGACAATGCGAATTATTGAAGGATTGAGATCTCACGGATACAAGCTCAACAGCGGAGTAGATCTTGCCGTATTTGCAGGCTTGGCTATCAGCAATGCAAGCGTGGAAATAATAATCAAAGACATACTGGAGGTAAACGCATACCTCATGACAGTGTCGGGCTTCGGTAACATAATAACGGGTTCAAAAATTATGGATCCTAAACTGCTCGGCAAGCGCAGAATACTCTACAGCGCTCTCATTGTTTTAGACGAATACAGCAAAAGTTCCACCATAGACAGCTCTCTTGGCGCGGCTTCGTTCATGGCTTCAATAAATATAATCAACTCACTTAGTCCGACAAATCTGTAAATCAAAAAAATAAACCCGACGCTTTGATTTTGAAACGTCGGGTTTTATATTTGCTTATTTTAAAGAAGAAATATTTATTCTTCTTCACTATGGTCGTGTGACGAGCAATCGCAACAGTCACAGCTATCGTCGTCCAAGGCTGACAAATCGAACTCCAGCTCCTCACCGCAATTGGGGCATTTAGTCTCGCCCATCAGGAGAAGATCCTCCTCAATATTGATAACTTCACCACAGTTGGGGCAGGTAGCCTCATAGTATGTGTCTCCATCATCATAATCGCAACAGTCACACTCATCGTCACAGAGCTCTCCGTCATCATAAACCTCATCCTCGAGGTCAGCTACTGCCTCGTCGATATCTTCAATAGAATCCATAAGCTCTGCAGTGAACTGCTGAACTTCATCAATTCTGTTAGCCATATCGCTGACAATATTAATAAGCTCTTTAATAACCTTGTTTTCATCCTTAGTCTCATCGAGCTTTAATCCGTCGGCAAGGCCTTTGATATATGCTGCTTTTTCAGATAAATTCATCGCTATTCTCCTTAGTTTGCACGGGACATGTACTCGCCTGTGCGGGTATCTATTTCGATCTTGTCGCCTTCGTTGATGAAGATAGGAACCTTAATCTCAGCTCCTGTCTCAACGATAGCAGGTTTGGTAACATTTGTCGCTGTGTCACCCTTAACACCGGGCTCAGTCTGGGTAACCTCCAAGGTAACGAAATTAGGCGGTTCCACGCCGAAAACATTGCCCTTGTAAGAAAGAATTTTGCAGGTCATATTTTCCTTGACAAATTTAAAGTTATCCCCAAGAACATCCTTGCCTATCGGAGCCTGTTCGTAGGTCTCACTATCCATGAAGTAGTAGAGATCACCGTCATTGTAAAGATACTCCATGTCCTTTCTCTCAATAAAGGCAGTCGGGTATTTATCATTGGGGTTGAAGGTCTTTTCTACTACTGCTCCTGTGATTACATTTCTGATTTTTGTACGCACGAAAGCTGCTCCCTTACCGGGCTTTACATGCTGAAATTCGATAATAGAAACAACCTGACCGTCCATTTCAAAGGTCACGCCATTTCTGAAATCGCCTGCTGAAATCATATTTTCATCCTCCTATGAATTTTTAAGATCATCTGTCGCGCTGTCAAACAGCGAAAACGATAATCAATCTTCTGCGTTTAAGATAATAAAGGTCTCTGTAAGGCGGACGCAGACAACCGCAAAATACATGACACACCTCATTTATTATACAGAATTAACCGGGAAAAATCAACCACTTTGCGCAAGAAGTTAGAGAATAATTAATTCTTTGGGTACGGTAGTGAAGTTTTTATACCCGTGTGGGGTGACTAAAACCATATCCTCTATTCTGACACCGAATTTATCAGATATATAAATACCCGGTTCGCAGGTAATTACCATTCCAGCGCTGAGCAGCGTTTTATTCTTTACAGAAACAGTCGGCAGTTCGTGGATTTCAAGTCCTACTCCATGACCCGTAGCATGGCCAAAGCAGTCACCAAATCCCGCTGAAGTTATTATATCGCGAGCTATTGAATCTATTTTTTCAGCCGCTACGCCTGACTTAATTTTCTGTAAAGCCGTCTTCTGAGATCTTAAAACGGTTTCATATATACTGCGCTGTTCATCGCTGACGTGCCCTACTGCTACTGTACGAGTCATGTCGCTGTTGTAGCCTTCAAATCTGGCACCGATATCCATTGTGAAAAAGTCGCCGTCACGAACTACTCTGTCTCCAGGTACTCCATGAGGTCGGGAAGTATTTTTCCCGGTGATTGTAATTAAATCAAACGCTACGGTCTCAGCCCCCTTCTTTCTCATGAGATATTCGAGCTCAAGGGCTATGTCTCTTTCTACTGCGCCGGGCTTAATGTAGTTTAGTATTTCAAGATAAGCCTCTTCGGTAATTTTTTGCGCCTGTTCGATTTTTTGAATTTCATCATCAGATTTAATTATTCTAAGATTGTCGATTATTGCATCGAGGTAAGTGTCAAAGACAGGTGTAACCTCACAGTCTTTAAGCATATCCCTGTAGGTATTCGCCTGCTTAAGGGTAACTCCATTATTTTCAAAATACACCTTACGTACGCCGTGCTTCTTAAAAAGCTCCCTAAGCGTCCGTAAGAGGTTTTGGTAAACCTCTACATTCATGTGTTTAACCTGTGCCTTAGCAGCCTCGCCATAGCGAAAATCGACTATCAGATAGGCACAGGATTTAGTAATTAAAGCCAAACCTGCTGATGACTTAAAACCCGAAAAGTAGAGTCTGTTAATATCCGAAAGAATGATTGCTGCTTCATCTGAGTGTTTTAATCCGTCTTGTACTTTAATTATTCTATTCTCCATGGCTACCTCACATCATCAATAAGGCTTCTATAGCAAGTATGTAAACATTCTTTCCAAAGCCCGCTATCTGCCCTACACATTCCGCAGCTATTACAGAGTTGTGTCTGAATTCCTCACGTGAGTGTATGTTGGACATGTGAACCTCTATAAAAGGAACAGGCTTTACGGCTGCTATAGCGTCACGGATTGCATAGCTGTAGTGAGTATAGGCTCCTGCGTTAATTATTACTCCGTCATAAGTGCCTAGTGAGGAATGAATTTTATCTATCAAAGCGCCCTCACTGTTTGACTGGAATATTTCAACCTCTACTCCCCTATCTGACGCATAGCGTTTTACGTCGTCATTTATGCTCTCGGCAGTCTGCGCACCGTAGATTGATTTTTCACGAATTCCAACCATATTTAAATTTGGACCCAAAAGCATAAGATATTTTTTCATATAGATCACCTGATTATTTTTACATCTTAAAAATTTATGTCGTTATCCCAAATCATTTTTTCAAACCGGCTGAACAGTCTGCGTCTGGCGGTAACCGTTGACGGTTCATTTTGACTATCTATTGGTTTGACAAGAAGGGTTTTTACGAAAAACAGCTTTCCCGCAAGAATATCATTAAACACTTGATCTCCTGCCACCAAAATGCAACCGTGCTTGGCTTTAGTCTTTATCATAGCTCTAATAAATCCGTATGGAGATGGTTTCATGGCAAAGGAAACAAATTTGCAGCCGAGAGCTTGAGCATAGGGCTTGACTCTGCTTTTAAAATTGTTGGAGCAAAGTACAATTTCGATGCCTGCCGACTTAAGCGTATAGATGAATTTTTTTGTACGATCACTCGGCAAGATTTCAGCATATTTTTTGATGGTATTATCTACATCAAGAAACAGATATTTGACGCCAAGCCTGTTAAGAAGATCGGGCGTAAGCTCATATATACTGTCTAAATGAAGTGTTTTCATAGGTTCGTCCTTCCACCGGAAATATAAGGTAAAATCAAAAGCCATGATATAGTGTTAGGGATTAAAAATGGGTATATTCAAAAAAGCAGGCAACCTGCCTGCTTTTTGATTATAAGTATTAGCGACAGCTGCTTATCTGTACTTACGCTTACGAGCTGCCTCAGACTTCTTTTTACGCTTAACAGAAGGCTTTTCATAGGCTTCTCTCTTGCGCACTTCAGCAATAACTCCGGCTCTGGCACACTGCTTCTTGAATCTTCTCAGAGCACTCTCCAGAGTCTCGTTATCCTTAATTCTGATTTCTGCCATATATTATCCCTCCCATCCGCCAATCGGCAGGGGTTAATCGCATAATTGCAAGTTAAATTATACATTATTTAGTCGCCAAATGTCAAGTATAATATTGATAAATCGACTTAAATTTACATCTTTATTTTGCTACAATATTCACCAGCTTGCCCGGTACATAGATTTCCTTAACTATATTCTTACCCTCAAGCAGCGGAGCAACCTTGGAATCGCCCTTTGCCATCGAGAGAACTTCGTCCTTTGGTGCATCTGCGGCGATTGTAAGCCTAGTTTTAATCTTGCCATTTACCTGAACTGCAATTTCAACGCTATCATCCTTGCACTTGCTTTCATCGTACTCGGGCCAGCTCTGCTGGGCTACCATACCATCGCCTAATTTGCACAAACTCCAGATTTCCTCTGTAATATGCGGAGCAAAGGGATTCAAGAGAATGGTAAAGGTTCTGAGTTCCTGTTTATTGATTGAGCCTTTAGCTGCAATATCGTTAATTAAAGCCATCAGAGCAGCAATAGCAGTATTGAACTTAATATTTTCAATATCATCAGAAACCTTCTTAATAGCTTTATGGAAATTACTCTCCAGCTCCTTTGAGTATTCCTCACCGTCGGTAAGAATATCCTGAAGCGCAAAATATCTTTCGAGGAAGCGGCGGCAGCCTCTGATACTGGAAGGGCTCCATGGCGCTGATTTTTCAAAATCGCCTATAAACATCTCATATAGTCTCATGGTATCGGCGCCGTACTCGTTCACTATGTCATCCGGATTTACAACATTGCCCCTGGACTTGCTCATCTTCTCGCCGTTTTCGCCGAGTATCATACCGTGGCTTGTGCGCTTTGCATAAGGCTCTTTGGTAGGAACTACCCCTATATCATAGAGGAATTTATGCCAGAAACGGCTGTAGAGCAGGTGGAGGGTTGTGTGCTCCATTCCACCGTTATACCAATCGACAGGCGACCAGTACTCCAAAGCCTCCTTTGACGCAAGCTCCTTATCATTGTGAGGATCCATATACCTCAGGTAGTACCATGACGAACCTGCCCACTGTGGCATGGTGTCGGTTTCACGATGAGCCTTTCCTCCGCAGTGAGGGCAGGTAGTCTCCACCCACTCTGTCATATTTGCAAGCGGCGATTCACCGTTCTCAGTCGGCTCATAGGATTCTACCATTGGAAGTGTTAGCGGGAGCTCGCTTTCATCAATCGGAACATAGCCGCATTTATCACAGTGAACAACAGGAATCGGCTCTCCCCAGTAACGCTGACGAGAGAATACCCAGTCTCTGAGCTTATAATTAACCTTTTGATGGCCGACCCCGTTTTCCACGAGCCAATCTATTATCTTTTTCTTAGCTTCCTCAACGCTCAGTCCGTCAAGTATGCCGGAATTTACCATAACTCCTGTAGCACAGTCAGTGAAGGCTTCATTTTGAACGTCTCCGCCCTTTACAACTTCTACAATCGGCAGATCGAATTTCTTTGCAAACTCCCAGTCACGGGTATCGTGAGCAGGAACAGCCATAATAGCGCCCGTACCATAGGAAATAAGTACATAGTCTGAAATAAAGATTGGAATTTCCTTGCCGTTTACGGGGTTTGTAGCAGTAACGCCTTTGAGCTTTACTCCGGTCTTATCCTTAGCGACCTCTGTGCGCTCAAAATCGGACTTTTTGGCAGCTTGCTGCTGGTACGCTCTTATCTCATCCATATTTTCGAGTACTCCGCTCCACTTTTCCAAAAGCGGATGCTCGGGAGAGATAACCATATAAGTAGCACCAAAAAGAGTATCTGGTCGGGTGGTGTAGATTGTAAGCTTGTCCCCTGTAGAAGCTGTGAAGTCAACCTCTGCTCCGGTAGAGCGACCAATCCAGTTTTTCTGCTGCGCTTTCACTCTTTCGGGGTAGTCAACCAAATCGAGATCATCAATCAATCTGTCGGCATAGGCAGTGATTTTTAACATCCACTGAGACTTTACCTTTCTGACGACCTCACTGCCACATCGCTCGCAAACGCCGTTTACAACCTCCTCATTTGCAAGTACGCACTTGCAAGAGGTGCACCAGTTTACCGCCATTTCCTTTTTATAGGCAAGTCCCTTTTTCAAAAGCTGAAGGAATATCCACTGCGTCCACTTGTAGTAGCTTGGATCGGTTGTATTTATCTCCCTTGTCCAATCAAAGGAAATACCGAGAGATTGGATCTGCTCTTTGAAATGGGCTATGTTTTTCTTGGTAACTATCTCAGGATGAATATGATTTTTTATTGCGTAGTTCTCAGTTGGCAAGCCGAAGGCGTCCCAGCCAATAGGATACAGTACGTTGTAGCCTTGAAGTCTGCGCTTTCTGGCTACTGTATCAAGCGCCGTATAGGGTCTGGGATGACCTACGTGAAGTCCCTGCCCGGACGGGTAAGGAAATTCAATCAACGCATAAAACTTTTCCTTGTCACTGTTTTGCTCAGCGTGAAACACCCCTGCTTCTTCCCACGCCTTTTGCCATTTAGGCTCAATTGATTTATGATCGTATTTCAAAGCTATCCCTCCGAATTATATATCAGTTTTCCTTCAAAATATCAGAAATATCCAGCTCTATGCCGTCCTTCCACAGTCTTTCAAGGTCATAAAACTCTCTGGCTTCTTCCGAAAAGACATGGACAATTACATCGACGTAATCGAGCAAAATCCAGCTGTCGTTGCGGTGTCCCTCAATATGGCTGACAGAAACGCCGGCTTGATCAAGCTGATACTCCACTTCCTCAGCGAGCGCCTTAATTTGGGTACTGTTCGTACCTGCTGCGATAACCATGTAATCCGCCAGAATAGAAACACTGTCTATTTCGATGATCTTTATATCAAGACCCTTTTTGCTGTCAAGCGCCATAGCGGCGAGCTTGGCTGTTTCTAAAGATGTCAAATTATTCACCTCAAAAATTATAGTTTATTATAATATCATTATAACATTCAACTGCGTTAGGGTCGATTGCCCTGCCACGTTTTACCAAATCAACAAGGGTAAAGGAGAGTCCAAAGTGCATCGCTTCCTCCAGACTTCTTCGGGACTTTTCCCTAATCGTCTCAATTCCGTCATAATCCCTCTCTGCGCTTGTGAAGTCAGCGACAAAGATTATCTTCTCGAGAGTGCTCATACCCGCTCTGCCCGAAGTGTGATATCGCACGGCGTTGAGAATATCCTCATCCTCAATCCCAAGTTCGCTGTTTATATAGGCAGCGCCTGACAGAGAATGCCAGAGCTTGGGAGAGCTTAGCTGCAATTTGGTGAGTATTATACCATTTTTCTCCATTATTTGCAACTGCTCCTCATTTGGTGTTTCCTTGGTAACGTCATGGAGAATTCCAGCGATTTCAGCCTTATCCTTGTCAGCTCCATAAAGCTCGGCAAGCTTCACAGCTTCACTGGCGACATTTATACTATGTTCGTATCTGGCCTCGCTCATCCTTGGTTTTATTATTTTTTTGTATTCCTTGATATTCATATAAACGCCTCCTGGCATTGATTTACGTGCGATATAGGGCTATATATAAAGCCCATGAGTGCGGATATACTCCCACACCTCCGGTAAAACCAAGCTGTCTATTTGTTTACCGGATTTCACGCTGTTTCTTACCTGCGTTGATGAAACGGGAATTACGCTGTCGGGAATAATCACACTTTCACAGTTAAAGCGTCTTAAAAATCTGCTGTGATTCGTAAGCATTTCGACATCGTCAGCGTTTCTGGAAACTGTACAGACAGTGGCAAGCTCACATATTTTCTCCGGATCTTTCCAGCTTTGCAATGTCATATACATATCCGCTCCAACTATTAAATAGAGCTTTGAGTCAGGATAAATATCTTTTAGCCTGCACAGGGTATCAACCGTGTAGCTGCTTCCCCCTCTGGATATTTCAATATCGCTGGTTTTAATTCTCGGATCGTATCGTTCAAAAATACGACACATAGCAAGTCTGTGCTCCGGGGATACCATGTAATCTCCTGCTTTATGAGGAGGGATAAAAACCGGAATAAGAAGCAGGGCGTCCAGCTCAAGTTCCTGTATGACCGTTTCCGCCAACTGAAAATGACCCAAATGCGGAGGATTAAAGCTGCCGCCAAACATGGCAATTTTTTTCATACTCACGCTTTGTTTTTAGCCTTTGACTTGGGCAGCTCGATTTTTGGCTCTTTTTCATTTCGCTTATAAAGCACAAACTTAGTGCCTATCACCTGAACCACCTCGGCTTTAATTGCTGACGAGATCTCATCAGCTATTTCTCTGGGTGTTGTTCCTGCGCTCTCGAGCACCTTTCCCTTTATAAGCTCCCTTTTTTTGAGGGCATCCTCTGCCTGCTTAATAATTTGACCGCTCATGCCGCCCTTGCCGACCATGAGTATAGTATCTTCCTTTGCTGCCAGAGAGCGGAGATACGCCCTTTGTTTACTTGTCAACATAGTGTTCCTCATTTCAATATAAATTACTTAATAATATTTTTCAAGCTCCGCTTTTAAAGCTCTGAGCGCATTACCCCTGTGGCTGATTTTATCCTTTTCCTCAGCTGTGAGCTGAGCAAAGCTCCTGCCGTCTGCGACTACAAATACCGGGTCATAACCGAATCCGCCCTCGCCAACAGGCTCAAATGCGATTTTTCCGTTGCAGCGTCCGCTGACCTCTATCATGCTTCCGTCTTCAAGAATACAGCAGATTGAGGATACAAAGGCAGCTGTGCGCTCGTTTTCGGGTACGTCTTTAAGCTCTGTCAAGAGCTTAGAAATTCTATCCGCGTCGGTTGCATTTTCACCTGCGTAGCGAGCGGAGTACACACCAGGCGCACCGCCGAGCGCGTCCACCATCAAGCCCGAATCATCGGCTACGGCGGGCATACCGCTGATTTTATAAGCCGCCTGTGCCTTTAATCTCGCATTTTCTGCAAAGGTCTCACCTGTTTCCTCGACTTCACTCAAATTGATACCGGCGTCCTTTGCTGTAACTGATTTTATTCCTAGGGGATTTAATATTCTGTCAAGCTCCTCAACCTTGTGAGGATTGTTGGAAGCGATTATAAAGCTTTTCATTTTTACTCCTTGTCATCTCTAGTAAACAGAGCCTTTGCAAATTCGTCGCTGTTAAACGGCTGCAAATCATCTATCTGCTCACCAACGCCGATGTATTTTACCGGAACATCAAGCTCCTCTTTGATTGAAAGCACCACTCCGCCCTTGGCTGTGCCGTCAAGCTTTGTCAAAACTATACCGGTTATGCCTGCAGCGTTTTTGAACTCTCTGGCTTGATTTACGGCATTTTGTCCCGTTGTTGCGTCAAGCACAAGGAGGTATTCCTTATCTGCGTCGGGCAGTTCGCGGTCGATAATTCTGCTGATTTTTGAAAGCTCGTCCATCAAATATTTTTTATTGTGAAGCCTTCCTGCTGTGTCACAGATAATCACATCAGCTCCTCTCGCCTTTGCCGCCGAAATAGCGTCAAAGACTACTGCCGCCGGGTCTGAACCTTCGCTCTGTTTAACAATATCGCACGAGCAGCGGTCCGCCCATATTTCAAGCTGTTCTATCGCAGCAGCACGGAAGGTATCGGCAGCGGCAAGGATTACTTTTTTGCCCTGAAGTCTTAAATTATTGGCAAGCTTGCCGATAGTAGTTGTTTTTCCAACTCCGTTTACTCCGATTACCAAAATTACAGAGGGCTTTGTGTTGAGGCTGAGTTCCTCACCGCCTCTGAGCATTTCAGCTACTGTCTGTTCAAGCAAGGTATAAATCTCCTGAGGATCTTTAACACCTTGTTTTTTTACCTTTTTTTTCAGTTCATCGGTTATCTTGGTGGCTGTAGCTACACCTACGTCACCCATAACAAGAAGTTCCTCAAGCTCCTCGAAAAGCTCATCGTCAATCTTTGTGAATGACTTGAGCATAGAGTCGATTTGCCCGACTACACTGTCCCTGGTTTTTTTTAGCCCCTGCTTTATCTTACTGAATAATCCCATTTTACTCATTCCTTTGCTTAATTTATGCCGGGCGTCTGAGCTATTTCTGAGGAGTGCATTTCCAAAAGCTTCGACACGCCCTTATCCTGCATTGTAACTCCATAGAGGACATCCGCCTCCTCCATTGTTCCCCTTCTGTGCGTAATTAAAATGAACTGGATAGCGTCATTCATATTTCTGAGATAGGAAGCAAAGCGATAGACGTTAACGTCATCCAATGCCGCCTCAATCTCATCCATAACGCAAAAAGGCGCAGGTCTTACCTTCATTATAGCAAAATATAGTGCGATTGCAACCAGGGCTTTTTCTCCGCCCGAAAGAGCCTCAAGGTGAACTACTATTTTTCCGGGCGGATGAACATTAATATCAATACCGCTTTGGAGAATATCCTCGGGATTTGACAGCTCTAGGCTTGCCTCTCCGCCCCCAAATAGCTCCTTAAAAGTAGCTTGGAAGTTTTTATTGATGCTGTCAAACCTCTCTACAAACAGCTCCTGCATCTGCTTAGTGAGGTCGTTTATCAAGCGCAAAATCTCACTTCGTGATTTTTCGACATCCCGAACTTGCTCACTTAGGAACTTGTAGCGTTCAGAAACCTCTTTGTATTCCTCAATGGCGCCGACATTTACCGAACCGAGAGCTTTAATTTTTCCTTTAAGCTCGTTAAGCCTCTTGCGTGCAGCGGCGATATCTTCGAGAGGCTTTACAAGCTGCTCCGCTTCACGGCGTGTAAGCTCGTACTCCTCCCAGAGCTTTGAGGTAATATCATCATACTGCTTCTTGAGATTTAGCTTTCTTTCCTCGAGTCTGGCAAGCTCTCGCCCGGAAAGCTCTTTTTCGTTCAGCTTTTCTTTTTCGAGCTTACGAAGCTCAGAGGTAGATTTTTCAAAATTCATTCTCTCCTCGCCAAGAGAGGATATCTGATTATTTTTTAAATTTATTTTTTCCGTAGTTTCATCTATTGCCGAGTTCAAATCATCAAGCTGAAGATTAATGCTTTTATTTTTCTCGTTAAGATGGTCTATTTCTGCAGTGAGGGAATTTTTTCTCGCCGACTGAGTAATTCCGGTGTTTTTAGCCAGGTGAATTTCAGCATTTAACGCCTCAATATCCTTTGTAACAGATACACGCTCCAAGTTAATCTGCTGTATTTCGTTTGAAATCTCCTCACGCTGTTTTGTGTACTTCTCCCCTGTTCCGGCTATATCCTTGGTTTTCGCTTCTAATCTCTCTATCTCAGCGTTTATGCGCTCAAGCTCCTGTGCAGCAGATTGTGCATTGGATTGAAGTGAGAGTGCGTTTTCTGTTCTGAGGTCAAGCTCTGACTTGCGCTGTGATAGCGCCTTGTTTTCGTTTGCAAGCTCGTTTTTGCAGGCCGTCATTTCAGCCTCAAGACGAATTTTCTTTTCTTTAAGCTGCGCTATCTCAGATTTTACCACGTTGAGTTTTGCTTCATCATTCTTTAATTCTGCGGCAAGCTTAGCAATCTCCTGCTGCGACTGCTGATGTTTTTGAGTTAGCTCAGTATCCAACTGTTTTAAGCTTTTAATCTCACTTACTCTGCTCAGCAGACCGGATTTTCTTGCTAGTGAGCCGCCCGTCAATGAACCTCCTGCATTAACGACCTGGCCGTCAAGAGTTACGATTTTAAAGCGATATGAATATGCCTTCGCAATTTTCACTGCGCTGTCCAGATCCTGCGCCACAACTATTCTGCCTAGCAGGGAGCTGAGTATTCCATTATACTCGCTGTTGCAAGTACACAGGTGCTGAGCTATACCGATGAAGCCAGAAAACTTCTCAAGCCCGGTTTCATTCAACTGTCGTCCCTTGATAGTGGTCATCGGCAAAAAGGTACAGCGACCCCCGTCAAGACGTTTCAGGTGGGCTATAGCCGCCTTGGCATCGTTTTCTGTCGAGGTAACTATATTTTGCATAGCCGCCCCTAAGGCTGTCTCGATTGCTACGGTGTACTGCTTAGGCACTTGAATTACTCTTGATACAGGTCCGTGTATTCCCGTAAGCTGTCCCCTTTCGCTGCTTTTCATAACGGTTTTTACCGAATGGTTAAAGCCCTCGAGGTTTTTCTCCAAATCCTCCAAAAGCTTAATCCTACGGCGGTTTTCCATTACATCAAGCGAAAGCTTATCACCGGTTGACTTAGTCTGCTCAAGCTTTGATCTTTTGTTTTGCAGCTTAAGCTCAAAGCCAGAGGATGAATTAGTAAGAGATTCAAGCTTATTCGCATACTCTGCCGATTTACTTTCGTAGTCCTTAAGCATTGACAAAAGCTCGTTACAGCTGTTTTCTAGGTTCTTGACTTCAAGCTCAAGCGAGGTTATCTTTTCATCATTTTCCGCTGCGGAGGCAGTGCTTGTCATCTGGGTTACTCTTATATCGGCAGCTTTGGCGGTAAGCTCAGTCATTGAAAGACTGAGCTGCTGCATCTGCTGTGAATTTTCACCTGAAATAAGATTTAATTGACCGAGTTTGTCAGTTAACTGAGATAGCCTTTGCTTCAGAGTATCGAGCTCAGTATTCTTTGCATTAACCTCTTTTGTCTTCTGCTCAATATCATTTTTCAAATTATGGTATGAGGAATCGAGTAAATCAATTTCGCCCTCTATCCTCTTTATATTTTCGTTATTGTGAAATATATTATTTTCTGCTACAGAAATAAACGAACGCTTTTCTGATACTTGGTCTTCGAGTGCTGAGACTTCCGCTCTGACTGAGTCTATTTTTACCGCATACTCACATCCCTTGAGGTATAGCTGCTCAATTTGTTCTGAAATTTTTTCAAGCTCCTGCTCAGCCAGGCCGTTTTGGCTTCTGGCTATCTCGATTTTTTCTTCATGCTCACGAAGCACGCCCGCAGACTTTTCCAGGGTGTCGAGCCATAGAGCGATTTCTATTTCCTTCTTTTCCTGTGAATACTCAAGGAAAGCCTGAGCTTTTTCCGATTGTTTTCTTAAAGGCTCGACTCTCTCTTCAAGCTCGGTGACGATATCTCTGAGTCTAAGCAGATTGTCCTCGGCATTTTTGAGCTTGCGCTCAGCTTCGAGCTTACGATAACGGTAGCGTGAAATGCCTGCCGCTTCCTCGAATATTTCTCTTCTGTCCTCACTTTTTGAGGCGACTATGCTGTCTATCTTTCCCTGACCTATCATGGAATAACCGTCTCTGCCGAGACCTGTATCCATAAAAAGTTCATGGATATCTTTGAGCCTTACAGCCGCCTTATTTATGAGGTACTCACTGTCGCCGCTGCGATAGTAGCGACGAGTGACGGCTATCTCGTCCTTGTCAAATTCAAGGGCACGGTCGGAGTTGTCGATAGTCAGTGTAACCTCGGCATAGCCGAGCTTTTTTCTGCGGTCGGTGCCGTTGAACACGACATCCTCCATTTTTGAGCATCGCAGCGATTTAGGCGACTGTTCGCCCAAAACCCAACGAATTGCGTCGCTTATGTTGCTTTTTCCGCTGCCGTTAGGTCCTACTACTGCTGTAATGCCCCTGTCAAATGACAGCTTGGTTTTATCGGGAAAGGTTTTGAAGCCCTGAATTTCCAGTGATTTTAATAGCACTTTTACACCTCGTAAAGTTATTTTTACTCGATCGGGATTATTTTAATTTGATCCTCTTTAAGCTTGCTGTTTGGAATTATAGATACGTTTATGCCCTTTTGTCGCAACAGCGCAATATTGCCTTTCTTCTGTCCTATCGCCTTTGACAGTCTGGTTGGAGCGACCTCGACCGTATACGTATTGGTGCTGCTTTTTGTTGTCAGATTATTTAGATAGGAAAGAAATTTATTTAAAAACAAGCGGCTTTCACAAAGTTCCCTGAAAGCCGGGTGGTACGGTCCTGCCACATAGTCGTTTTTTAAAGATTCACTGTCGTGGAGTCCCAGCCTGATAACCCTAATATTCATATTATTAAAAAAATCAAGAAGCTCTGCACAAAGCGTAAGCGTATCATCAAGGGTGGGGGGAGTATATCTGCCGGACTGATAAAGAGCCGAAAGCTCTGTCTGCTTTAAGACTATGGTCGGATAAATCCGCATAGTTTCAGGCTTTAAAATGGCAAGTCTCTTCGCCGTTTCAATATCCTTTTTTACCGTACTTTTATACATCCCAGTCATCATTTGAAGTCCTAAGGAAAAGCCGCTGTTACTTATCAACTTTGAAGCAAACTCCACCTGCTTGGAGGTGTGACCCCTGCGATTGGCGATAAGTACTTCGTCATCCATACTCTGTGCACCGAGCTCGATAGAAGTCACTCCATAGCGTTTTAAGGTGGATAAAATAGGCACATTGATATAATCCGGGCGGGTGGAAATCCTGATCCCTTTAAAATAGCCCTTTGAGACATAAGAATAGGCGGCGCTCAAAAGGCTCTCCATGTAATCGGGATCAATTCCGGTAAAGCTGCCCCCGAAAAAGGCTATCTCCGCCTCCTGAGGATTATCATAGGTTTTAATTGCTGTTTCTGCGGCAGCCTTAACATCAGAAGGGGTCACTACATTTTTTTGCCCTGTAATCCCCCTCTGGTTGCAGAAGGTACACTGCATAGGACAGCCGTTGTGAGGTACAAAGATAGCTACGTTACTGTGTTTCAATACCCCATCAGCTCCAAAGCTTCACGAGCAGCCTGCTGCTCAGCTTCTTTTTTGCTCCTGCCGCCGCCTTTGCCGACTACATTGCTGTTGAGATGAACCTCTACCGTGAAGTGCTTATCGTGGTCGGGACCTGACTCTCCTGTGAGCACATAGGAGATCTTTTCCTCAGGATTTTTTTGTACTATCTCCTGCAATCGAGTTTTGTAATCGTTGAATCTCTTAGTCTTGTGGTTTTTTATATCCTTAACAACAAAACTCAGCACAAATTTCCGAGCGTTTTCCATTCCGCCGTCAAGATATATTGCTGCGATTACGGATTCAAAAGCGTCAGCTAGTATAGACGGGCGATTTCTGCCGCCACTTTTGCTTTCTCCTCGGCTGAGCAGCAGGTGGCTGCCAAGGTCAATGGAACGAGCATAAGAAGCCAAAGTTTTCTCACATACCAAAGAAGCCCGCAGCTTAGTTAACTCACCCTCAGGAAGTTCGGGACAATGCTTAAAAATATAATCGGACACTATGATACTTAAAACTGAATCGCCCAAAAACTCCTGTCTCTCATTACAGACAATACCCTTTCTCTCGTTGGCATAGGAGGAGTGAGTGAGAGCTGTCCTGAGATAAGAAATATTTTTAAAATTATAACCTAACACCTTACAGAATTCTTCCATTTATCTCACCTGAATCCTTAGCAAATTTCTGAATATTCAGCTTAAATCGGCTTAATATTATTTTCTATTTCGCTGACTACGTTATTTTTTACAAAGTCAACGGTAAGTCCGACAGCACTTTTAATTGTTCTCGCTTTTGAACTGCCGTGCGCCTTGAAAACCGGTTTTGCTACACCCAAAATAGGTGATCCACCGTACTCGTTGTAGTCAAACTGTTTTTTCATTGCCTTCATATCACCCAAAACCATGGCGGCGGCGAGCTTGTTTTTTAGATTCTTTGAAAATATCTCCTTAAACTTGCCCATCAGAGCTCCGGCTACACCCTCGTACATTTTTAGAATTATGTTTCCTGTAAAGCCGTCAGCTACAATAACGTCGCAGTCGCCACGCGGAATCTCTCTACCCTCGATATTCCCTGTAAAATTCAGAGACGAAGCCTTTAGAAGTTGATATGTATCCTGATAAAGAGCCGTTCCCTTGTGCTCCTCGCTGCCGCAGTTGGCAAGTCCGATTTTAGGAGAATTAACGCCTATAACCCGGTTCATATAAATTGAACCCATCAGCGCAAACTGCATAAGCATCTCGGGTCTGCACTCTACATTCGCACCGCCGTCTATAAGCATAGAACAGCCTGCAAGAGTCGGTAAAACCGGTGCAAATGCAGGGCGCTTAACGCCCTTAATCCTCTTTACTATCATTGTCGCTCCCATAACTAAGGCTCCGCTGTTGCCCGCCGAGATAAAGGCGTCTCCCTCTCCCTTCGCAAGAAGGTTAAAGCCAAGCGCCATTGATGAATTTTTCTTGGTTTTAATGACTGCTGAGGGGTCATCATCCATTGTGATAATCTCCGGTGCATCGGCAATCTCCATATCTGATATGTCAATCTGATTGTCTGACGCTGATTTAATTATTTCCGTCTTTGATCCGGTTAGGAGTATGTCTATTTTGTATTCATCTTTAGCAAGGCGTGCTCCTTTGATTATCTCGACAGGTGCATTATCACCGCCGAAAGCATCAATAATTATCTTCATTACTCTCTCCTATTTATTTAAATCATGCTCTGATATGAATTGTTCAAGACTCGAAAAGGAGCGCTCGGAGTATTTTTCGGCTCGCTCTCTTTTATCACGGATTTTATCTTCAAGCGGAGGCAAAATACCGAGGTTTGCACCCATCGGCTGGAACTTTGACACCGTAGGGTCGGAGATATAACGGCTCAGGGAGCCTATCATAGTAAACTCCGGAAGCGTAAGGGTGTCAATACCGCCGCAAAGTCGTGCTGCGTTAATCCCCGCTATTAATCCTGAAGAGGCTGATTCCATATACCCCTCTACTCCCGTAAGCTGACCTGCAAAAAAGAGCCTTGGATTTTGCTTGCTGCTGTAGTCGGAATTAAGCACTCTGGGAGAATCAATAAAAGTGTTGCGGTGCATAACTCCGTAGCGAACAAAATCGGCGTTTTTTAAAGCGGGAATCATGGAAAACACCCTCCTTTGTTCGGGAAACTTCAAGTTGGTCTGAAAGCCAACGAGATTGTAAAGCGTTCCGGCTGCATTTTCACGTCGAAGCTGCAATACCGCCCAAGGTCTGTGCCCGGTTTTCGGATCTGTCAACCCTACGGGCTTCATCGGTCCGAAGCGGATAGCGTCCTTTCCCCTTTGAGCCATTATCTCTATAGGCATACAACCCTCATACACCTTTGGATTCGCAACGTCAAAATCATGCAAGGGTGCACGTTCGGCATTGACAAGCTCCTGCTCAAAGCGCTCAAACTCCTCTTTATTCAAGGGGCAGTTGATGTAGTCATCTCCGCCGCCTTTACCATATCTGGACGCGGTAAAGGCCGAGGACATATCTATGCTCTCTTTGGTAACTATTGGGGCGGCTGCGTCAAAAAAGCTGAGCGCTCCGCCGAACATAGACTTAATATATTCAGAAAGAGGCTCTGAGGTCAGCGGACCTGTCGCCACAACAGTGATATCATCAAAATCAAGCTTTGAAACCTCTTGGCTCACAACATCAATATTCTCATGTTGGCGAATTTTCTCAGTCACAAGCTGAGAGAATATATCTCTATCTACAGCTAGCGCTCCACCTGCCGGGACGGTGCATTGATCAGCACATTGCATGAGAAGGGAATTTAACATCCTCATCTCCTGCTTGAGCATTCCGGCCGCACTAGCAAGACGAGACGCCTTGAGAGAATTTGAGCACACAAGCTCCGAAAAAGTATCCAAACTGTGTGCCGGAGACTTTTTGTAAGGTTTCATCTCATAAAGCCTTACCTTAAGTCCTCGATTTGCTATTTGCCAAGCCGCTTCACAGCCCGCAAGCCCGGCTCCGATTACATTTATTGGCATCAATCTTCTTCCTCTATTGCTTTTTGAAATCCGCAGCCTTCAGCAGCGCAGAAGAGCATCGGCTTTTTACCCTTCTTCTTGTAGAGTATTGCGCCGCACTGCGGGCATCTTTCGTTTACAGGTTCATTCCAGGATACAAAGTCACAGTTCGGATAGTTGCTGCAGCCATAAAATATTCTGCCCTTTTTTGTCTTTCTGACTATTACTTCTCCGTCACACTTGGGGCATTTCACACCGATTTCCTGGACAAACTTCTTTACATTCTTGCACTCCGGATAACCCGGGCAAGCAATGAATTTTCCGTAGCGACCTACTTTTACTACCATTTTTCTGCCGCATAGCTCGCATACATAGTCGGTCTCATCCTCCTTGAGATGGATTTTGACGTCCTTCATTTCCTCCTTAGCTTTTTTGAGGGTTTTCTCAAAATCGCCATAGAAGTTATCCAAAACATCGACCCATTGCTCCTGCCCTTGCTCAACTTTATCGAGATCCTTCTCCATTTGCGCGGTAAATTTTACGTTTACAATTTTTGGGAAACGCTCCTGCAAGAGCTTGGTTATTACCTCGCCAAGTTCGGTAGGTTTAAAAGCTTTATTTTCTCTGGTAACATACTCTCTCTGAGTGATAGTGGTAATAGTAGGAGCATAGGTAGACGGACGACCTATACCGTTTTCTTCAAGAGCCTTAATCAGAGAAGCCTCTGAATAGCGTGCAGGCGGTTGGGTGAAGTGTTGAGCAGGAAGAAGTTCTTTGAGCTTAAGCGGCATACCCTCTTCAAGCGGCGGGAGCTGCTTTTCTTTTTCCTCCTCATCCTCCTTGCTCTCTACATACAAAACCGTAAAACCGTCAAAATCCACAACGTAACCGGAGGCTTTAAAAATGTAGTCGCCGGCTTCAATCTCTGCCTGGGTGGTTTTATGGATACATTCTGCCATTTGACAAGCGGTGAACCTCTCCCAAATCAGTTTATAAAGCTTATACTGATCTGTTGTAAGGCTTGACTTAATCGAATTTGGCTCAAGGTTTATCATAGTCGGTCTGATTGCCTCATGTCCGTCCTGTGCGTTGGCACGGGATTTGAAAAATCGAGTTTTCTTTGGCAGATATTTTTCTCCCCAACGATTTTTGATATATTCGGTAACATCATTGATAGCATCGTTAGAAATTCTGAGAGAATCGGTTCTCATATATGTTATCAAACCGACGGCTCCGAGTTCGGGCAGTTCGATACCCTCGTAAAGCTCCTGTGCGACCTTCATTGTCCTTCTCGACTGAAACCCCAGCTTTCTTGATGCCTCCTGCTGAAGTGTTGAGGTGATAAAGGGCGGAGCCGGAGATTTTTTTCTCCTGCCGTTTTTTACCTTTGTAATTTTATACTCGGCATTTTCAAGGTCGGAGAGTATTTTATCGGTCTGCTCCTTGTTTTCGAGCTTCAGCTTTCCGTCTTTATTACCGTAGAACGAGGCTGTAAGCTGTTTGCGACTCCCCTTTGGAATGAGCTTTGCGTCTATGCTCCAATACTCCTCCGGAACGAAAGCTCGGATTTCATTTTCACGGTCTACTATTAGCTTTAGCGCCACAGACTGTACACGACCGGCTGAAAGTCCTCGGCGAATTTTTTGAGAGAGAAACGGACTTAATTTATATCCGACAAGACGATCGAGAATCCTTCTGGCCTGCTGGGCATTGACTAAATTTTGGTCTATCGCCCTGGGGTGACTCATTCCGTTTTCTATTCCCGTTTTTGTAATTTCATTAAACTCTACACGGTTTTTCTCGGATGTATCAAGTCCTAGAATATAAGCCAGATGCCATGAGATAGCCTCTCCCTCACGGTCTGGGTCAGTTGCTAGGTAAACCCCATCGCTCTTTTCAGCCTCATCTTTAAGCTCCTCGACAAGCTTCTCCTTTCCCTTGATAATCTCATACTTAGGGGCAAAATGCTTTTTTATATCAACGCTGAGTCGTTTTTCCGGCAGGTCGCGCACATGACCCTTGGAGGCAATGACATTATATCCCTTTCCGAGATATTTTTTTATCGTCTTTGCCTTTGACGGTGACTCAACTATAACTAATTTTGACATATATTAATCCTCCAATTAACTGCGTGTGTATCTTCCGCCGGAAACATTTTTTGCCGCACCGAAAATTTCAAGCTCCGTCAGAGCGGACATCACCTGCTGCGGTCGCAGTCCCGATAGATCTGATATTTGGTCGATGTGCAAAGGCTCATCATTCAGACAAGAGAAAACCGCCTCTGCTTCTGCCGATACTCCGTTCGGACATTTAATTTGTTTTTTCGGCTTTTCCTTTGATATAATTTTTTCTTTATTAAAACTAACGCGCGATGATGACTTGGGTTTCGGAGCTTTGTGTAATTTATCAGTCAGGAACGGTACCTCCCTTACCTCCTCCTCGGTAGCGAGTGCTTCATCGTGATCGACTATAAGCTCATATCGTTGAGCATACTCAGCAACTATATCCCTATATGAAGTCACAGGAATAGCTCCTTGCTTGATAAGTGAATTTGTACCTCTGGAATATATATTAACAAGGCTGCCCGGCACTGAAAACACCTCTCTGTTCTGTTCGAGTGCGAGATGTGCAGTAATCAACGATCCGCTTCTATCGCCGGCTTCAATCACGAGCACACCGTTGGAAAGCCCGGAAATTATTCTGTTGCGTGAGGGAAAGTTATAGTTAGCCGGAGGCGTATCGGGAGGATACTCTGAGATTACCGCACCTTTTTTTGCTATAAGCCTTCTCATCGGAGCATTCGCCGGCAGATAGTCATAATTTATTCCGCAGCCCAAAACGCAGATTGTAATTCCGTCGTTTTGGAGTACGCCGCGGTGAGATGCACAGTCGATTCCAAGCGCACCTCCGCTAACTACCACCGCTCCGCACCTCGCAAGATTCCGACCGAAGGTGAAAGAATTTCTTATACCCTCTGTGGTCGCAGTTCTTGTACCAACCACACCGATAGTGAGTATATTGTCTACATCCGGCATTGTTCCACTGACATAAATGACCGCAGGCGGATTTGAAATTTCATACAATTTTTGCGGGTAGGTTTGATCTTCGATTGAAAGTATCGAATACCTGTATGCTTTACACTTCTCAATGATCTTCTCTGCCGTCTCAAGCTTTTTTTCGGACATTTTGCGCAGTTGGGCAGAAGTAAACACACCGCTTCTCAACCGTTCATCATATGAAGCTTCGTAGATGTTTCGTGCTGTTTTAAAATACTCTATTGCCGGTTTAGTAGCTTGAGACGCATAACCCAGACACTGCTGAAGCCAGACAGAATATAGCGGCTCACTCATCAGCGCACCCCCTGACCATTTCCCACATAATAATTGAGGCAGCTACGGCTGCGTTGAGAGACTCGGCGTTTCCGTCCATATTAATCGTTACAGCAGTTGAACACAATTCAATCGCCCTTTGGGTAAGTCCGTTGCCCTCGTTGCCGATTATTACACAACCACCACGGCTAAAATTGATAGCTCTTATATCCTTACCCCCATGAGGAATCGCCGCGCACACGGGCATTTCGCCAGATTTTAAACCGGAAACTGCCTCATAAAAATCCTCGGGTATGATTATTCTTTGGCGAAAAACTGCTCCCATACTTCCCCTGAGCACCTTGGGGCTGAAAATATCGCAGCAGTCTTTAGACAAAATCACCTGATCAATGCCGAACGCCTCGGCAGTTCGCAGGATCGTACCCATGTTTTGTGGATTTTGGATGGTTTCAAGGGCTACTATCCTGTTTACTGCACACGGCTGAACATTCGGTTGATTGATTTTACATAACAGCGCTACCCCCTGTGGGGAAGCAGTTTCGGCTATAAGCTTGAAAAGGGATTTTGAAAGCAGATATAGCTCGCACGAGGATATGCTCTCAATAAGCTCAGCGTATTTATCCGCACTGTCCTCACTAAAAAACGCAGCCTCTACCTCAACTCCGCTTTCTACAGCATCTGTGCAAAGACGTAAACCCTCGCACAAAAATCTCTTCTCTTTAGAACGAAAAGATGAGCTGGAATTAAGACGAAGTAGGTATTTAATTATCTTGTTGTCTCTGCTTTTTATCTCTTTCAATTTCATCACCGAAGAATTTCAATTATGTGAAAAGAGCGTTTGGGAAAACCCAAACGCAGCTTTAGCTTTTTTATTGAGCGCTCTTAGCCTGCTCTACAAGCTTTGTGAATGCGGCCGGGTCTGCAATAGCAATCTCGGAAAGCATCTTTCTGTTAAGAGTTACTCCGGCTTTTTTAAGACCGCTCATAAAGGTGGAGTAGTTCACGCCATTCATGCGGCATGCAGCGGAGATACGGGTGATCCAGAGCTTTCTGAAATCTCTCTTTCTCTGCTTACGACCAATATAAGCATAGTTACCACTCTTCATTACAGCCTGCTTAGCCATCTTGAAGTGCTTGCTCTTGGCACCCCAGTAGCCCTTAGCGAGCTTTAAAGTCTTTTTTCTTCTCTTGCGAGTCATCATCGCACCTTTTATACGAGCCATTTATATTACCTCCGTTATAGCTTTATATCAGTGATTATTTATAAGGGATGAGTCTCTTGATCTGAGCTGTGTTTGTCTTATCAGCTACAGTAGTCTGTCTGAGACCTCTTTTACGCTTAGTAGTTTTCTTATTAAGGATGTGGCTCTTGTTTGCATGAGCACGGATAACCTTACCATTCTTTGAAAGCTTGAAACGTTTTTTTGCACCACTGTGTGTCTTGATTTTGGGCATTTGTATTTCCTCCTTAAATCTTTACTTTGCAGGCTTTGGAGCAAGGAACATTATCATATTGCGTCCTTCGAGCTTTGCCGGCTTTTCGATATTGGCTAAATCCTCACATCCGACTGCAAATTTTTTCATGATTTCTGTGCCGATCTCGGGATGACCCATCTCACGTCCGCGGAAACGAATAGATACCTTGACCTTATTACCTGCCGAGATAAACTTTCGTGCGTGTGAGAGCTTGGTGTTAAAGTCGTGGGTGTCGATGTTAAGTGAGAGACGAATCTCCTTTATTTCGATTACCCTTTGATTCTTTCTGGCTTCCTTTTCTCGCTTTGCCTGTTCAAAACGATACTTTCCGTAATCCATGATTTTGCATACAGGGGGCTTAGCCTGCGGAGCTATCTTGACCAAATCAAGATTTTGCTCTGCCGCAATACCCAGAGCCTTGTTAAGCGGCATGATGCCGAGCTGTGTACCGTCGGAATTGATAACTCTCAATTCTCTGTCTCGAATTTCGTTGTTGATTTGTAGTTCCTGTTTGCTAATTGTCAAGCACCTCCAATAGCTTAATACAAAAACAAAAGCGGACAGAATACTCCGCCCGCACCAATACATAGTCATGTGAAAATGATATATATTGACCTGCAGCAGACGGAACCGTACAGGTGAAAGCATTACTGCCTTACTTTGTTGTTCTAAGAAATTATATCAAAGTGTTTTTTCGTTGTCAAGAAAAATTTTTAATATTTCTCATAAATGGCGGAGAATTAAATCCTCCGCCGTTTGAAACTTACATTTACACCGGATGGATTTGTTTTTCTTCATCAAGATGAGCTCTGTCCACTCCTGTTTGAAGGTCGCGACGTTTTTGGAAAAAGTCCATTGCTACCTTCGGGAACATAGCATAGGAGAGCACATCCTCTTCCTGCTCAATCCACTGCTCGCACTCCTTGCGAAGTGTATCAAGCTCGGGCGAAAGCAAATCAGCAGGACGGCAGTTAATCGGCGGTTCGTCTCCGAGTATTTTCTTGCGAAAATCCTCGTCAATTTTCATCGGAGTCGTACCGTATTTGCCTGCAACCAAATCCTTAAACTCGTTTGTGCACATCTTATAGCGCTGACCGGTAATTACGTTGAAAACGGCTTGAGTACCGACAATCTGTGAAGTCGGCGTGACAAGCGGCGGATAGCCTGAATCCTGGCGCACACGGGGAACCTCCTCCAAAACCTGAGTGAGCATATCCTCTTTGCCTGCCTGCTTAAGCTGTGAAAGAAGGTTTGAAAGCATACCGCCCGGCACCTGATACATTAAAGCGTTGGTATCGGTCGCCAGCATTTTGGGATCTAAAAGCCCGGAAGCAATGTACTTCTCCCTCAAGGTCATAAAATATGCTCTGATTTCATTCAAAAGCTTCAGGTCCAGTCCCGTATCATAATCTGTTCCCTGAAAAGCTGCGACCATTGACTCAGTAGGTGCGTGGGAGGTACCGAGAGCCAGAGGCGAAATCGCTGTATCTATTATATCTGCTCCGGCTTCTACTCCTTTTAGCAGACACATCGAGGCAAGTCCCGAGGTATAGTGAGTGTGAAGCGAAATCGGAAGATTTACCGCCTTCTTTATCGCCTTGACAAGTTCTACTGTCCTACTTGGCATCAGCAAAGCCGCCATATCCTTAATACAAATCGAGTCCGCCCCTGCCTCAGCTATTTTCTTAGCGTATTTGACATAATAGTCGGTAGTGAATACCGGACCTGTAGTATAAGAAATTGCAACCTGTACATGAGCGCCCTCTTTTTTAGCAGCCTTGATAGCTGTTTTAAGGTTTTTAATATCGTTCAACGCATCAAATATCCTGATTATATCAATGCCGTTAGCAACTGAACGCTGTACAAAATATTCAAGCACATCGTCGGCATAGTGGCGATAACCAAGCATATTCTGACCCCTGAACAGCATTTGAAGCTTCGTATTGGGGCAATTTTTTCTAATAATTCTCAGTCTTTCCCACGGGTCCTCGTTTAAAAACCTGAGACAAGCGTCAAAGGTAGCTCCGCCCCAGCACTCCAGAGAATGATAACCAACTTTATCTAGTAATGGCAGCACGGGCAGCATTTCCTGAGTTGTCATTCTGGTTGCTATGAGTGACTGGTGAGCGTCTCTGAGCGCAGTCTCGGTTACAAGAATTTTTTTCTTAGCCATTTTGTTCAGTCCTTTCTCCTGGGTTTTCACCTTATTAGCGGATTGTAACAATGACAGTACCCGAGACAACTGACTCGCCCTTGGAAACGCAAACGGATGTAATTGTGCCGGCCTTGGACGCCATAATCTCATTTTCCATTTTCATAGCCTCCAAAATGGCGATTACGTCGCCCTCCTTAACCTGCTGACCGTTCGTCACGTTGACTGAAACTATCGTCCCGGGCATTGGAGCCTTTATCGGTTCCCCCTCTCCGGCAACCGGCGCTGCCTTGGCTACCTTGGGAGTTCCAACTGCTGCTGGCGCAGGCGGAGCAGAAGGCGCAGGTGTTGTTGAGGAAAGCTCCTCTACCTGAACGTCGTATGCTGTGCCGTTTACAGTAATTCTCAAATTCTTCATCTATCTCATTCCTTTACAATATTATAATACAGAATAATCAGATTGTGCTGTGCTTTTTCGGCAGCTGTGATACTCTCTTGCCTGCAAGCATATCCAACGCTGCGTAAACCTTAGCTCTGGTCTCCTCAGGATTTATTACATCTTCTACATATCCCTTTTCAGCCGCTGCAAAGGCAGAACACATTTCAGCTTGGAACTGTTCAACCACAGCTTTCTGCTGAGAAACAGGCACGGACATCTTATCAGTCCAAAGGATTTCAGCTCCGGTAATTGGAGGAAGTGGAGCGATTGAGGAATCAGTCCAAGCAAAGGTTATGTCGGCATTGGCTCCTGTACCTGCCAAAGCGACATAGAAAGAACCGTATGCCTCTCCGGTTACAACTGTAACTTTAACTGTTGTTGCCTGAGCATAGACAGCTGCAAGCTTTGAAGCTGAAGTCAGACAAGTGAAACCCGAGCTGTTTGCAAAGGTTACGACCGGAATTGCAAAAGCATCTGCGAAGCTTACAAAGTCCGCCGTATTTTTGCAGGCTTTACAATCAAGTTTTTTTCCGTTTGTCTCTACTACAGCTACAACCGTACCGTGTATTCTCGCAAGTCCCAGCTTTACTGCTGAGGATGAACCGGATTTAAGCTCCATAAAGGAACCTGCATCCACTGTAAGAGCAATCGGGTCTGTTGTGCTATTGTCCGCCTCTGCCTCCGAAGTATCAGCTATCGGTGAGAGACTGAGGTTATTTGACGGAAGATACGAAATGAGCTTACGAGTACTCTCAATAGCCTGCTTCTCGTTTTCAGTAAAGATATCAACCAACCCGTCAGATTTCAGACTGTCTATATCGCTGTCTGAAGCGCCTGTATCCAAGGTCAATCTGCCCTGCTTACTCATAACTATAAAGTCGGCGTTTGCCGCATTTAAAGCAGCCGTACCCGAGCAATTTCCGAGAATGACCGAAATCTGAGGAACCACACCAGAGAGATTGCTTATGCTGTTTAGTATTGTGCCGTAAGCTTCGAGCATATCTACACCCTGTGTAAGCCTGCCTCCGTTTGAGTCGTATAGTCCAACCACCGGACAACCCGTTTTTACAGCCATATCATAGAGCTTTTTGAGCTTAGCTCCCTGAGCTGTAGACATTGCGCCAAAGGCAAACTCGCTGTTTTGTGCAAAGGCGTAAACCGGACATCCGTTTACAACTCCGTATCCTGCTACAGCTTCAGCATAAGTATCGCTGCTTTTGGTGAAGGTGCTCACCTCTGTAAAGGCTCCGTCATCGAACAGCATGGCAAGTCTTTGATATGCATTCGAGCTTGAAATCTCCTGTCTTGCCTGTAATATTATTTCGTTATTGTTCACCGTGGCCATTTTTCTTCCTCCGTTCAAACTTACGAATTCTTAAAACTATACAAAAATATTATAAAATAAATCCGAAAAAACTACAAGTCAAAATATGGTCACTTACAATTTTTACATGAATTGAATAATTTTTTTATATTTATTTCGCACAAATTATCCACTTTATCAAATCCGAGTCTCAAAAGAATTGTGCTAAACTCCGGCAGAGAACAACTAAGAGTTGTTAACATTCTGTTGTAGGCGTAATTTGCAGCCGCCCTAACCAAGTATTCGGCTATCTCGCTATCCTCTTCAGTTGGACTTGAATAATCAGTACAGGACATAATAGACAGCCTTAGAATTTCCAGGTTTTGACCAAGTTGTTTTACAGCTGCATATCCTAAAAGCCTG
The DNA here is from genome assembly GCA_946500295.1 of uncultured Clostridia bacterium. GTDB lineage: Bacteria > Bacillota > Clostridia > Oscillospirales > Acutalibacteraceae > UBA7067. The sequence goes on along the minus strand of CAMMVF010000011.1, from coordinate 42,779 downwards.
CCGTTTTCCTCTGCCGTGAGAAGCTCGGCGCTGTCAGCATTATAACCGAGAGTTGACAGCACCTGCTCCTTAAATTCTATATCTGTACATGGCTTTACACAAAGCATATTTTCACCTTACTCGTGCACAAGGCTTTCAACTATACCATTTACAGCCATTATAGCCTCGTCCATCTTAGTTGCATCTTTTGCGCCTGCCATAGCAATATCGGGCTTACCCCCGCCGTTGCCGCCGGCAATTTTGGCTATCTCTTTTACTATCTTACCGGCATTAGCTCCGTGCTGTTCTCTGGCCTCCTTACCACAGCAGCAGGCAAAGGTTACTTTACCGTCACTCATTCCTGCAAGAACTACCACGCACTTCGGAGTTTTGTCTATAGCGTTGTGACACATTGTGCGAAGCATGTCGGCGGTTACGTTATTAAAAGCGGCGGCTACTACCTTAACACCCTTAACCTTGTAAGCGTTTTCAAAGAGCATACCCATGCGCATTGAAGCCATCTTATCCATAAGAGTCTCAATCTGCTTTGACATCTCCCTGTTGTCAGAGATAAGCTGCTCGCATCCTCTGACAAGATCCTCGGAAGTATTGACCTTTGCGATTGTGACCGCTCTGTCTACAATATTTATAAAGTTGTTCAGAGTTTTCAACACACCTCTGCCCGTTACAGCCTCTATTCTTCTTACTCCAGATGCCACCGAGCTTTCGTGGACTATCTTGAAAAGGCCAAGCTTTGAGGTGTTATCCTCGTGAGTTCCGCCGCAGAACTCTACGGAGAAGTCTCCCGCCTTCACTACTCTTACTATGTCTCCGTATTTTTCACCAAACAGAGCCATAGCGCCGAGCTTCTTTGCCTGATCAATAGGCATTGTCAGTGTTTCAACCTGCTCAGCCTTAAATATTTCCTCATTTACCATTTGTTCAACCTTAGCAATTTCTTCCTTTGTAAGGGCGGTAAAATGAGTGAAGTCAAAACGGATTTTTTCATCGTCAACCATCTGACCAGCCTGTTCAACGTGGGTTCCGAGCACCTTTCGCAGAGCCGCCTGCAAAAGGTGAGCTCCTGTATGATTTCTCATTATGTCCTGACGTCTGTCTGCGTCTATCTTTGCATTTACCTTATCACCGACTGACAAGACTCCGTTTACTACAACTACTGAGTGGGTATATATTCCGTCGTAGGTCTTAGCGACGTTAGTAACATTTGCACTGTTGTCAGTACAATCAATAACTCCTGTATCGGCGGTCTGGCCGCCGCTTTCAGCATAAAACGGGGTTTTATCAAGAATAATAATAGCCTTATCTCCCTGATATACAGACTCAACCCGCTCTCCTTCAACTATAATAGCCTTAATCTCAGCCTCAGCAGTAAAGTTAGAATAGCCAACAAAATCAGTTGGTTCTATACCGCTTAAATCTGTCGATTCGCTTATCCAAGCGTCTGCTCCGGCGTTTTCTCTGGCATTTTTGGAGTTTCTCTTCTGCTCATCCAAAAGCTCAAGAAAGCGCTCCTCATCTACGGCTATACCTTTTTCGGAGAGTATTTCTTTTGTCAGGTCAATCGGGAAGCCGTAGGTGTCGCTGAGCTTAAATGCGCGCTCTCCCGAAAAAACCTTTGAGTCCTTGTTGTCTATAAACTCGTTGAGCATGGCAAAACCCTGCTCTATTGTTCTGCTGAAGTTTTCCTCCTCAACACGGATGATGTGCTCTATAAAGTCACGTTTCTCTTCAAGTAACGGATAGGCAGCTTTGCTCTCTTGAATTACAGTTGCACAAACCTTATAAAGGAAAGGCTTGTTAACTCCCAGAAGTCTGCCGTGACGAGCGGCTCTGCGGAGAAGTCTGCGCAATACATAGCCTCTGCCCTCGTTGCTGGGCATAACGCCGTCGCTTATCATGAAGGTTGTGCTTCTGATATGGTCGGTGATAACTCGTAATGAAATATCCTTCTTTTCATCCTCACCGTACTTTACTCCGGTAAGCTCTGATATTTTTTTCATTATGTTCTGTACTGTATCGACCAAGAAAAGGTTATCCACACCCTGCATAACACAGGCAAGTCTCTCAAGTCCCATACCGGTGTCAATATTAGGATGCTCAAGCGGAGTGTAGTTGCCCTTGCCGTCGCTGTCAAACTGAGTGAATACAAGATTCCAAACCTCAACATATCTGTCACAGTCACAGCCTACGGCGCAGTCCGGCTTGCCGCAGCCCTTCTCCGGACCTCTGTCAAAATAGATTTCAGAGCAGGGACCGCACGGACCTGTGCCATGCTCCCAGAAATTGTCCTCCTTGCCGAGCCTTACCATATGCTCGGGAGAAACGCCTACTTCTTTAGTCCAAATATCATAGGCTTCATCATCATTTTCATACACGGAAACATAGAGCTTTTCCTCAGGAATTTCCAAAACCTTGGTGAAAAATTCCCAAGCCCAAGCAGTTGCTTCGCGCTTAAAATAATCTCCAAATGAAAAGTTCCCAAGCATTTCAAAGAAGGTACCGTGGCGTGCTGTCATTCCCACTCTCTCTATATCCGGGGTACGGATACATTTCTGGCAGGTAGTCACCCTTTTTCTCGGAGGTGTAATTTCTCCAGTAAAATACTTCTTCATCGGCGCCATGCCCGAGTTGATTAAAAGTAAGCTCTTGTCATTATTCGGTACAAGAGAAAAACTCGGCAGACGCAGATGCCCCTTGCTTTCAAAAAAGGATAGATATTTTTCTCTGAGTTCGTTAAGTCCTGTCCATTTCATTTCCAAAATCTCCTTAAAACTTAAACTTACACGAAACAAAAAACTCCTGCCCCAACATGGGGCAAGAGTTAATCCTGCGGTACCACCCAAATTGCAGAAAATATTCTGCCACTTTAGCTCGTTAACGCCGACTACGTTCGGCTCATCGCCGAAGGCTCGAGGGTGGCTCATACTCAGCCTGCACAAAGCCTCACAGTCTAGGGCTTTTTCCCTGAAATGCAGGCGATGAGTAATTTGTCCTGTCACAGCCGTTATCTCGTGTTTAAATTCAATAATATTATACCCACTTACAGACGAAGTGTCAACACGAAAATTGAGAGTAGCTGCAGCTGCCGCACTTGATTTTACTTTAAATAAATTGATTCTGCTCAGGGGAATATTCGTAGTCGATTGAGGCAAGAGACGAGCGTATGTCTTCCTCCTCAACCCCAAGGTCTGAGCAGAGAGAATGTAGGTCGGGGTAAAAGTCCCTGAGCTTGGTATTTATGAACGATAGCAAAATTGCCGGATCTGACGGAATATTCAATTAATTCACCTCCACAGTTTTAAGGGCTGTATCCTTTAAATATAGGATACAGCCCTTTGGAATAAAATGCAAGTACAATTTAAATCTTCGCCTGCATGACAAGCTCGTTTGATTACACCGCCTACAGAGGCAGGGCGACTTGGTTATATTGGGGGAAGTATTGGAAGAAATAATTCGACTCAATACTCATTTTCCGCTTAAGCGCCGACGTCTGTAAAATCTGATTGAGTGAGGTCTTGTCCTCCGGGAGTTGTAACTTGCAGAGATTTCTTTTTGCCGCCCTTGCGAGTAAGTATAACTGATGTGATAAACGCAACAAAGGGAACGGTCAACACTACTCCGAGAGATGCGGAGATTCCCTGGATTATCTCAATGCCTATTGAGTACATATTTAAAACCTGATAATAGCTGTAGTTGTAGCTGTAAATATAAACCAGCGTATTTATTGAGCCTCCGGTAAATGCCAAAATAAGGGTGTTCGACATTGTACCCATCATATCCCTGCCCACATTTATGCCAGATTTAAAAAGCGCCTTTGTGCCAAGCTGAGGGTTTTTGTCGTGAATTTCGTTGACCGTTGAGGCAACGGACATAGCAACATCCATCACCGCTCCGAGAGCCGATATGAGTATTCCCGCAAACATCAGCTCGCCGACATCTATATTGGTCATCTGTCCTATGTAATTAAGCTCCTCAGCATCGGATACATTGTAGCCACTGATATGGGTCATTGCGCTGAACATAAAGGCAAAGCCTGCGGCAATAACAACTCCTGCTACAGTGCCCGCCATTGAGCACAGAGATTTGACTGTGAATCCGTCTATGAGATACATAACTACAAAGGTAGTCAGAACACCTATAATCACTGCGCTTAGTATAGGCGATACACCACGGTAAATCATTGGCAAGAAGAGGAAAATGATACAGATAAAAGTGAATACCAGTCCGATAGCAGAATTTATTCCCTTTTTGCCGCCTATGAGCCACAGCACCGCTATAAACAGCAGAATTATAAGATAGAGCATGCCGCCCCTGTCGTAGTTATAAACGCTTACGTCTATTAAATCCCCGCTTTCACTCACTATGGCTATTACCCTCAACCCCTCGGTACATTCCGCTCCATAGAGATAGCCTGAGGAGCTTGTGGCTGTAAACTCCTGACCCGCATGAGCTCCCGTGTCTATTCTTAGCTTGACGGTCTGACTACCGACTCTTATTCCGCTGTTGGTGAGGTTGTCGTCTATTACCTCAATTACCGTTGCCTTTTCAAAGCTTCTTCCTTCATTTGTCAGAAGCTCGGTTTTTTCTATCTGATTGAAATAATAAAGAAAGACGGCAAAGGCGATTGTGAAAAGTACAACCCCAACCCTTCTTAAAAACACCTTATTTACCACAGGTCTATTCAGCTTAATATTTTTCATCTGTCCTCCGTGTTAATGCTCTATAGATTTATCTGGCATAACTTTAGAAAATGTCTGATACGCAGTATTCCGCCATACCACAGGGGAGTCCCTCCGGTATGGCGGAAATTAATGATTAGGTTTTATGCTTATGACTTTTTGCGGGCTCTGCTGTAGATAACTACTGCCGCTGCACAAACTGCCACAATGAGCGACGCAAGCACAACGAAGGAAATATCTCCTGTATTTACTACAGCCTTACCCTCCCCTGTTTTCGGGCTGGTTACTGTTGAGCTAGCAGCTGTTGCGCCTGAGGTCGTATCTGTAGCGCTGACAGAAGCTCCTCCCTCGGATGCAGGCTCAGACGCAGGGTCTGTCGAGGGGTCGGTTGCCGGGTCAGTAGAAACAGGAGCCAGTGCATTATATGCCGCAGTAAGGGAAGCAAGTGCATTTGAAACCTCGGACTCCGTAGCTTGAGCATTTTCGGCAACCTTTTTAGCGCCCTCTAAAGCTGCTGTGTAGAAGCTGAAGCTTTCCTCGGTATAATCCTCAGCCTTGAGGTTTAAGCCCTCGAGCTTCTCGATTTCCTCATTGAGGGCTGTCTTATCGGCTGACTTTACAATTGTGAACTGGGTATCTATAGGCTCGTTTGTATCTGTTCTGTAGGTATTGATTGTGAAGCTGTTTTCATCTATATCTATTACCGAATAGGTGGGAACGTCCTCCTGCCAGCGAGCGGCTATATAGGTCTGCTGACGTGCTACGAGGTCGTAATACTTTGAACCTGATGAGCTTCCAGCCGTCATGTAGAGAATACCCTCGGGATCTATGGCTACATCTGTATTATCTGTTGCAGCTACTACAGCTTCGCTGTCCATGATTGTATTGAGATACTCAAGATAGGTCTGCTCGGCAGGGTCGGTAGTATCCGATGAAATATTAGCCGGAGATTCAAATACCTGAACCGGGTCATCTCCTGCATCAATGTCCTTATCAAACTGTTCTTCATACTCATCGTCGGTATAGGTTATTTCCTTTGCACCGCCCTTTAAGAGCTCAGAGCGAGAGTACGCGTGGTCATGACCGGTCAAAACTACATCTACACCATACTGCTCAAAATACGGAACGAGGGCATATCTGAGGTTGATAATTTCGGGCTCGTTTGAGTGCTCTGCCGAACCATAGATATCCTGATGCAGACTTACTATTATCCACTGTGCGTCGGGGTTTGCCTCTACAGACTCTTTAATAAACTGTCCGTGCTCAGCAGAGTTTGTATCCTGAGTATTGAGCATGATGAACAGAGCCGAGCCGTAGGTAAAGCTATAGTCGCCGCCTACATATTCGTTAGAGCCGAGCTCGCTGAGGTTAGGCACATTGAAGTGGTAAAGGTAGTTGGGATTGTCGGCGTCGTGGTTACCGACTGTTGTTGCCACCGGAAGAGACGAGAGAATCTCCGGGCTTAGATAGCCCGCATACTCAATCTCGCTGACGGTATTATCCCCTACCTTCTGAGCGTTTGTCTGAATCTGGTCGCCTGCCGAAAGCACAAAGCTTGCGTTGCCTTCGGCTTTTTCATATGCCATATTGAGAGTATTGTTCCAGTTAAAAGTATCGTTTTCAACTGAATCATACTGTGCCTGAGCAAAGCTGTCCTTGGCAATATCCTCGGGTGATTTAGCTTTTTCGCTGTTTGACGAGCCTATCTGGGGGTCACCTACAAAGATGAAGGAAAAGCTTGAGCTGTCCTTTGTATCAAAGCTCTCGACTTCCTTACCGCTGACCTTATAATAATAAGTCGTGTTCGCTTTTAATCCTGAGAGAGTTACCTTGTTTGATTTGTAGCCCTCCTGAGCATCACTCTGAGTAACCTCAGCTGTAAGGGAACATTCCTCTGTCTCGCCATAGCTGAAGCTTACGCTCTCGCCTGTTTTGCTGTACCAAGCAAAATTCATCTGTGTTTCATCACTGCCCGGAGTAAGTGAAACCTGAGTCCAGTCAGAGCTTAAAGTACTCCATTTCTGCTGCCAACTCTCATAGGCACCGTTAGCAGCCGCTTCTGTTTGTGAAGCGACGGTCATTCCGTCCGGCGCAGCATCAGCTAAAACAGTCAGAGCAGAAACCGCTGTGACTGCGGCGGCACAAAGCATGACTGCACATCTTTTTTTGTTGCTTCTTTTCATTAAATCTCCTCTTCTCTGCCGCTTTGGGCATAAATACAATATTCTCTATTGTTCTTCGATATTGTACTCTCACTTTGTCAGCTTTCGATTTTTCTTTAGTAAAAGAAGAGTAAAAAATAGGAAAAATATAGCGAAAAGGAGACAGATCACCGCCCTCATCTTATCATTATACTGATGATAAGATGAGGGCGGCTAATTATTTTAATTCAAGATATTTAAACTGTGTTCAAGATATTTAAACTGTGTTTGATATCTTAGTTCGGATAATTGTCATCGGGTTTATCTTGCGAAGTATCAACCATTGCATTATCCATAGATTCAGTTTCCGATACTGTTTCGATTACATTTGGAGAAGTTTCATTCCCGTCGTTATCTGCTTCGGTTTTATCTTCGGGATCGGTGTTGTCCCTATTTGATGCAAGTTTAAGCTCTGCCCTTTTCTTGCCGAATAAATAAATTCCCCCTGCGGCACAAGCCAGGCAGATTGCTGCTATAAAGCCGCAGATAAACAGGGTATTGTCTGCACCGATATTACTGTCCGCACCGAAGCTGGAGTCTAAGTCATCTGAACTGAAAGAGGCGGTAGCGCTTTGATACTCACCCTCCTCGGTTACGATGCTCCCATTATACACCGAAACGCCTCCGTTGCCCGAATTTTCAGCCGAATCACCCCTTGATGAGCCGCTGGAGGAATTTGCCTCTGAGCTGACGCTGCTGCCCGAAGCCCTCGAAACTTCACCGTCAATATTTTCTTGAATAGCCATGGTGTACTCCTTGCCGGAGGAGCAATCTATTCTATTCTCGCTGCTGCTGACAGCCTGCTCAACATAGATAATCAGATTTGTCAAGCACTCAGCTTGTCCCGATTTAAATTTCACCTCGACTAAGCTAGTTTCACCGCCAAGTTGAACTCCAGACGTTGAGAGAAATACAATCTGTACAGTACCTCCCATGTCATTATACTCCAGGTCTCCGTCAATACCGTCTCTCAACTGAGCAGAAGAAAACTGCATAACAGACGTATCATAGCAGACGGTAAAAACACAGGCCGAAACAGGCGTATCTCCCGAAAGCGTGATTTCAGCGGTAAAGCTTTTTCCGGTTTTAACCTTATCATCAACGATTAGTCCCGGTTCTAAGCCGGAGGCAGCCACATTCGTTACCAGTAATATTATAAAAAAGGCAGAAACCAATATTGACAGATACTTTTTCATGAGACACTCCTGCTTGTATTTCGCATTATATTGCACAATAATTATATACAATATGAGTATAACAGTAAAATACAAGTGTGTCAACATAGCTTTTGGGTTATATTACAGAGGTCTGTTTAGCTTTATTTCAATTTCACAAGGACATTTTTTAAAACGCCTGCCATTAAGATAAGCTATAGCTTATACTGCATAAGATTATTACTCTTTACAAAGCCAAAATTAGAATAGAGCTTAATGCCCATATCCGAGGCAGTTATCTGGACTACCCCACACCCATATTCTTTCGCTTCATTTATGACTTTCGACAACAGGAATCTTGCGATACCCCGTCTGCGGTATTCTCTTAATGTGTACATACCGGACAAGAGTCCTATCTTTCCGTTTGGCAGCTAAAATATGGCGGCTTTTCAACAAAGGACATTTCGCTTGTTCCTATTATGTTTTCACCGTCAACGACAATACATGATACAAAGGTTCCGTCAGCCATATGCCTACTGTAATAACTGTAAAGTGCAGGTTTTAAATTAATATCTTCTTTTGCTCCTCCCTCACGAAGTTGACTTATCCGCATTTCAATAAAATCTTCCAGCTCATCGCTCGTGAGCCTTTTATATTCAACCGCCATATATGAACATCCCTATTTATTCTCGGTTGCTTAAACTTGATTAAACCATGCTTTCATTGTATCCAGCACCTTAACTAATTCCTCTTCGTTTATGACATAAGGCACCATAGCATACATATATCTTAGAAACGGCCTGCTGAACACTCCTCTTTCATAGGCAAACTCCTGGTAGCCCTCTAACATTTTTGCATCATAAACCTCAATGCAGATGCATCCTCCCATTATCCGTATTTCCTTGATTCTCGGGTCGGAAAAGCCGTTCATCTCACGGCGGGTGATTTCTTCGATTCTGCGTATTTTTGACATATAGTCCTGCTGCTCAAAAAGCTCTATTGACTTTAACGCTACGCTGCAGGCAAGAGCATTGCCCATGAAGGTCGGTCCGTGCATTAATGCGTGCTCCGGGTTATCATCATAAAAGCCGTCATACACTTTTTTGTTTGCCACCGTAACCGCATGGCCTATATATCCGCCTGTCAGCGCTTTTCCTAAAACCAAAATATCCGGCAGTACCAAATCTGCGACGAATCTGTTTCCCGTCCGTCCAAAACCGGTGGCTACTTCATCAAAAATCAAAAGCACCCCATATTTATCACACAGCTCTCTGGCACGTTTCAGGAAAGAAACATCGTACATACGCATCCCTCCCGCTCCCTGCAACAGCGGCTCTACAATAAAGCAGTTGAGGCGTTCATGGTATTCAGAAAAAGCCTGCTCCAGAGCATCAATTTCAGTGGGAATATGGACAACATATTTGCTTTCACCGTAGGCTTTTAAGACAAAGTGATAGTCCTCGTCGTCTCCTGTCTCCATGGTTTTAAATGTATCACCGTGATAGGCATGCTCAAGCGCCAGTATCATTGTGCGCTGTTTCACTCCACGGTTCATATAAAATTGAAGCGCCATTTTTAAGGCTACTTCCACCGCTACACTTCCCGAATCGGAAAAAAAGCAGTAATCCAAGTCACCGGGCAGCCAGCTTTGTAGCTTTTTTGAAAGCTTTATAGCCGGCTCATGAGTCAGCCCTCCAAGCATAACATGGGAAAATTTTTCGACCTGAGAAATAATAGCCTTATTAAGCTCAGGATGCTTATATCCGTGAATTACGCTCCACCAAGATGAAACAGAGTCAATCAGCTTTTGATCCTTAGTATATAAGTACACGCCGTTTGCGTCTAAAATTTCATAGGGAGCTTTCATTGTCTTCATTTGTTGATATGGATACCAAATCATTTTCCGTTCCCCCGCTTAATCGTATAGAGATTTCAAAGTCTCAGTCGATATTTTCAGATCCGTATCACCGTCTTTAACACAAGCCACAACCTTCGCTCCGGTGATATATACACACATCTTCAAATTATCTTCGTGCATGATGTTTCCGGCAATGAAGTGATTGAGAATAATTCCTTTCAGGGGAATTTTCTGAGCCTTCATATATTCCGCTGTCAAAACGACGTTATTTATCGTGCCCAAGCCTGCGTCAGCTACCATTAGACAGCTTAAATTACAAGCTCTGATAATATCGGGAAGCATAATTTTTACCTTGTCAAAGCGAATCGGACATAAGATTCCGCCCGAGCCCTCCATGGTCACATACTCATATTTGTGACAGGCAACGCGAAATTTTTCAAGTACACAATCCAGCTCGACCGGATTTCCTTCCAGCCTTGCTGCCAGATGTGGCGAAACTGCATTTTCATAAACATAGGGGCACATTTCTTCAAGCGGCTGCTCGATTTTTGAAACACTTTTAACATACAGAGCATCCCCGGGAATCAGGCTTCCATCTTTCCTGCGCTCGTTTCCGCTCATAGCAGCTTTATAATAAGCGGCATTAACTCCACTTTCTCTTAATTTCTTTAGAATCAGTCCTGTAACAAAGGTTTTACCTACATCAGTCCCTGTTCCCGTTATGAATATATTCTTACTCATTGCAATACCTCACCTCGTACTCGAGCTCCTTCAAAAGCTGCATATCCGTTTCAACTGTAATTCCTGCCGTTGTGAGCATATCGCCCGAGATTGCAGCGTTTGCCCCTGATAAAAAGCAGCTTCTGCCCTTATCGGGAAGCAAGCCTCGTCCTCCTGCAAGACGGATAGAAGCGTCGGGAAGAATGAACCGGTAAACAGCCACAATCCTGCACATATCATCCGCGGTTAGCTTTTTGTTCTGTGCAAACGGAGTGCCGGGAATAGGGTTGAGCATATTGACGGGAACGCTTTTTATTCCAAGCTCACACAACGTAAAAGCCATGTCAATCCTGTCCTCAACCGTCTCGCCCAGTCCCATGATACCGCCGCTGCAAACTGTGAACCCCACCGACTGAGCCGCACGAATAGCCGCTACCTTATCATCGAAGGTATGAGTGGTGCAGATATTTGGAAAGTTTCTGCGAGAGGTCTCCAAATTATTATGTACTCTGCTCACACCTGCTTCCTTCAATTTTCCGTACTGCTCTTCGTTGAGCAGTCCGAAAGAAACACAGACGGAAATTCCTGTTTGCGCTTTTATCATACGAATGGTCTCGCACATCTTATCCACTTCATCATCGGACAAACGCTTTCCGGAGGTCACAATGGAATATCGTAGGACTCCCTTATCATCGTTCAGCTTGGCTTGTGTAAGTATTTCTTTCGTGGAGAGCAAGGGATATTCATCTGCACCCGTATGGTTATGGGCAGACTGGGCGCAGAAGCGGCAGTTTTCAGAGCAGCGACCGCTTTTCCCGTTAATAATTGTACAGATGTCAAAACTGTTAGAGCAGAAATGCTCTCTAATTTCATTTGCAGTTTCACACAGCTCTTTGAGCGGCTGAGCATACAGGGTAATTGCTTCAGGGCGTGTAATTTGTTCTCCTAAGAGAAGCTTTTTCTTTAACTCTTTCGCAAAACTCATTTAAATCATATCCTTTCCTTTTTGATTAAAGGAATCAAGCGTTTACCAAGTACTGCCCCCACAACGCACAATAAGATGTCACCAGGAACAGCAAGAATAAAACAATATAGAAACAGCGGCCATATACCGATCGGGTCACCGAGATACAGATTGCTGATAAAGTAGTAGTAAACCATTCCGATAAGATATACAATGCCAAGGCCGATGAAGTTTGCCGCAAGCAGGCGCTTGTATCCTGGAACACTGCGTTTATTTGCAATTATGCCGGTAGCAAAGGCTCCTGCGGCAAAGCCGATAATATAACCAAAGCTCGGCTGGAATATATATCCGACACCGCCGCCCGATGAGAAGATTGGAAGTCCCATAAGCCCCAAGGCGATATAGATACAAACCGAAATAAATCCCCATCTGCCTCCCAGAAAAAGTCCTGCGAGCATGGTAAAAAGGTATTGTAAGGTGAAGGGCACTACCGGAACCGGAATTTTAATAAACGCCCCCACTGCAATCAATGCTACGAACATGGCGCAGAGAATCATATTTTTTATTTTTACGCTTCCCATTATATTTCCCTCAGTATTATCTTAAGTGAGCCTGACGCTGATTTCACCGGAGGACAGCCTTTCGATTTTACCATCCTCGTATTTTACAATCAGACGGCAGTCATCGTCTATATCTACGGCCACGGCAGTTGTAGGATTAGCCTTGGAGATAATCTGTATTTCCTTGCCGATTACCAAGCTGCGGTTTCGATATTTTTCAGCGCAGTTTGAGCTTTCTCGACTATGATAATATCCCATAAATCTATTTAAAAACTCCGCAGCAAGATGATTTTTCCCGTCGCTAACAGATTTATTAAAAACAGCCCCCGCAATATTATTAAGCTCACTCGGGAATCCGCCCTTTGGTAAATATACATTTATCCCGATTCCCAGCACCACATAATCTACAAATCCGTTTTCCAGATTAAAAGATGCTTCCGTTAAAATTCCGCTGACCTTTTTTCCATCAATAAAAATATCATTTACCCATTTAATCAGCGCCTTTTTATCAGACACGGCTTCAATAGCTTCGCAAGCGGCGACAGCTGCCATAGTAGTTAATTTCGACGCCTGCTGTGCTGAATAATTATGTGGACGAAGCAACAGGCTCATATAAATACCGGTATCGGCAGGAGAAAAGAAACTGCGGCCGATCCTTCCTTTGCCCTTCGTTTGGTTATTCGCAAGCAAGGTGTAACCCTCCGCGGCGCCTGAAGCTGCCTTTTCCCTGACAGCTACATTTGTCGAATCCACTGTCGAGACTACTGTCAATTCGATCTCGGAACAGACGGGGGTTAGATATTTTTTGATTCCTTGAGCAGAAAGAATATCGGTATTGGCTGATAAACTGTAACCCTTGTTCCGGACAGCGTCAATGCTGTAACCCTCAGATTGCAGACTTTTGACGGCCTTCCACACTGCTGTCCGGGAAACAGATAGCTTTTCAGCTATATCTTCACCCGAAAAATATATTCCCTTATTCTCTTCAAATAGCGCGAGTATTTTTTCCTTTGTTCCCATTTTTATCCTCCTAACAAAGAGATAATAACATAAGCGGGCTTAATCGTCAACCTGTTTTTAGTTTTTGGTTAACAATCGAATCACCTAAAAATATATTTAGGCCAAATAAAAATCCAGGCTAAGTAAGATAATTCCTACCCAGCCTGGATTTTAGCCCAATAAAAAGGTCTTAATATCCTGTGGTGATTTTGCTATATATATTGATTTGAAAGCATCGTTGTCCCCGCCTTCTTTAATTCCGAATCCGTAGCTGACACCGATAAAATCTATGCCCTCGGACTGTGCTCCAACAGCATCATATTTAGAGTCGCCAATTAACACGGCATCGCTTTTGGAAATTCCCAGCTCATTGACAACCTGATTTAAAATGTAAGCCTTAGTACAGCTTTCATCGCCGTTAAAGCCCTTAATAAGATCAAAATACTGTGCTATTCCGGCTGATTTAAGCATTTCCCTGGCAAAGCTCTCTAACTTAAGGGTTGCGGTGGCGATATAAATGCCGTTGTCCTTCAAGCTCTTGAGAAGCTGCTCGATTCCGTCATAAGCGGAAAACATTTTTATTCCGCTCTCCTTATACAGTTTTCTGTAGAGCTCAATAGCAGTATTGAGGGTTTCTTTATTTGGAATTTTATAAAGGGAGTTGAAACCGTCGCTCAGAGGTCCTCCGATAACAATCTTTCTGTAGCTCAGTTCATTTCGTATAAGCCCCAAAGCTGTTCCTGTACTGTCATAACAATGCATTATTCCCTCGGAAGTATCAAGCAGTGTGCCGTCCAAATCAAAAATTACCAGCTTTTTATTTACCATTTTCAAGCTCCCTTATTCTCTCATCAAGCTTTTTCTTGTTCTCGATGTAATCCTTGAGTCTTCTTTCGGTAGCCTCAAGAATACCCTCTAAAACCTTGATTTTTTCAGCTTCCGACCTGGAAATCGAATGAATATCAACCTTTACATTGGTATATTTAAGTTCTCTTTCACAGTTTATATTCTTTTCCTTATCGATAAGCTCTTTGTCTTTTGAATACAAATAAACCACTTCCTCATCAAGAATCTTGCCGTCGGTAATTGAAGTTAGAGTGATAAATATCGGGCAGATATTTTTAAAGACATCGGTATTCTGTCCGTCAAAATATATATGTCTCTTTTCTTCGTTTAGGAAAATCAGAGTCTCTTTATCCCCAACAGCACCAAGCATCTCGGCTGTGAAAAGATAATCATCCTGCTCCGGGAAATTATCTGATACGACGGAGATACCAAAGCCCCTGATCAAATCCTGAGTAAACTCAAAATTATTCTTTAAACCGGCATCCTTACCCAGCTCACCCAAAAGCAGCTCGTTAGCATTTGTGATTATTACCGAGTCGTCCGACTTCAGCTGTTTAAGAATTTCAACAACGGCAAAATAGCGGTGAATATGCCTGAAGTCAGTTAGGATTCGTTGATCGAAGTTAATGGTTCTGCACTCTCCCTCAAACGCCTTTACGGCCGTTGAGTTAGCCGCCATAGCGGTTGAAAGCTGTCCCTCCAGACAATACGGTAGCAATTCGCTCGGCATGGCAAATGGGAGAACATCGGCTGAATCGCCATAAATTTCCGAATACCTGCCTGTTATATCGTCCGGGTGGGGCTTTACTACTATATGTTTGTCTGGAATGAAATAATCAGCTAAAAGCTTGTAAAGCAGATGTTGATCCTCAAGCGACATAATGCCGAGGTTTGCCATATGCTGGGTAAGCACAAGACCCAGCGAGCCGGCATCGGCTTTGACCTTTTTCTCAACTCCAAAAAACTTGAGCGTCCTTTGCATATCCTGTGGAGAGAGTTGTGAAAGGATTCGCTTAACCGAAAAATCGGTCATTTTTTCGTTTGTGTATCCTTCCTTTTGGCTTTGAACATCTGCCAAAACCTCTACAGCGTACTGATTTTCGCCAAAGTATCCGAGCACATCCATCAACTCATATTGAGTTTTGTTTCTACTCATATTTGAAAGCATAAACTCTCTGTCGGACAGTACACCGCAGCCCTCTTCAAAGCAATGATACTTAATCCCATTTTTGATTATATACCAACCAAACGGAAAATGGTCAGGGCAAAGATAAACCTCATTCATCTTTGCGACGTTTACGGGGAGCACCTTTTTTATCTCCTTGCAGGCATAATTTAATATGGAAATCTTAGATTTATTTTTTGAACCCCTGCGGCGGATCTCTGCGTTGATAGCAGACTCCTCGAGCAGATACACTTCATCGAATATCCCTGATTCGGAATATCGGTTCAAAAACGCCACTGAGTTTTTGTGGATGTCCGATAAAAGCAGGACTGCTTTCTCATCAGGACGTCTAGTCAGCTTGTGCAACACACAGCACTGAATATGATAGGTTGTGAGCGCATAATATAATATCATAGCTTACCTCACTTTATAAATTCATTTTCAATCAGCTTATCAAGGGTTCCAAACTCGAACGAAGCCGAGCCGACAGCCCTGTTCACAGGATAGTCAGCAAACAGATTCTTGAAGTACTCATGATGCGAGATTACCTGCTTGCAAACTGCATAGGCATCGCAGCCGGGAATATTAATCATATAGGGATAATCCTTAAAAGCGGCTGTATAATCGTTTACAAATTCCTCGGCTCCACGCTGAATATCCTTGATCATCTCATAGCCCTCGACCTCGGGCGTATCAAATTCAAATTTGACCTCGCCGTTTTCATCCAAATCGAACCCAATAAAGGACGGAACAGGGGCGCTAAGCATGATTTCGGTGAAAACACCGTACATCTGCTTTACGTTGTGTTCGCGTCTTATCTCTCTGTTGATCCTCTGTGAAAACATATATGAGCTTACAACTCCCGAGGCGAGTTGAGACTCGATTATATCCATATCATGCAGATAAGTAGAACCAGCTACAAGACCATAGGTTTTGCACCCGAGTTTCCATTCGTCCTCAATAAGATATCTCAATGCGGAATATCCGCTCGCAGCCCACCCTATATCGACGATACAAGCTGATTTGCAGCCGCTGAGCTCCTGTTCATAATACATTTTTGCCGCCAATGAGTTTTTCTCGTACGCCTTTACGATTATATCCCAGTTTTTGATAAATACAGCCACTATATCCTCGTAGTTGTCCTTTGTAAGAATAGTGTTCGGAGTAAAGCCTGCATCTGATAGCGGTTTACTCATCTGATCCATATCAAGGGCCCGTAGAATTTTCATCAGCGTCATTTGACGTGGTATCTTATACTTAATATATCTGAGCAAAAGTTCGTTGCGGAATTTGTTTACAGTAAGCTTGGTAGCCGCACTGCGCGACCAGTAAACATAGCTTGTATCAGCGGACGGGTAGAGTTTATCATAGATTTTTTTGAGAATATATCCGTCCCTCGAGAGGAAAAGAACCTTATCAATATTGTTATTCTTTACAAACTCGTGAATATAGTGACAATATCCCAAGGTCAAAAATCCTGAATAGGTATATCCATACTCATAGAACGGTGTATATACTTTATTACCGTTTTGGAGCTTTGAGTTTACAACGCCGCGATATCCTGAGCCGATAAGAGATGTCATGTCGAAGGCGCGGTGATAATTACCCCTTGAATTAACATTTTTATAAAACAATGTGGCAATACCGCTGGCTCTGGCGCTTCTCAAATCAGATACGGGGTTATCGCCTATGTGCAGTATTTTGCTGTCCTCGCCATAGCGCTCTTTGACAACTGAATAGAGCTCGCGGCTGCGCTTGCTGCAGCCGTGTTCAACGGAAACAATAACATCGTCAAAGCCCTCATAGCCGCATTTTTGGAGCATTTTCTTAATTACCTGTGAGCTTAGGTACATATCAGAAACAGCTATTATCTTTTTACCGAGGTTTTTAGCTTCCAGAAAAACTTCCTTCATATACGGGTTGGCATACACCAAGCTAAGCTCGACTTCAATCTCAAGCTCAACCGCTTTGTCAACGTCGAGCACTACATAACGACTCATTTTCTCGTATATATCTTTAAGAGTTACTTCATAGTTACCGTTTTTCTCGAATGCCTCTGCTCTAGCCTGCTTTTCCGCCAATATTCTATAGCGCTTAAAGCTGGGACACTTATGAATTTCACCGAGCAGAAAAAATACAGATTTCGGATCATCAAACGGACGTAAGATAAGTGTGTCGAAAACGTCAAAAGAGATTATATCATAAAGTAACATTCTCTTTGCGATAAAGGTGTACGAATGTCTTCTGCTAAAAGATGACTCCGCTCCGCTTATACACGGCTTTGTTGTGTACTTATTAATTTCCCCTCGATTCGGAGTAGAACTTGACTTGACATTAAGAAAATAAGCAAAGACCAACAATACAAGGTAAATACCCTTTCTTATAAAAGAGCGATTGGGATCTCCGTACTTATAATACCCATCCAGCAAGAAGCGGTGCTTCATTACTATGCGATATCTTGTTCGTCTGATTTTTCCCTTGGATCTTTTTACGAATCGTTTAAATCTGCTTTTTAATTTCCTAACCATCTATCCTCAATGATTCTCCTTTTTACCTTCGTCAGAATAAATCGAAGGGGTGACGAATGTCATTTTGATTTTTGATGAAAGTTCTTCAAGCTCGGTCTTTATAGCCAAATTCTTTTCCTGCAAAGAAATTTGATCAAATATGCCGCTAAGCTTGCTGCTATAGTAGTTCTCCAGCGGATTTTTGGAAAACCCGTCATATCCGGCGAGGGCAACAGAAGTTACTGATGACTTTTTGAGCAGTTTCAAAAGCATAACTCCCGAGCTGTCAGACGCGTCAATAGACGAGCTTATCAGATCAGAATAATTTACAACAACTGCGTTTTCCGGGAGGTTTTTAATATTAGAGGTAAAGACAGTATTTTCTATATCGAGCTTATCGGACAGATCCTCATATCTTCTGCTGTTTCCCACAAACAGTAAATCCGGCTTTACAAAATCCGGAATAAAGTTGACGGAAATAACAAAAGGCTTATTTTGATTAATATATTCGATAATCTCTTTTCTTTTGGTTTTTATGCTCTGACCCGGAGCAATTACCAGTATGCTCTTACCGTCAAGCTTCTTTCTCAGAGCGCCGACCGTCTCCATATCATCTATTGCGTTATTTTGGTAGGCTTGATAAATGCTCTCTATGAGCTTCTTGTCAAAAAATCTCTTTTTTTCCGTCGGAATCTGCTTCAATATACTACCGATTGCAGGCATTGAAAGCGTGTGCTTGGTCATTAGATAACTG
Source organism: uncultured Clostridia bacterium (assembly GCA_946500295.1). GTDB lineage: Bacteria > Bacillota > Clostridia > Oscillospirales > Acutalibacteraceae > UBA7067. The sequence continues at coordinate 24,372 of CAMMVF010000011.1, read as the reverse complement.
GAATAGTTCGGGTGGCAATTATTAGCTGCCGAAAGAAAATATGCCGAATTATACCCCCACGGAGAATCAATGAAAATCGGCGCAAGATACTGCTCAACTATTTCGAGAATAGGCAGAACATCGTATTTACAGCCGTAATTCTTATTCAGAAAATCCATATAAAGCTCAGAGCACAAATTACCCGCTCCCCTGCCCATGCCGTTGGCAGAGCAGTCAACAATAATCTCACGATCGGTTTTATACTCGGTTAACGCCTGAGCGTTGGCAAACGCCATCTGCAAATTGTTGTGTGAGTGATATCCGAGACGAATATTGGTGTTGAGATTATTATCAACAAGGTCAACAAGACGCAGTAAGTCCTTGATATACATGACGCCAAGGGTATCAACTATATAAAATGCATAGGGCTCCAGCCTGTTGATTTTTTCAAGCAGCTTCAAAAATTGAATATCTGTGTAGTTAGTTGTTCCAACAGGCTGCATAAACAGCTTGTACCCCTTGCTTTTGATTATCTCTCCCCACTCAAAAGCCTTATCTACCTCGCTTGGGTGAAAGGTAAGACGGATACCACCGATAGGACCTGCACTTGCATCCGACAAAAATTGAGGATTGATCTCCTTTTCGCCTATAGCGATCATTGCCACATACATAGTTTTATTGTCCAAATCGCTGTCAACCAGATCATTGAGCTCTTCTACCGAGTTAAAAATTGACAGCTCCTCGTTATACGGCTTATTTGATAAAAAGCCACACTCGATTATCTCGGTGTTTGACTTGGCAATATTAAACAGAATATCCTGTATTGCCTTTTTGCCGAATTTCCAATCGTTTATATATCCGCCGTCACGCAGCGTGCAGTCAAGAATTTTTATTCTTCCCATAACAGAATCTTTCCTTTCCACTATAAAGTCAAACCGAATTGAGAATCAACGTCAAAAAGACGAGAGTGAAATATTACTCATTCTCGTCGGCTGAGTTTATATATTTGTCTAATACTACCTGCGCAATATCAAAATCAATCGGTTCGTTTATATCGGTAGCCTCTATGAAATCAACCTCAAGAATATAAGGATTGTCTCCGATTCTTCTGCCATTATTAATCAGATCCTTTGTATATACATAAAGCCCTGTTGTCTCTGCATAGGTACTGGTTAAATCCTGTGTTCTTGGAATTTTCTTTGTGTCATAGTTCGGCTTGCCGTCAGTCCAGAGAAATTCCTGCACCTTTTTGGCAGTAAAGGCACTGTCATAGCCCTCGTCCCTGACCTTGCGGATTGCTGTATCAATAGTCTGCGGTCTTATAAATGGAGCCGTAGCATGAGCCAAAGTGTAAACATCTGCATCCACGTCAGCTGCAAACGCCTTTAAAACTTCTAAAATAAGCGTAGAGTTCTTATCAAGTTCTTCGCTTCTCTTCAGGTACTTCACGTTTGCCGGCAAATACTCCTTGACGTCTTCGTTGCTGCAATATACATATATCTCATCAGCCTCGGTACATTTTGACAATGCAGACAGAATATAAGTCAGCAAAGGCTTTCCGTTTTTAAATGCCTTGGTATTTTTTCCCGGTAATCTCTGATTGTTCAGCTTCATCGGCACAAATGCCACTGTTTTTTTACTCATGATAATCCTCCCATTCAAGGTCTGTATTTAATCTTTGGAGAAGGGTTTCTCTTACTCTCTCATCTATTTTTTCAGCGCTCACACCGAGAATAACCTTAGAATATTTCAATTCCCGGGTATACTGCGCATTGTTAAGCTTTGGTTTATATTTATCACTGTTAAGATTTAAAATGATCAGGTATTCCTGCTGTGACATCAGGCTTTGTTCAAGCGGCGTATATACAGCCCTGATAAGATACATATTGCTTATATCCCAATTTGTAGAAAAGCTGATTACTTCTCCGAGAGACAAACACACCGTTATCTTATGTGCATTAAAATCTATTTTGTCATTTCTCTTGACTCCACCATCTATCAACACCTCGTTACTGTCACTATCTTGGCTAAGGGCAATTCCGACATTGTCAAGAAAATTGTTCATCTGCGTATTATTTATGTTTTGCAGCTCAACCCCTTGCTCAACACCAAGTCGGCTCAAAATTTCGGCAGCAACATACATGGAATTTAACCTCTGTGGCGCTGTTTCAGCTTCGGTAGTAAAATAATAGGACTTATTAACAAAGCGGTTTACGCCCCTTATGGATGTAGAACTGATAGTTAAGGCTGACTCTATATTTCCCTCAACCGCAAAAGGTATCAGCTCAGAGGGAGTCTTTCTCGAAAGAATATGGCTTCCGGGGAAAATCCTCCTGTAATTTTGCCATCTGTCTTTAGGATGAGGCTTGATCAGTAGAAGATACTCGGGACAGATATAATCCACAAGCAAAGTCATCAACAACTCCTGAAGCTCGATGTCTTTGTTCTGTAATGTGTTTAAATCCTGAGTGAGAAAGAGACAGATTTTCTTATCGCTCTTTACAGTTTCTCCGCTTTCTCCGAAAAATCTCAAAATCTCCGGTACTTTTTCGGGTATGACATTTTTAAGAGTATCATAAATTGAGCAATCGACAGCCTTAGGGTCGTAAAATCCCTTTCTCTGGTTATTTAAGTCGCACAGCTTCTTTACTATCATATCATTACAGCCCGGACCGCCGAGGTAATCGGCAATGATACAGTTCGTCAGATTATTTCGTCTGATTATGAATCTGTATCTCTCGTGTTCCGAGAGCATGCCGCTGGCATCCTCCATATAGTTATATGGAATTCTGTTTTTCATCAAATACACACCGAGAGCGTGCTGATCCGAGGCGACATATATATTGCTGAATGATTTTAAATCTTCACCAAACCAAGCCTCAAAAGCCTGACAGTAGTTATTGATTACTGTTAGTATATCACTTTCCGAGCTGGTTTCATCAAGCGCCATTCCTTTTTTTAGTTTGAACTGCCGCTCAGGCACATATCGTATTTTATCAAAAAAAGCAAACTTCTCAAGCCTCTCGAGAAATGATTTTCTCTCCGGTACTGAGCGTATGGTTTCGAGCATTAAAAGCTCCGACTCCTCGTCACGGTTATAAGCGAGCTTGTGAACTATGCTGAATAAAAGTTGGTATGTGGTAGAGACATGATATAATACCATGCGCTTCACTCCTGTGTACGGTTTAAAATTAATTACCTATATATTTTGAAATGTTTTCCTGCCCCTGCAGCAACAGCGCCAGTGCGTCGCTTCCTTTGATTAAGTTTGGCTCGGAGCTGAGACAGAAGTATTTGCAAAAATCCGCGGTAAAATCCATCACCGCTTTAAAGACTTCCTTGAGCCTTTTTGGGGGGATTTTTGAGTTGCTGCGCTTATCAACCAGCTTGCAAGTAGCAGGACCTCCGCAGGTAATTAACTTCTCAATTATCTCTGTGACCCTGTTTTCGCTACCTAAGTACGCCTTAAGCTCAACAGTGTCGGCAGATGGCTTGTCCTTTGGGAATGCCTCATGCTCGCAGATTTTATCATATACCAATGATAAAAGCAAACCGCCTTTTCGGCTATGATCCAAAGCTGCAACGTTACCGTTAGTTTTTGCCAAGCACTGAGCATAGCCAAACACAGCGGGAGCTATACAGAGATAGGCAAGCTCATATACACGGCTGTAAGATCTCATTCCCTCAAATAGTCTCGTGCCACACACACAGTCATATATTTCACGAAATTTTTTATCAAGTTTTGGGTGTTTGACCTTTTGCAACATAAGCCTGGACGGTCTGTAATATACCGCTATACAGCCACGCTTCATAAATTTTTTGATATATGAATAATCGCTGCTGAGCACCGCTGTAGATTCATAGTGTTTAGCAAGAGAAGAGTAAGCATCTTCGTTGCTGATTATGAGCTTATTTACATAAATACCGCAGTCTTTAATCATTTTTTCAATAAAGCACCGGGGATAGCTTGAGCGCACAAAGGCGGTAATCTCCACATCATTTGCGCAGGCAATGTCCAATAGCCTTGTCACATATCGGTTTTTTATGCTGAACTTCTTTATCAATTCAAGCTCAAGGTGATAATCCACTCTGGTTCCAAGTCTTTGGTTTATCTGATTATAAATATGTTCCAATGGCCTTTTATCATTATCAAACTTTAGCCTGAGCTTTGCAAAACCGTTGGCGTTAGTCTGCCTTTCAACAAGAGCAAAGATATCCTCCCGACTTTTCATCAGCACAAACGCACTGCTAAATATGTCGGTCACTATATGCGAATTATCTAAAACTCCTGACGCCAAATCCCAGACAGCGGGTCTTAAATACTTTTGACATAAATAGGATTTACCTATTTCCTCGCAGAAAAGCCGATTTTTGATAATCGGCAGTCGGGAAGCTATATTGATTTTAAGGAGCTTCAGAGCAAAATTCATAGGATTGTTGGTGGCAGCCTCGTGATTTTGGTTTCTCAAGCAGTTGCAAAGAAAGTTTATATCTTCGTTTCCAGTTGTCAGAATTAAATATAATTGTCCGACAAAATCCGCCGAAACCTTCTCTATCATGTACTTCACCCGTTAATTATCATTAATAATAAGGATAGCTGCTTAAGCAAGCCGAAATCTAGGCAAAACAAACGGCGATAATGCCCATAATTAAAGTATTTGTTGCGCCGTCAAGCAATAAACAGAAAACTATAAATTAATCGAAATTTTTTTACAAATAATCACAATTAATCCTTAGTTCAAATTAGCTCGCCCTACAGTATAACATTATTTGAGCTTTTTTTCAATATGAAGGAGTTAAAATGTTGTATTTGTATCTTTACAGAAAATTCCCGAAGTAAATCCGCAGTTGAAATTACTTTGGGAATTAAATCTCTAAAATTGCTTGCGATAAGCATCAATATTACGGACAGGGTCACCGTCACGAAATTTAGTGCCAAGGAGCCCATTGCCGTATATAAATTTATCTTCATTATCTTTTCTGGTATCTTCAAAAAGGAGGTCTACGAGCTTTTGTATATATTTCAATCTATCTTCCTTATTCGATAAATCAAAACCTAAAAGCTCTTTTACTGTTTCATTCGCCAAAAAAGCCGCCTGCATAGCAGATGTGAGGACAAAAACCAGAATTGTTTTATACTCATCTTTAAGCTCATTTTTTAGCGCCAGCATAAAACCGTGCTGTGTGCGCACGGAGTTGGAGTCATCATTATAGTCGTGGAAGTCTCCGAGAATTGAAATACGGGAAATTGCACGATGTTCAAACAAAAAGTCAAAAACTGACGTAGCCCAAGCTATAAGTCTTTCCTTGTCCGTTTCATATTCTCTGCCAAAATCGACCTCGGTTATCACTCTGCCTATTATCCTTTGAACACAAGCAGTTATTAAATTTTCCTTACTTCCAAAATGATAATTAATAAGTCCCAGTCCAACTTCTGCTTTTTGAGCAATCATGCGTGAGGTTATCCGCTCTGTTTCTCCACCACATTCCTCAATAAGCGCTGTTGTAACTTCTATTATGTGCTCTTTGGATTTTTCTGCATCCTTCATAAGTTCGCCCCCCCTTGTTCAGCGTTTAGGTTAATTATACTGAACATAGTTCAGTCTGTCAAGTAAAAACCTCATATATTGACAAATTCACCTTTAATCCGCTACAAGGTCAGATTTCTAAAAAAAATACCGCCGGGTATTCTCCCGACGGTGATTTAAATCGGAACAAAGCGTGACAAGCTCGTTTAATCACGCCTACGACGATTGCAACCATCGCCGGGGAGCATTGCTCCTCAAGGTTTCGGTGTGGGATTATAATCCCTACCGAAAGACTGAATGAAACCCGCCGCCTACTCAGGCGGGGGACATCGGCGACTTGGTAATAACTACTTATAATTTTATTTACAGTATTCAGATTCAATATCGGTAATCATGTTTACTCTGTTTGTATGGCGACCGCCCTCGAACGGAGTTTCCAGGAAAATTTTTGTGAACTTAACCGCTTGATCCTCACTTATAACTCTGCCGCCCATAGCGAGAATATTTGCATCGTTGTGGCGGCGGGTCATCTCGGCGCAGAACTCATTTGTAACCACTGCTGCTCTGATTCCCTTAACCTTATTTGCCGCTATGGAAATTCCTATTCCTGTACCACAACAGAGAATACCCTTTTCACATTCTCCGCTTGCTACAGCCTGTGCTACCTTTTTAGCATATATCGGATAATCGACAGACTCCTCACTGTAGCATCCGAAGTCCTTAAATTCAATAGAGTTTTCCTCCAGGTATTTCTTTACCGCTTCTTTAATGGCGTAACCGCCGTGGTCGCATCCTAAAGCTATCATTTCTTAGCTGCCTCCTTATTTTTTGCAATCAGTTCGCGCTCAGCCTGTGAAAGGCGGAGATAATGCGGCATAAGCGTCGCCGCTTTTACTGTTTCTCCCCTATTATACTGCATTTCAGCCACCTGCGCAACAGATGACGCCTTTTGAAAACGTAAATTTTGCGGAGCTAGCGTTAATCCGGAAACATTGTCTCTCATCAGTTCATATGCGAGATTTGCACCGTCGCCGACTAAAACTATATTGTCCTGAATTTTTTCAAGCTCACCGCCAAGCAGGTCAACCATAATTGCCCTGTCTTCACACTGTCTTGTTATCTTATCGTTCTCCACAGTAAACAGGGCATTATAAAACTGCTTACATCTTGCGTCCATCACCGCACAAATCGCATAATTTCCTAAAGGCGGCAGGTTATGAGCCATTGCCTCCAAGGTTGAAACCGCCGCACAAGGCTTTTTCAAGACGGCAGCCATTGCCTTTACCGAGCTTACGGCTATTCTCAGTCCCGTAAACGAGCCGGGACCTGCTGAAACTGCAAAAAGGTCGATATCCTCTAGCTTATAACCTGAATTATCCAAAAGCTGCTTCGCCATCGGCATGAGTGTACGGCTATGAGTAAGACCGCAGTTTAAAAAGCTTTCTCCGACCAGCTTACCCTCATCAGTAAGTGCTACCGAAGCTGAAACAGCGGAGGAATCAAATGCTAATATCTTCATCAAGGCTACCTCCCTCTACGCAGAATATTCGGCTGTTTTCACTGTCACCGGGTTTAATGGTTATTTTTATACAGTCATCCGGCAGGGCGTCAATTATGTTTTCGCTCCATTCAATAATAATCACACCCGTATCCAAGTAATCAAAAAAGCCGATTGCATACAAATCATCTATCCCATTTATGCGGTACATATCAAAATGATAGATTTTGCACCGACCCTCGTATTCGTTAACGAGAGCAAATGTAGGGCTTGAAACACAGTCGTCCGCACCAAGCCCCGAAGCAATGCCTCTGGTAAGGGCGGTTTTACCCATTCCGAGCCCGCCAAACATTGCGATAACCTCAGTGCCCTTAAGCGCTGAGGCAAGCCTGCGCCCGAGCGACTCGGTTTGCTCGGGCGAGTTAGAAATATACTTTTGCATAGATATCATCCAAATCAGATTTATTAAAACAGTCCGCTGATAACTCCGCTGTCGTTTACATCTATTCTCTCTGCCGCAGGGAGTTTCGGAAGCCCCGGCATTGTCATTATGCTGCCCGTAAGCACTACGACAAAACCGGCACCGTTTGAAAGTGTGAGGTCACGCACGGTAATTGTGAAGCCGGAGGGCGCGCCGAGAAGAGTCGGGTCATCAGAAAGGCTGTACTGAGTTTTTGCAATACAAACCGGGAGCTTGTCCCCACTGAGCTTTACGATTTCCGCCAGCGCCTTTTCAGCCTGAGCTGTAAATACTACCTCCTTAGCGTGGTAGATTTTTGTGGCAATTTCGTTTATTTTTTCTTTAATTGTCAGCTCGCCGTCATAGCAAAAATGGAAGTCTGATGGCTTATCACAAGCCTCGACAACCTTTTTGGCAAGCTCTATTCCTCCCTCTCCTCCATTGGAGAATACATCGGACAGAGCGAACTCGGCTCCCTTTTCCTTACAATAGCTTTCAATATATGAAAGCTCACTTTCTGAATCGGTCGGGAATTTATTTATAGCAACTACCACTGGAACGCCAAAGCTTCTCATATTTTCGATGTGAACGCCGAGGTTACATATTCCATTTTTCAAAGCGTCGAGGTTTTCTTCTCCGACATCAGACTTGGGAACGCCGCCGTTATACTTTAGAGCTCGGCAGGTAGCGACAATAACTATCGCACTGGGCGCAAGTCCTGCATAGCGACACTTGATATCCAGAAACTTCTCCGCTCCAAGGTCCGAGCCGAAGCCAGCCTCAGTGATACAGTAATCGGCAAGCTTCAAGGCGAGCTTTGTAGCCCTTACCGAGTTGCAACCGTGAGCTATATTTGCAAAGGGTCCCCCGTGCATTATAGCCGGAGTACCTTCGATAGTCTGAACAAGATTCGGCATGATAGCGTCTCTGAGCAGCGCCGCCATAGCACCCTGCGCATTTATGTCACGGGCATAAACAGGCTCTCCGTCGAGATTATACGCAACAAGTATTCTGCCGAGCCTCTCTTTTAAATCCTTTATATCAGAGGCAAGACAGAGTATAGCCATAACCTCGCTTGCCACCGTGATAATAAACCCGTCCTCACGGGGGATTCCGTTGATTTTTCCGCCAAGACCGATAACTATGTTTCTAAGCGCTCTGTCATTCATATCTAGACAACGCTTGATAAGCACTCTTCTCTGGTCGATTCTTAAAGAGTTGCCTTGCTGCATATGGTTGTCTAGCATTGCACACAGGAGGTTATTGGCTGAAGTAATAGCGTGCATATCGCCGGTAAAGTGAAGATTAATGTCCTCCATAGGCAGAACCTGAGCATAGCCGCCGCCGGCGGCTCCTCCCTTTATACCGAAGACAGGTCCTAAAGACGGCTCTCGCAGGGCTATAATCGCTTTTTCGCCTATTTTTGCCATAGCCTGACCCAAGCCGGCGGTAGTCGTGGTTTTCCCCTCACCTGCCGGTGTTGGGTTTATCGCTGTGACCAGAACGAGCTTACCGTCCGGGTTGTTTTTTACCCTTTCAAACAAGGATTCGTTGAGCTTCGCCTTATAGCGACCGTAGGGCTCCAACTCCTCATCGGCGATTCCTATTGACTCAGCAACTTCCTTAATCGGCTTTAGCTTAGTCTGCTGGGCTATTTCAATATCAGTCAACATTTTGCTTTCCTCCTATGTATCAAATCATATGGGGTGAATACTAAAAAATTATATCACACCGGAGAATTATTAACAAGTGCGAAATCCCATATGTTGGTATTTTCCTCAGAAAAAGACCGTATCGCAACGGATACGGTCGATATACTCATATTTAGATTAAGGAGCAAACCAAGTCGCCCATCTCCTTGGTACTTACCTTTGTAGTGCCATCGGTGTAGATATCCGGAGTTCTGTGAGTTTCAAGCACCTTGGCTACTGCCTTTTCGATTGCATCTGCTGCTTCAGGCTGATCCAGCGAGTGCTTGAGCATCATTGACACTGAAAGAATAGTTGCCAGCGGGTTTGCAATACCCTGACCTGCTATATCCGGTGCAGAACCGTGAATTGGCTCATAAAGTCCTGCTTTATTCTCATTGAGGCTTGCGGAAGCGAGCATACCGATAGAGCCGCTTATCATTGAAGCCTCATCTGAAAGGATATCGCCAAATATATTTGAGGTCACAATTACATCGAACTGACCTGGATCTCTGACGAGCTGCATTGCACAGTTATCTACATAAAGGTGGTTGAGCTCAACCTCGGGATACTCCTTTGAAACCCTGATAACGGTCTCTCTCCACAGTCTTGAGGACTCCAGAACATTAGCCTTATCAACGCTTGTGAGCTTCTTGTTTCTGTTCATAGCCATTTCAAAGGCAACTCTGGCAATTCTCTCGATTTCCGGAACGGTATAAAGCTCTGTATCATAGGCAGCCGGATTGCCATTTACATCCTTTCGCCCTCTCTCGCCAAAGTAGATGCCGCCTGTGAGCTCTCTTACTACCATAATATCAAGAGCCTTGCCGATGATTTCGCCCTTTAGCGGAGAAGCGTTCTTGAGCGGTTCAAAAATTACAGCCGGACGAAGGTTTGCAAAAAGTCCTAATGCACCTCTGATTCCGAGCAACCCTGCCTCAGGACGAAGATTGCCGGGCAAAGTATCCCACTTTGGTCCGCCTACGGCGCCGAGGAGAACAGAGTCAGCAGCCTTGCACTTTGCAACTGTTTCATCAGGCAGTGGAACTCCTGTTGCATCAATTGCGCAACCGCCGAGCAGCGCCTCGTCATACTCTACTGTAAACCCAAATTTATCGGCTGCCTTATTAAGCACCTTGACAGCCTCGTCAACGATTTCAGGGCCGATTCCGTCGCCCTTTAAAAGAACAAGCTTATAATTTTTCATTTATACTATCTCCAATCAGTTTTGATACTATAATTATGCCACAAATACAGCTCACAGAATGTAAACTATGCTACAATTAGAAATTAATCTTCATCCTCGTTCCTCTGCTTTTTATAAGGCGCAAGTGCATAGACCTCACAGACCTTATCCCTCTGCCATAGCAACGTATTTATCCGTAGCGAATAGCCAAAACCCGAGTCCATCTGCCAGTCATAGGGCTTGGCATGAGGCAATCCATAGACAGAGAGCAGGTTCATAATCACTCCACCGTGAGTTATTACTACGGCGCTTGTTTCTCCTGATGCAACAAGCTCTGAGACTACTTTCTCAAAGGCCGAACATATTCTTTTTAAAAAAGCCTTTCCGCTCTCACCGTTCGGCGGAGCAACTTCAGCGGAATTCGCGAGCCATTTTGAAAATCTCTCATCTGAACTCAGCTCTGCGGCGGTTTTTCCCTCCCAATCTCCAAAGTTACATTCGGATAGGTCACCGATTATTTGGGGAGTAATTGCAGGATAAAGAATTCCCGCTGTTTGAACGCAGCGTTGAAGAGGACTTGAAAATACTAACGGTACGCCGGGATAATCAAACTCCTCTGAATATTTATTCAGCAGTGCGATGCCCTTAGGAGATAAGGGAACATCAGTACTTCCTATGTACTTTCCAGTTTCATTTTCAGCAGTCAAGCCATGGCGAATAAGGTGAATTTGGTAGGTTTTCATAAATAACTCCTTAAAAAACTGTAATAATGACGAAGATGATACACTTTACAAATTGTTGATTTTAATATATACTATTCGTATATTAATTACAGCGTTGTAATTTTTGTTTAATAATAATTTAAGGGTGCGAACATGAACAAAGACTTTCCAAGGATTATCTCATTGCTGCGAAAGGAAAAGGGTCTGAGCCAAAAACAGGTTGCGGCTGAACTCGGCATATCTCAGGCTTTACTTTCGCATTATGAAAAAGGAATAAGAGAATGTGGGTTGGATTTCGTAGTAAAAGTTGCGGATTACTACAATGTCTCCGCAGACTATCTTCTCGGCAGAACTCCGCAGCGAAACGGGGCTACCATCACCATAAACGAACTGCCTGAGGCAAAGACAAACAGCTCACCGAAGCAAGCGGTAAAAAACAATCTGCTCAATGTGCTGAACAAAAAGCTAATTATAAATTCTATCGAGCTGATTTATGAACTGCTGAACAATATAGGAAACAAGGGGCTTACGACCGAGGTATCGAATTATTTGATGTTCTCTGTTTACAAGATGTTCAGGATGATTTATTGCTCGGGAAATAAAAATCCCGAGGGAATATTCTCGATCGACGGCAGAATCTGCAACGGAATCATGACAGCTATGCAAGGGCTGTCGGAGACGTATGCCGCCTCATTAGCTCAGGGAATGAACTGTGGTGGATTTGACAGTGTAAAGCCCGAGCGAGTACCTCCATTATCTCAAGATATAATTTTAAAAAAGTATCCGCTATACGCTTCTTCTCTATTCAGCTTGATTCAGCTCTGTGAAAATAATGCAAGAATAAATAATCAGTAACTCAAACGTTATCTCTTTTGCGATTTATGCAATATCAGTATCACATTTTTATGATAAGTCCTTTAAGTGCTCATCAATATAATCCATTAGAGGCTTGATACGCACTTGCTCCTTATTATCCTTGTACCAATCGTAGGATTCTCGCAAGCCGAGCACCAGTGGCTTGGTATCGCTCATAAGTTCATTTTGCTTACTGACGTCAAGCACATAAGCATAGTCCAGGAAAGGAAAGTAATTGCGCTGAGAGATTCGACCGTTTACATAAATCAATTCAGGCTTTTTGTCAAGTACACCATAACAAAGCCTCACCCATTCGCAGATATCAACTGTCTGGGAGTTACCCACATTGAAAATCCGTTGATGCGGTCGGCTCTTGATCAGGATTTCAATAAATTTGCACATATCCTCAATATCAAAAAATTGAAGCGGCATTTTCCCGTCCTTCGGGATATAAAATGGTCTGTTTCTTTCAGCACAGTCAAAGACAAAAGCCTCACGGTACAAATTGTTCATTTTACCATAAAGATATGGCGGTCTGATAATATAAGAGTTTGGAACTTTTTCAAGAAGATATCTTTCAGCCTCAATTTTATTAAGACCGTAGTCGCCCCAGTAGATATTTTTACCACAGGGCTGAGCTTCATTAAAAGGCTGAGGGAGAGTTTGAGGATAAACTGCGCTTGAGCTAACCATGATATAGACGCCAAACTCCCCGAGTGCTTCGGACAAAGCGCTCACGTCATCATGGGTATAAGCAGTTATATCCAATACTGCATCAAAAGAATATGGCTTCAATACATCTCCAAGAGCATGACGATCACAGTTGATCAATTTTACTCCCGGACTTTGCGGACGGCTGTTTCTGTTGATAACAAAGACCTCATGTCCCCTAGTGGCAAAATACTCTGCAGTAAATCTACTTGCAAATACAGTACCTCCGCTAACCAACAGCCTCATGCTACTACCTCCACAGTATAAATTTTACCCAAAGCGAAATAAAGCAAATTCGCAATTTCGCAATATAAATCAAGTAGATTTTATCACAGTTTTAAAAAAACTTCAACAATACAAGATATAAACTTACAACAGGCTGTCGTGATATTACAGGACAGCCTGTTTTCGTTTTTAAATCATCGCCTGCGTGACAAGCTCGTTTGATCACGCCTGCGACGATTGCAACCATCACCGGGGAGCTTTGCTCCTCAGGGTTTCGGTGGGGTATAATACCCCACCGAAACCCTGAATGTCCCCCGCCGCCTATAGAGGCGGGGGACATCGGCGACTTGGTTATAAGCAGAACAATTATCGCTATAAAATACCGCCCCTAAAGGGGCGGTAAATACATTTAATTTAGTTTTAAAAAATGTTATCTCATTCTGATGAGCTTGACGAGTCATCGTCAATAAAGGAAATAGCCTCGCTTGCTGTGAATGAGCTTGTATCACTGCTCGAGGATTCAGGCTTTGCTCCCAAACTTACTACAATGGTAACCTCTGAACCGTAATCGACCTTATCTCCAGCCTTGTGATCCTGGTAGCCTATGACGGAGTTCTCGGCTACATCGTCATCGAACTCCATAACAACTGTAGTAAGAAGATGCTCGCTGGAAAGAGCCTGTAAGGCTTGCTCATAGGTCATATTGTCGATCTCCGGCAAAACCCTTGTCTGCGAACCTTTGCTTACTGTGACTGCTATCGTCACACCATTTTGGCCTCTGTTTATCGTAGTCCTTCCCTCAGGCGATTGAGAACATATAAATCCTTCTGCCACATCGTCGCTAAACGCATCGTCTACGGTTTTAACTATCTTATACTCGCCGTCGCTCTCTTCGGCAAGAGTTTGAGCGTCCTCAAGCTTCATACCTACAAAATTAGGGACACGGAAAAATTCACTGTCACGCGGATAGGTGAAGTCATCAGCCACATTCTCGGTGGCGTCCGTAGTAGAAGTAGGATCAGTCTGCTCTGTATTTGGAGTAAAAAGGCCATCAAATGGATTAGTAGAAACCCAATAAAACCCAACCGCAGAAAATACTACTAGGGCAATTACTGCTGCGATTAAACCCCAAGCAAAGTTTGAAATTCCCTTCTTTTCTTCCGACTCCTCCTCTATTTCAGGAACAACAGCCGGTCTGGCAATTTCTTCTTGAATAGCCTTAACAGTGGGCGCTGCGCTAAGTTGAGCACGCATGGTTTCAAAATCAGGAATACGCTGCGCCTTATCAACCTGGAGACCGTTTGCCAAAGCAGAAACAACATGCGGAGGGAGCTTTTTTACAACATTAGTGCTTATCAAGAGCCTGCCGTCCTCCTTGCGCTTCACAGCGTCAGCCGGCAACTTACCTGATAAAGCGTAAAACAATGTAGCTGTGAAACCGTAAATTTCGGTCTGCTCATCTACAACTCCGTTTTTGTCGTATTGCTCAGGTGCACTACATCCGGAATAAAGAACATCAGCTACCTTATGACCCTTTTGGCGAACCTCATTGATAGCGAAGTTTATCAATCTGATCTTGCCAGATGAAGTGACTACCAAATTATCCGGAGCTACTCCAAGATGGTAAAGCCCGTCCTGATTCATCTGTGAAAGAGCTGAAAGCAATGGCATAAAAAGCGGGCGTGCTGCGTCCCATTCCATTGTGTCTCCGCTACGCTCAATGTACTCCTCAAAAGGTATTACATCGTCAACCTCCTCAATGGCGTACACTGTTCCGTTTTCATCAAAAATATCGAGGATATTTGTTGTGGCGCTAAGCTCACTGAATTTTTTAACCTTTGTGTATATTGTTCTAAATTCATCAAGATAATTATGGTATACCGTCTCGCTGCCCGGATTCGGAACCAGCGAATTATCCTCACTCGAGCGAGTACACAAGCCCGCCGGCAGAAACTCGCAGACATTAACTACTGTATCTGTTGTGTCATCATATCCGATATATGTGGCGGAATCGGTACAGTTTGCTATTATCTTGCCCACTATGTACCTATCCCGAAGCCTTTCACCCAATGGTAAAAACGGCGCTTTCTGCTGTGTATTTTTATCGAAGCCACAGTTAGGACATATATCCTCACCGTTAGTCTCCTTCATACACCCTAAGCATAACTCGGGCATTAAAACACCTTCTTTCGCATTATCGAGAGTATTATATCACAAACAAGGCTTTGAATTCAAGTTTTAGGTCAAGCTATATTATAACATTTTTGTAAACTATACCCCATTACGCCGGACCGATTAATAGAAAACAAGCTAATTTTCTTCTCAGTCCGGCATAATGATGAGGATTTATTCCTCCATTTGTTTTCCCAAAAATACCGCAGCTGACTGTACAAGCTTCAACTCGGTTTCCGTAGGCGGTGTTTTTTCGTCATTGTGCAGCATGATTACGCTGCCTATTACATCGCCCGAAGAAATAATCGGATAAATTACGCTTGCGCAGTGCTCCATCTGCTCGACAGGACGCACCTCTCCGCCCTCACCGACCTTTGAAAGGTAACTTCGTCTGGCCTCCATCATTTCCTCTACTACCGGGCTAAGCCTTCTTTCAAGAAATTCTCTCTTTGACACGCCAGATGCAGCGATGATGTTTTCGCAGTCGCTGATTATAATCGGCATACCGGAAACCTTAGCTAAAACCTCAGCATATAAAGAAGCAAACGAAACAAGCTCACCCATGGGCGAGTATTTTTTAAAAATCACCTCTCCGTTCACATCAGTATATATTTCAAGCGGTGCGCCCTCCTTGATTCTCAGCGTACGCCTTATCTCCTTTGGGATTACTACTCTGCCCAAGTCGTCTATTCTTCTCACTATTCCTGTAGCTTTCATTTTATATTAATCTCCTTATTCATCAATTACAAAATCAACAAAAATGTTGCATCTATATTTTTTGAAATAGGAGATTTTTTATACAAAAAAGTCATAAAATTCTTTATCAAAGCTAAGTTTCCTGTATTTTATAAAAAAGGACGGCTTACGCCGTCCAAAGGATTACAAGTATTCAAATCCGGGTAAATTTCTCACGATTCCAAATAATACAAGGAGGACAATCATCACAATAACTGTAATTGATTGTCCTCTGCTTAATTTTTGCGTACCCAACCTGATATACCTGAAAATCAGACTAAAAGCCAGAATCAGGAATACAGGGATAAGAACAAATAAGGCAGCATTGTAATGAAAGGCCGCAGCAAAATCCAAGTGAACAAGAGATATTATCATTCTGGAAACACCGCAGCCGGGACATTTTAATCCGGTCACTGAGTGAAACACACATGGAATACCTATGCCTGTAATTGTGGTGAATACGGCGTATGCCGCACCCAGTGCCAGCAGCACACCGAAAATCACCAACACCCTTATTGCTCTTTTTCTCATCAGGTAAAATTAAACCAGCTTGTTGAGCTCATTTTGAATGAGAGCGTAGGAAATTATACCGCCTGTTACAAGATAAAGGATGAGGTATAAAATACCGCTGTTGCTTGATGCAATACCACGAGAACTCTTGATATTGTCAATCTTCTCTCCGCACTTGAAAGCCCAATAAAGACCGTAAATACCGCAAGTAACGATTGTCAAAAGCAGTGAAAGACCACCCGAAGTAGCCTGTGGGTTACCCTCCAACTGGTTAAGGTCGTTTGTAATCATTACAAACCACACAAGTCCAAAAATACCGCAGGTAACAATTGACAAAATTATGTACAGCGGAATACTTCTTTGCTGCATTCAAATCCCTCCAATTTAATATATTGTAAATATTTTAACAGATTATTCATAAAAAAATATTCCTTTTACTTCCTGTTATCCGTTATCATAGGTATATCACAGGTATTATTCTGATTATACAACTTATTATATGTAACAAATAATACGGCAAATATCTCTATAATGATTACTATACCCCGGTTATCTTGATGCTTTCAAGCTCAATATCAGCTTGACCGCTTACTATGTCCTTAACTACGAGATTAGTGTCCTCCTTGATTTCGGATTTTTTCAGAACAACGCTGCACTCTCCGTTTTGAATAAATACAACGCAGTCTGAAAAGCCCTTAGCCTTGAGCAGGCTCTCAATATTTGATTGCTGCTGATAAATACTTGCAATTTTTTCAGCGGAGGCGACAGCCTCTGTTTTTGCAGCCTCATCGCTCTCAGCCGACTCCAGTATTTCCTTTGCCAGATCTACAGCCTCATCCTGAGAACGCTGCCTGTCGGTTCTTACAGTTGAAAAGTAAGATTCGCTGTCCTTTGATTCAGACTCGGTTTTTGAATTATTGCTATCCTCTTTTGTGCTTTCATCACTCTGATTACTGACAAGCTGAGCCTCCCCTATTGTCTGCTCGGCTCCCGTTTGCACCAGGTTTGTATCGGAAAACTGCCAATTCAAGTACACAGCCGCTCCCAGTGCCAAAACCAGAGAGGCGAAAACTATCTGCTTCTTACCTATTTTCATTTTTATTCCTCCGTTTGTTGTGATAATTTTGTAACGCATACCTTAGCGGACGATATATCAAGCGCCTTAGTCACCGCTTCAAGCACTCTCTCACGAATTATAGAATCTCCACCTCCCTGACAAACAACCACCACTCCCCTGACCTGAGGCTCTAAAATTTTAAGCAAAAGTCCCTGTTCGGAACCATCTGAGGCTCTGACAGTGAAGTACTGAGCTTCGCTGCTTTCGTCTGCCGAGTCGTCGTTATCGGAGCTGCTCGCCTTGTTATTCAGAGCATAGACTTTTTCACTGCCGTTTTCGAGCGTCAGAAAAATTTCGGTTTTGCCTGCGCCGTCAATTTTCGATATAACCTCACACAGACTGCTCTCGATCTGCTCTTTATACCCCTCAAGATTCTCCACGCTCCCCAGCTTTGCCGCATCCCCGGTCTCGCTCGAGCCGGAGTCGCAGGTAAAAAATGTTGACAGAAAAAGTAAAACTATGCCGCCGATTCCGAGAATAATAATCAGCTTTTTCAGCCTCTCGTCCTTGAACAGCAGTGCAAGCTTAGATTTAAGCTCATCATTTTTCACATTATCCATTTTCACCTTCTCCTATCACAACTATCCTGCAATCAAGCCCGAGACTATCCTTGATTTGATTTTTTATTGTCAGTACCTTCCCCCTATCCCTGTTACTTATGTATATTACCGATTCTATACCGTTTATGTCACTTAATTTGTCACTATCTGTGACAATCTCAATTTTTTCAGCCTCTATGCCTATTTCACCCAGCTGCTCCCATACAAGCTCTGTGATGTTATCCTTTGCCAGCTTCGCCGCGTCCTCTTCAAGAGAGATTTCAGCAGATATAGAGCTTATATTATCAGGGCTGACACTGCCAAGCTCATCCGCAAGGGAGGTTATTACTCCCCCTAAAGGCAGAATAATGACGCCTACCATGAACACACCGAGAGCAAACTTGACCGCAACTGAAATTTTTGACTTTGGCATGAGCATCTCGCAAACAAGACAAACTGCCGCGGCAGCACAGATAGAACACGCCCAGACTATTACCTCACTCATTTATGAACCTCCCAATATAAGCAGAATAGCAGTTGAAATTATCATCACAGTCATACAGCAAAGCAGCAAGGCCAGCAGCAGTGTAACAACCTTTTTCACTCCCTTGAGCAAGCCAAGAGGTACGCTTAATGAAAAGACCTCTGCCGCCGCCGCGCAGCAGCTTATCGTAAACAGCCAGACAACACAATTTAAGATAGCAGGCAAATATAGGGCTGCTGTCGCCAAAATAGCAAAAACGCCGACGCCCGATTTTAACAGTCTGAGACTGCTCTGAACAGTTAAAAACGCATCGCTTAAAGCTCCTCCCACCACCGGAACAAAGGAGCTTATAGCAAGCTTAGCCGCCTTTACCCCGGTATTGTCAGCAGCATTTCCAATAAAAGTCTGAAACGACAGCACCGAGACGAAAATCGACATCATAAATGTAACCACCCATTTAAACACCGAATAGACAAGATTGATTATCCCGCCGAGCTTGACCTTATGGCACAACGATGAGATAACAGTTATACCGAGCAGAATATTTAAAGCAGGAGAAAGCAGCTTTGCACCGATTTGAGATATTAACTCACCAGCTGTCATTACCGTGGTGTAATATCCGGCACCGGTTATTGATGAACCCGAAGCTATCAATATGCCCGCCATTGCTGGCACATATGCCAGCATAAAGGCACAACCGGTTTGTATAGCTCCAACACCGCTAATCAATGTTTGCGAAACAGGAAAAACCAGCACCGCGCTCAGTCCCAAGGCTGTAATAACAGCTACAGTCCCGTTTAGAGGCGACTCACCCAGAGATGTGTTAAAGCAGTCGGAGAGAGCGCAAAAAATAATTATACCCAGCACAGCCAGCATACAGGAAAGCGGCTGCATAGAACCTTCACCGAGAAGATTTATCACCTCCAGTACAACCGCTCCCATGCTCAGTTGATTTAACTGCTCCCAACTCAGTGAATTTATCCCCAACTCGTTTAGGCTCTTCCTTGTCTCATCAGGAAGATTAAAGTAAAGCTCATCCGCTCCGCTTTTCTCAAGCTGAGATGAGTAATAGTCATAAAGCTCCTGCTCGTCCTTACCTGCAGCTGAGACTTGTACAATGCAGTTAAAAGCAACAAGCGCAACAACAAGCAACGACAATATGGATTTTAACATTCTCTTCATTTAAACACCTTATCCTCCGATGATACTCATAGCCAGATTAACAATCTCCTCAAGCAAAGGCAAACACAAGAGAACAACAGCTACCTTACCGGCAAGCTCTATCTTGCTCGCCAAAGCACTCTGACCCGAATCGCGGCAGGAGTCCGCACTGAATTGGCAAATATAGCAGATGCCTATTGATTTTAACAATATTCCTACATTCTCATCTGCTCCGGGAGCGAGCGTTGAAAACCGATTTAAAAGCTCAATAGCAGGAGAAAGCGCTGAGAGCACAGCGGAAAATATTATCACACCGGTAATAAGCGTTGTAAGCATTGCTATTTCGGGATTGTATTTTTTCAGAAGGACTGCAAAGACTGCTGCAACCACGGCGGAAACACAAATTATAAATACATCCATATCAGAGTCCGAATAAGGTTTTTATTGTGGTAAATAACCCACTGATTTCATACACTATCATCAGCAGTACCACAATAAGCCCCGCCAGAGTAGTCATCATCGCCTGCTCCTCTCGTCCTGAGCGGATGAGCACCTGGTTTAAAACAGCGACAATTATTCCTATCGCCGCTATCTTAAATATCAAATCAACATTCATTTATATCATCCTTTACAAAAAAAACAGTCCTGCTCCTATGCCAAGGAAGGTTCCAAGCAAGCGATATAGCTTGGCTTTTTTTTCGCCTTCTTCCCTCTGAGAACTTAAAAGCTGTTTGACAAGCGAGATGTATAAATCGCAGTGAGCCAGCTCGCCTTCACAGTCACAGCTGCCTAGTGATGAAAAAAAATCGCACACAAGTTTTTTGTCCGAGGTCTTTAAACCGTATGAAACCGGCAAAGCTTCTATAGCCTGCTTTGTCGCCGCCTGCGAGCCGCCGAGGGGGATATTTTCAGACAGTGAGTTTAAAAAATCTGACAGCATTGGACTGTCGCTTACGAGAAGCAGAGACAAGTCGCTCAAGGTATAACTGAGCCTTTGGCGAAAGGAGGTGAGAAATACCAGCAGCTCGTCGAAGAAATGCAGCCTATCTGTGCATCTTCGTGAAATCATAGTTCCCGCCAAAGTTCCTGCGGCTATGATCATTATCAGTCCTGCCGCCTTGACCACCAAGCAGCACCTCCGCATCTGCAATTTCCTTAATTTCTCCGGGAGTATTTCTGTTTTTGAGGAATACTACCTTTTTAAAAGCTCCGCTTTTCAAAAGACGAAGGCCCTGCGGCTTTTTAATAAGTTCCTCTCTACTGGATGAATGTACTGTTGCAACGACGCTGACGCCGGCATTGAGAGCCTGCTCCAAAAGCTCGCACTCTAGTTGAGTTCCGATTTCATCACAGAGGATATAATCGGGAGCAAGACATCTGAGTGCTTGCATAACGCCGTCTGACTTAGAATAGCCGTCTAAAACGTCACTGAGCCCAAGGTCATTTTGCGGCAGACCGGAGTACATTCCGGCGAGCTCTCCCCTCTCGTCAACAACCACGGTCTTTTTGCCGAAGGAAGTGGAAAACTGTCTTGCCATATCGCGAAGAAGGGTTGTCTTGCCGCATGAGGGAGGTCCGCACAGTAAAACTCCGCAACCGAGATTACCAACTGTTTTCATCACCTCATCGGCACAGCCGTATATCTCCCTTGATACCCTTATATTGATGCTTGAGATATCTCTGAGATTATGTATTGCGCCGTTTCTGTACACAGCAGTACCGCAAAGCCCTGCACGGTGTCCTCCCTGCATCGTGATAAAACCCTTGAGGATCTCGTTCTGACGGGAATATACTGAATAATTGCACAGGTTTTGAAAGCTGTCTGAAATATCTCTTTGGGTAGCCGTGAGCATTTTACCTGGGATTATTTCCGTTACAGCCTTACAGTCGATTGTGATAAAGTATCTTTCGTTCGGGGTATAGACTGCAATCGGTTTGTTGACTCTGACTCGTATCTCCTGAGCCTGAGATTTGATATTTGTATCAATCCTCGCCACCCGCTCAAAAAGTCTGGAACACAACCCCCTCGCCGCCTTGTCAAATCTTCTTGCCGATTGAATATTGTCTGCCATTTTAATCATCCTTTCGCTTTGTTCACTCAATTATATGGACGAGTTCATTTAAATATGACGGACAATCTTGATATAAAAATATTCCGGAAAAATTTCGGCAAAACATAAAAAAAGTCTTGACTATTTTGCCCCATTATGATATTATAATCAAGCTGATTGCACGGAGGGGTGTCCGAGCGGTTTAAGGAGCTAGTCTTGAAAACTAGTGATTCCGAAAGGAACCAAGGGTTCGAATCCCTTCCCCTCCGCCAACAAATATTACAGCAAGGAATTTGCCATACGGAGGATTACTCAAGTGGTGAAGAGGCTCCCCTGCTAAGGGAGTAGGTCGGGTAACCGGCGCGAGGGTTCAAATCCCTTGTCCTCCGCCAAGAAAAAAGCACTTGCCTTCGCAAGTGCTTTTTTCATAAGCTTATACCATATTGGTCTGCATTAGCTTAGAATTTCTATTTTTTAAGACGTCAATACGTCTCCGTAGCTCAGCCGGATAGAGCGTTCGCCTCCTAAGCGAAAGGTCGTGAGTTCGAATCTCGCCGGGGACGCCAGCCCTTCGGGGCTATGCACATTCATTGAATAAAACTCCCGTTTGGGAGTACATGGAGATGTACCCAAGTGGCTGAAGGGTCCGCACTCGAAAACGAATGACCTTTTTGGAAGCTCACCTCTGAAAAACCTTGATTTTACGGGGTTTTTCAGCTATCATTGAAAAGTAAATATCCCTTAGTTCTCTCCATCAGTTCTCTCCTTTTTCCGAGGTGTTTTTGAGGGCTGATGTGAAGATAAATACACGGAGTGGTATCGAAGTGGTCATAACGGGACTGACTCGAAATCCTGCGGGTGTCTGTCCGTTTCGTCCACCAAAAACCTTGTAGCCACGCGGGTTTTACCCGGTTCGAAAAACTGAATAATTTGCTGTTCTTTCCGTCAGTTCTTTCCAAAGCCTTTTTTCACCGAAAAAAAGCGAGGAAAAGCAGCGGCTGAACATATAGGGAGCGGTATCGAAGTGGTCATAACGGGCCTGACTCGAAATCAGGTAGTCCTCACGGGCTCGTGGGTTCGAATCCCACCCGCTCCGCCATCGAAAAATCCAGTAACCATGCGGGTTTCTGGATTTTTCTTTTTTTGTGCCCGCTCCAAAAATCACCCGGTTTTGAGCTGTTCTTTCCAAAATTTTGGAAAGAACAGCTTTTTGCTTTATTCCCTGCTTTTTTCTGCGTTTTGCTCCCATCTGCTGCCGAAATCACCCGCTTCGGGAAGAGCCATTCCGCTCACCATCGCCTGCGCCGAGGAGAGTTTCGAACTGTAATCCAGATGGGCGTAGATATTCGCCGTGGTGGAAAAATCCGAATGCCCCAGCCAGTCCTGAATCTGCTTGAGAGGCACACCGTTGGCAAGCAACAGTGATGCGCAGCTATGCCTGAGATCGTGGAAGCGCATTTTCTTCATGCCGTGCCGCTGGATGAAGGCGGGGAATTGGGAGGTCAGATAGTCGGGCTTCATCCGCTCGCCCAGCTCGTCCACGAATACAAAGCCGTCGTATTCATAGTTGTAGCAGTTGCCGCAGACTTGCTTGTTCAGCTCCTGTGCCGTCTTGACCTCTGCAAAATATTCCTTGAATCTTCCCACCAGCGGCAGGGTGCGCATACTGGATTTTGTTTTTGCCGATTCCTGCTCGATGATCTGCGTTTTTCCACCCACATTGACGGAGGTAACCGTCCGTTTGATGGTCAGCGTTCCCCGCTCAAAGTCGATGGCATCCCACTTTAGCCCCAGCACCTCGCCACGGCGCAGACCGTAAAAGGCGGCGACTAAAACGGGAAGCTCCAGCTTTGTCCCCTTGACCACTTCAAATAAGTGTTGAAGCTCTGACGCATCCAGAAATACCGGATGGAAATCGTTCTTCTTTGGGCGGTCTACCTTCATCGCTACGTTCTGCGTTACCAGATCGGTTTTCATGGCGTATTTCAGCGCCTGATGAATCACAGCGTGATAGTGGATGACGGAATTAGGCTTGACCGTCCGCAGCTTTTCGGAATAAAACTGCTGGATGTGTCTTGCTTCCAAGTCTTTTAGGGTAATCGACTTATTCCGGAAATACGGCTCAATGGTCTGCTTTACCATGCTTTCATAAGAGCCGAAGGTGGTGGGCTTTACTCTGACCTTGACGATTTCCAGCCAGCCGAGCAGATAGTCGGCAAACAGCATATTGGAGCAAAGCTCACCGATCTCTGCGGGCGGCTCAAAGGCGTTGCGGATTTTCACAAGCTCCGCTTCGGCTTTTCGTTTGTTTCCCTTTTCGGGAAGTCCGGTGGATATGTACTTGACATGCCGCTTGTTTTTGCTGTCGTAGAAGCTCAGCACAGCGTAGTAATACCCCTTTTTAACCTGTAAATGTCCTGATACCATATTTGTTTTACCTCCGTTCTTTGATTTGGCATTCACGGACAGTCCAGCACCGACAAGGCCATTGTACCCTGCCGGTGCCGTTCTTTCCATTGTGCGAAGGTCGTGCTCCGCACACATTTTCGGTTCGAATCAACGGCTGTCTCTGTCCCGCTCCCGTCTGCGCTGCCATTGTTCCAACAGCTTGATGACCGTATCGCAGACCTGCTTGTCCGTGTAACTCTTCGGGAAATATTTGCGAATGTCCTCCCGCTTGAATCTGTACTGCTCCTGTTGATTGGGCTTTTGCTCGGCGAGGATGTCGTAGATTGTCCGGTCTTGCAGCAC
>CAMMVF010000010.1 GCA_946500295.1 uncultured Clostridia bacterium | reverse complement strand
CAAAAGTCAGCGTGGGATTGATGTGGTATCTTTATCTAAGTGAACCCCCTTTTTCACAGCCAGATATTCCGGGTATTTTTTTAGCTCTATATCCTCGTTTACACTTTCGTCTATATCCGAGGGCTCGATTACAAAATCGCTGAAAATCAGTCGAAGCAGCTCCTGCCTTCTGGGAGAAGCTGATGCAAGTATAATCAATTTCAAATCCTCCTTTTTCACTGAAGCTTTAAGATTTAACCCTGTCCAATTTCTCGAAATCAGAGCCTATACGTAGTTCTTTGTAAAACTGTGCCCCGTACATATTGCGAAGCCGTAAAAGATAAATGTCATTGTGTATGTGCTCGGTAATAATATCGGTTATGAGACTGTTATTAGTTAGAGTTCCAAGCCACCCTACGTTTTCACTTTTGCCTGCGATAAGAGCTTCTCTGCAATCAGCACACAGCATAAGCCGTGTAGGTTCAGCAATAGATTTACGACCATGAGAGAATATCTCAGCCTTTACTGAAGCGGTCTGATTTATAAACGAAAAAATGTATACTTTGCAGCCGTTGTCACTTATCATGTTTATCTCGTCACTAAAAATAGAAATATCAAGGTCTGTGTTTATAAATATTTCCTTTTCCGTGGAAGCTATCAGCCTTTTCGCCTGTTCTTCTATCGCTTTAAAGCCCTTAAAGGAGGAAAGACGCTCATCAAACCGATTTTCATAATAATCTGTAAGGGTGCGCTCTGCAAAAACTGCGTTTTGAGTATATTGCTCGGTCAACGCTTTAAATATAACCGACGGCGGCTGTGAAATGTACTCCGAACCGCCGTCTTTTATCTGCATAACAATTCCTCTGTCATACATATGTTCCAAAGCGTTATACACAGACGGTCGGGAGGTATCTATCTTTTTGGCTATCTGATAGCCCGACATCGCACCGTCGAGCAATACAATATATATCTCAGCCTCAAGCCTTGAAAAACCCAGTGCCGTGAGGCAGGTTATAATTTTTTCCCTGTCCATATTTATTGCTCCATGTTTAGTTCCGTATAATATTCCAAAAGTTTCTGTTCAGTCAGAAATCCACCCGAAGCGCTTTTGTCTCCGATCTTGTAAGACGCAAACAACGAAGCAAGTCTTAATGCGTCTTGAGCTGAATATCCGCCAATATAGAAATGAGTAAAGGCAGAAAGCAGCGCGTCTCCTGCTCCCACGGTGTTTACCACTTTACGAGTTCTTACAGCCGGTATTTCATAAAAAGTATCGGTTGACTTTGTATAAAGCAACGACCCCTGAGAGCCCATCCCCATAATTATAACGCTGTTTCCAAAGGCTTTTTCAATATCACGTATAAAATAGCGAGGATTACTTATGTTTTCGTTACTCAAAAAAAGGATATCGGCATACATCATAAAATCATAATTGTACTCATCATCAAGACAGGAGATAACATGAACATCAGAAATTATCGGTTTATTCATGGATTTAGCAACCGGAAGCATTTTTCTGGAAAAATTAATATTACACAGGCACATTGCATCGCAATTCTTTGCCTCACGCTCAAAGACAGACATATCGTACTCAGTCTCTTGAGCGTCCTTTAAATCACAGAAAATATTGCGTTTTCCATTTTTATCGTACAAAACCACAGACTGTGGCGTCGCTTTCAAACGCGGTAAAATACAGCTTGTGTTAATGCCGTATTGAGAAAGATAGTTCTTAATGTTCTCACCCTGAATATCACTGCCGCATAAAGAAAGCAGGGTAACGCTGTCGCCTAAAGTCGAAAGAGCCGCCGATATATTCAAACCAACCCCCGACGGCGCAGAGTTTACCCCAAAGAAGGAATAATCTATCGCCCTATATTCAACAGGAAATTTATCCACAGCAACCGTTACTTCAATATTTGTTAAACCGGAAACAAGTATTTTGCTCATACTGCTTCTCCTTTGATTTTTTCTTTACTATAGCAGAGAAAAAGACAGATGTCAAGAAGAGTTGTATAAAATATACAACTAATTAGCAGAGGAATAGAAACGGTAATGGGTCGATAAATTATTTTTACATATTAGCAGATACCGTGTAGAAGTATAGTGAAAGAGGCTGTAAAACGCAATGGTGAGATTAAGATAATAAAAAAACGATAGTTGATCTCTTAATAATCTATTTTATCAAGTATCCCGCTGAGGTAGGCCAAAACCACGCCGTAATTGCTCATCGGTACTCCTTGAGCCTTTGCGGCGGCTACACGAGACATAACGTACTTTCTATTAAACATACATGCGCCACACTGGATAATCAAGTCATAGCTTGACAGATCGTCAGGAAAGTTTTGACCCGTGACATTTTCTATGTACAGATTCTGTCCGTAGCGTGCCCTGAGCGCACGAGGGAGCTTCTCCCTGCCTATATCCTCCTTTAGCGGCACATGGGTACAAGCCTCGGCAATTAAGATTCTTGAATTTTCATTGAGCTTATCAAAAATCTCTGTGCTATTTACAAAGTAATCAATATCGCCCTTATACTTGGCAAAGAGAGTTGAGAACGAGGTAAGGCGGCTGTCCTCGGGCTTTTTATCATATACGGTTTTGAAGCACTGAGAATCCGTGATTATTAACTTTGGCGGCGACGAAAGAGCGTTAAGGGTTTCATCTATTTTATCCGTAGTACAGCTCATAACAAGGCATTTTTTGTCAAGCAATTCTCTAAGGGTTTGCACCTGCGGAAGTATAAGCCTGCCCTTTGGCGCTTGGATATCCTGGGGCATTACGAGCAAAACCAGATTTCCCTCGGAGCACAGAGTCCCCGTTATCGTTCTCTGTCCGTAATCATCGGGCACACTGTCTATAAGCTTTGCACGGAGCTTTTCTATTCCCTCCCCCGTCTTTGCGCTGAGCAAAATCGGGGGCTTTTGACAGACAGCTATGACCTCGCTTTTAAGCTTATCAATACTCTCAATTACATCCGTTTTATTGATAACCGGGATAAAGGGTACTGAGTTCTCATCAAACAGGGCAAGCCACTCCTTGTCGCTGCTATCCGGCTCTGATGAGAAAATCAGGATTGCTATATCAGTCTTTTCCAGGGCGTTCTTTGTTTGCTCTATTCTTTTTCCGCCAAGCTCTCCCTCATCGTCAAAACCCGCCGTGTCTATGAATACAACCGGTCCTATGCCGTGGATTTCCATCGACTTATAAACAGGGTCGGTGGTGGTTCCGGCAATATCCGAGACTACGGATATCTCCTGATTTGTCAGAGCATTGACAAGAGATGATTTTCCGCTGTTGCGCTTTCCGTAAAGACCTATGTGCAGTCTTGAGCCTCTAGGCGTTTCGTTCAAGCTCATAATATCACTCCCGTAATTTTTAAATGAATTTATATAATCAAAATCTAAAATCCCTCTTGCCGTCATGCAATTCTTTGAGATATTCAGAAGCTATTGACTTGACCTTGGGATTTGTTATCCGCTCAAGCTCTCGCTGAATTACAGCCTCGCCCTTAATTTGCGTATCCGGTGAAGCATAGTCCTCGAGATATTCCTTTAAGGTCATCAACGCGTTTGGCTGACAACAGTTGACTATCTGACCTGACTTTAATAGAGACATAAATCTGTCGCCCGTCCTTCCCTCACGGTAGCAGGCTGTACAGAAGCTCGGAATATAGCCCAAGCCCAAAAGCCAGTTTACAACCTCGTCGAGGGTTCGGTTATCGCTTATATCAAACTGTGCTGAGTTTTCCTCCTCGCTTTCCTCTTCGCAGTAGCCGCCTACGCTGGTTCTTGAAGCTCCGCTTATTTGAGATATCCCGAGCTCGAGTACTCTCTCTCTGCTTTTTTTCGACTCTCGGGTAGAGACTATCATACCTGTATAAGGAACGGCTATTCTTAAAACCGCTACAATCTTTTCAAATATCTCGTCGGAAATTGCATTTTGGAATTCTCCCGGGTCGATATCATCGGCAGGACAGATTCTGGGAACGCTGATTGTATGTGGTCCTACGCCGTGAGCCGCCTCGAGGTGCTCTGCGTGCATTATAAGACCTGTGAAATCATAGCGGTACATATTCAGCCCGAACAGAACTCCAAGCCCTACGTCGTCTATGCCACCCTCCATAGCCCTGTCCATTGCTTCTGTATGGTAGGCGTAGTTATGCTTAGGTCCTGTCGGGTGAAGCGCTTCGTAATTATCCTTGTGATAGGTTTCCTGAAACAAAATATATGTTCCTATACCCGCTTCCTTCAGTTTGCGATAATTTTCTACTGTCGTTGCGGCTATATTGACGTTAACCCTTCTAATCGCTCCGTTTTTATGCTTAATGGAATATATAGTCTTTATGCTCTCGAGTATGTACTCAAGCGGATTATTGACCGGGTCTTCTCCGGCTTCTATCGCCAACCGCTTATGACCCATATCCTGCAAGGCTATTACCTCTTGTTTAATTTCTTCCTGCGTAAGCTTCTTGCGGCAGATATGTTTATTTTTATAGTGATACGGGCAATATACGCATCCGTTGACACAGTAGTTTGACAGGTAAAGCGGAGCGAACATTACTATTCTCTTGCCGTAAAATCTCTCCTTGATCTCCTTAGCAAGGGAAAATATCTCCTCGTTTTCCTCCTTTAGTTCGCAATCCAGTAAGAGAAGTGCCTCCCTGTGGGTGACGCCTTTGCCCGCTTTTGCCTTTTCTATTATTGAGCGAATCATCTCCCTATTGTTTTTGTTTTCATCTGCATAGCGGAGTGAGGCTTCAATTTCCTTGTGGTTTATAAACTCCTCCGCCTTCATAGATTTTGGATCATATTTAATCATCTTGATACTTCCTTACATTTCAATTTATTTTTTAAGCTTTGTCCATTGGAATAAAATCTCCCCTATCGGAAACGATACTGTAACCCAGTTGTGATATTCTTGACTTCAAATTTTCAAGCCCCTCAGCCGATTCCGCTCCAACAGAGAGCTTGTTGTTATAAAGCGAGTAGTCCGCCCGTCTCTCAACAGGGCTTAGATTCGGCATGACTACATTTGCTCCGGCGAGAATTCCCCGCTCCCTGCCGTTTGGGGCAATCGAACCCAGAGCCGTAGTAGCCGGCAGGAGCACGCTCGGCAAAAGCAGGCGGATAATAGATATCAGCTTGAGCGTTAGTTCAAGAGAACCCTGAGCTTTTTCGCCAAAGGGCGTGTCCTTATGAGGGATAAAAGGACCTATGCCGACCATTTCGGGCGAAAGCTCCCTAATAAAGCAGAGATCCTGATAGATATTATCTATCGTCTGATATGGAGAGCCGACCATAAATCCCACTCCGGTTTGGTAGCCGATTTGCTTTAAATCGCTTATACATCTCATGCGGTTTTTAAAGCTCATATTTTCGGGGTGAAGTCTGCGGTAGTGAACCTCATTTGCAGTTTCATGCCGCAACAGGTAGCGATCCGCCCCGGCTTCAAACAGTCTTTTGTAGCTTTTTCTACTTCTCTCTCCTATTGAAAGTGTTATCGCACAATCTGGGAACTTAGTTTTTATTCTTTGTATCAGCCTAATGTAGTCTTCATCTGATATTGACAGGTCTTCTCCGCCCTGAAGCACAAAGGTGCGAAACCCTAAAGAATAGCCGTTTTCACAGCAACGGAAGATATCATCCTCACTCAGGCAATAACGATGAATCTCTTTATTTGAAGCTCTCAAGCCGCAGTAGTAACAATCGTTTTTACAGCGGTTGGTAAATTCTATAAGTCCCCTTATATATACCCTGTTGCCGTAGTATTTATTTGCGGTTTTTCTCGCTGTGGAATATAGATAATTAATTTCTTCCTTGTCACTACAATCCACTATGGTTTTCAGCTTCTCTAGGGAGAGCGTGCGCTTCTCCCCGATGGAATCGACAATTTCCTTCATCGCTACACCTTTGAATATAGGGTTTTGGAGCTTATACCGTCCAGCATACCTATCTTACCGGATAGCGAGCTGATTACATCGCTCGGAGCGTCCAAAACCACGCTGATGACGTTAATATTTTTCTCCCTGTGAGGGATACCCATTCGACCTATGATGTGCTCCCCGTAGCTCGACAAAATGGCATTCATCTTTTCTACGCTGTCGATATTTTCAACTATTATTGCGATTACAGCTATTCTTGTGTCAGACATCTTATCTCCCCTTTCAATACAAAATGTGCCTTACCCCAAAAGGCAAGGCACACCAAAGTTCATATAAATCCGACTGAGCGGAGCAGCGTGCTGTCCGCTTCCTTTCTTTTGCCTCGGGAACCCTCGGCGTCAGAGCTATCGGCAGAGCCTGCCTTTGCGCTCGGATAAACCCTTGCGCTCAGCACAGTAATATTATATTCCGTTTGGCGTAAATTAGCCGCTGAAATACAAAAATTTTATATATTTATTATACCATCGGAGATTTATCGAGTCAAGAATCATTGTGCATCATCACTGTAGGTTATACTTGTTAGTCATAACAGCTACAATAAATAACCATTTTCAAATGGCGTTCCAAGCATAAGCAGACAGGCAGTCGCTGCCAACGTGGGATAAATATGCGGCTTTTCCTCGGTTTTTACGCATATCTCACAAGGTTCTACTATATCGCCCTTAAGTGTTTGTATCTCCCTTTGCAAGCTCACCATAACCTCCCTGTCCGAGCAACTGGCGATACTGAGGGTGTCAAGGGGACTTGTTCCACAGGTAATCGAATTACATTCCGAACGCTCGGCCGTTTTAATTGCATCACAGCAACAGGAGGAAAATATCCCCGTTCCGCTGATAACAAAGCCTTCTCCCTTAAAACTCGGATCAAATACATTCAGACAATCGGTTGATTTTCTCTTTGGTGGTCTATCCATAGTCAATATTTTATTCCTGCTCCCCAAATGCAAAAGAGCTGAAAGAGCTCTTGGACCTTCACAGTTTTTTTCAAGAGCTTTATCGAGAATTTTCTCAAGACGAGAGCCTTTTTTATTTGTCAAAAGAACCACAGTTGCCATTTTTATCCCACCACTCTTCTTTCATACCGATTAGTCTGTACCGATAAGAGAATAATATAATATTACTTCCCTAAACACGCCAAAAGTTTCATCAAAATTTTTCATTGGAAACATTGATTATCTTAGCGGAATACGCTATTATTATACTAAGAAACGGAGGCGAGATTATGGATAGAATAGATAAAGATAATTACTACCTCGACATAGCGGAGACAGTGCTGGAACGAGGAACCTGCCTGAGGCGTAATTTCGGAGCTATCATCGTAAACCGTGACCAGATAATCTCGACCGGTTATGTTGGAGCACCGAGAGGAAGGGAAAACTGCATCGACTTGGGACGGTGTATTCGTGAGACTATGCAAATACCCAGAGGAGAGCGTTATGAGCTTTGCCGCAGCGTCCATGCAGAAGCAAATGCCATAATCCATGCCGCAAGAAACGACATGATAGGAGGCACAATGTATTTAGTCGGCAAGGATGTGAGAACAGGAGACTATATTCAAAACGCCAACTCCTGCTCCATGTGCAAAAGAATGATAATCAACTCAGGCATTGCAAAAGTAATAGTAAGAAATTCTAAAACTGAATTTCGTACAATAGATGTTATGGACTGGATTCGTGATGATGAAAGTCTGAAGGGCATTTTAGGATATTAAATTTGAAAGTTGTAATTTTAGGTATTGACATTTTTCTCCCTAGGGCATATAATGTCAGTAAATTAAGATATAAAAACCTATGAACAAGAGTGAGTAGAAGCAGTGGAGTTCTACAGAGAGTCTGCGGGTGGTGCGAGCAGACGGCAAAGCGGCTTTGAATGGACTTGTGAGGGCGGCGCCAAAGGTAAATCCGAGTATGCGCCGACGGCTTAACCTTTCCGTTATCAAAAGGCTCGTGTGTTGGCACGGATGAGTGGGCGGCTTTGCCGTCAATTTGGGTGGTACCGCAGAAGTTTCAGGCTTTTGTCCCTTAGTTGGGACAAAAGCCTTTTTTGTTTTTATTATCTGTTTTTATTGAAAGGATGTGTTTTTTGTGATAAGGCCTGATTTTGAAACCGTCAAGGCGCTCTCTGAGAAGTATGATATAATCCCTGTTTGCAAAGAGATTTACGCCGATTTGGTTACTCCGATAACATTGCTTCGCAGAATAGCAAAGTACAGGAAGGACTACTTCCTGCTCGAAAGCATCGAGGGAGGCGAAAAATGGGGACGCTACTCCTTTATCGGCTTTGACCCCAAAGCCAGGCTTTATTGCCGAGACGGAATTGTCACTGTGGAGGGTGAGGGCTCAGCCGAGTACAAAACCGACAAGCCGCTTGAGATTCTGAGAGAGTACATGAAAAATTACAAAACTCCAAAGATTGAAGGCATACCTCCCTTTACCGGCGGACTGGTCGGATACTTTGGTTATAATATGCTCGGCTATGCAGAGAAGGTTTTGAATCTTCAAAAGGGAGAATTCAACGACTTTGATCTTCTTTTAGCAGATAAGGTGATCGCCTACGACCATTTGAGCCAAAAGATATATATCATCGTAAACATGAAGACCAACTCTCTTTATGAGCAATACGAGAAAGCCTTAAACGACATTCAAAAAATAATAGAAATAATCACTGACCACTCCCCCATCAAGAGCATACCGAAGCCGAGAAAGGTGGATTTCGAGTGTAACTTTTCAAAAGAAGCCTTCTGCTCAATGGTCGAGAAAACCAAAAAATATATATATGACGGCGATATTTTCCAGTGCGTTGTCTCTCGCAGATTTGAAGCGGAGTACGACGAAAGCCTGATAGACGCATACAGAGTACTGAGAACCACCAACCCCTCCCCTTATATGGTGTTTATGTCACTCGGCGGGAAGGAGATAATGTGCTCCTCACCTGAAACTTTAGTAAGGCTTAAATCCGGTCGCTTATCGACCTATCCCATTGCCGGCTCTCGTCCAAGGGGAAAGACCCCTCAGGAGGATATAGAGCTTGAGCATGAGCTTTTGAGCGATGAAAAGGAGCTTTCGGAACACAATATGCTTGTTGATCTAGGACGAAACGATATAGGAAGGATAGCAAAAATCGGAAGCGTAGAGCTTACCGAATACAAGCAGGTTCACCGCTACTCCAAAATAATGCACATCTGCTCCGAGGTAGAGGGAGATATCAGAGAAGACAAGGATGCATTCGATGCAATAGAGGCTCTGCTGCCGGCAGGTACCCTCTCTGGAGCTCCAAAAATCAGGGCGGCTCAGATTATAAATGAGCTTGAACCGCAACCGAGAAACATTTACGGCGGAGCAATAGGCTATATAGATTTCAGCGGAAACACTGACGTGTGCATTGCCATACGAATGGCGGTCAAAAGCTGCGGCAAAGTATATGTTCAAGCCGGAGCCGGAATAGTCGCAGACAGCGTACCCGAAAGCGAGTATAAGGAAACCGCAAACAAAGCAAAAGCAGTTATAAATGCGATAGAGAGCGCAGCGGATGTTGAGGGGTGATGAGATGATATTACTTATAGATAATTACGACAGCTTTTCCTACAACCTGTACCAGCTCGCAGGCTCGGTAAATCCAGATATAAAGGTCGTGAGAAATGACGAACTGAGTATAGAGGAAATCAA
The DNA here is from genome assembly GCA_946500295.1 of uncultured Clostridia bacterium. Classification (GTDB taxonomy): domain Bacteria; phylum Bacillota; class Clostridia; order Oscillospirales; family Acutalibacteraceae; genus UBA7067. The sequence goes on along the minus strand of CAMMVF010000010.1, from coordinate 65,481 downwards.
AGAGCTCGACCCGAGCCACATTATTCTCTCTCCCGGCCCGGGGTATCCGTTAAATGCCGGAGTTTGCGAGGAGGTTGTGCTAAAGCTTGGCGGTGAAATTCCGATTCTCGGAGTTTGCTTGGGACATCAGGCCATTTGCGAAGCCTTAGGCGGGAAAATTTCTCATGCAAAGAAGCTTATGCACGGTAAATCAAGTATAGTTAGCATTAATACTGACTGTACAATTTTCAAAGGACTTAAAAGCCGAGAAAGGGTCGCCAGATATCACTCGCTCATAGCCGTTAATTTACCTGATTGTTTGAGTGTTACAGCGGCAGACGACAATGGAGAGATAATGGCTGTAGCTCACAAGGAAAAACCTATCTACGGTCTGCAATTTCATCCGGAGTCGATTTTGACCGACTCCGGCGAAAAAATGATGAGAAACTTCCTTGAGATATAAAAGCTCAATAAAAATGTTTTTAGTACAAGCACAGATCGATTACAAGAAGAAAGGTTGATATATTATGATTAAAGAAGCTATTGAAATGCTGATAAGCGGAAAAAACCTTGACTTTGATACAACGAAGGATGTAATGGACGAAATAATGTCGGGAAAGGCATCCAACGCTCAAATAGCTTCGTTTTTGACGGCACTGAGGATTAAGGGCGAGACTACGGAGGAAATCACTGCCTGCGCTACGGTAATGAGAGAAAAGGGACAGACCTTGAATCACGACCTTCCAGTAGCTGAAATAGTCGGAACAGGCGGCGACTGCGCTAACACCTTCAATATCTCAACAGTCAGCACCTTTGTAGTTTCAGCCGCAGGTATGCCGATAGCCAAGCACGGAAACCGCAGTGTATCGAGCAAATGCGGGGCCGCCGACGTGCTCGAAGCTCTGGGCGTAAAGTTGAACCTCAGCCCCGAGCAGAATGAAGAGGTATTAAAAGAATGTGGTATATGCTTTATGTTCGCCCCTGTGTACCACGCTTCTATGAAATACGCCGCTCCTGTTCGCCGTGAAATGGGAACAAGGACAGTATTCAACATTTTGGGCCCTCTAGCCAGTCCGGCAGGAGCTGAAATCAATCTGATAGGCGTATATGATAGGGAACTGGTCAGACCAATAGCCGAGGTTTTACAAAAGCTTGGCGTTAAGAGGGGAATGGTTATCTACGGGCTTGATAACCTCGATGAAATTACCCTTACAGACAAGACTGCCGTTTGCGAGATAAAAGGCGATGAGCTTTTAGAATATGAGATAGACCCAAGGGATTACGGATTTGAGCTGTGCGAAAAGTCGGAGCTTGTAGGCGGCGACGCAGAGGAAAACGCAGAAATTGCAAAGGCTTTATTAAACGGTGAAAAAGGCTCAAAACGCAACATTGTACTGATCAATTCAGGTGCAGTTCTCTACCTTTCCGGGCTTGCACATGATATTGCAGAAGGAATAAAGTTAGCAGCTAAAACCATTGACAGCGGTAAGGCAATGGCAAAGCTTACAAGTCTGATTGAAACTACAAATAAATACTAAGGAGATATTATGATACTTCAGGAAATAGCCGAAAAAACACGGGCAAGGATTGACAGAGAAAAGGAAATCCACCCATTGAGCGAGGTCAAGGCTTCCGCTCTTGCCATGAGCGCCAACACGGGCTATCCCTTTTTCACTGCACTGAAAAAAGAGGGATTAAGCTATATCTGCGAGGTCAAGAAGGCTTCTCCCTCAAAAGGAATAATTGCAGAGAATTTTCCCTATGTTGAAATCGCCAAGGAATACGAGGAAGCCGGCGCTTCGGCAGTGTCGGTACTGACAGAGCCGTACTACTTCAAGGGAAGCGACACCTATTTAACCGAGATTTCAAAGAAAATAAGTATTCCTATAATCCGCAAGGATTTCACGATAGACGAGCACCAGATATACACGGCAAAGCTGATAGGCGCCTGTGCGATTTTACTCATCTGTTCCCTGCTATCAGCCGAGGAGATAAAATATTATCTCGAGCTTGCCCGCTCTCTGGGACTTTCGGCTCTGGTAGAGGCTCACGATGAAGGAGAAATAGAGACTGCCTTAAAGGTCGGAGCCAGAATAGTCGGAGTAAACAACAGGGATTTAAAAACCTTCAAGGTCGATATTTCAAATTGTCTCAGACTACGCTCCTTAGTTCCAAGCGACTGTGTTTTTGTAGCAGAAAGCGGAATAAAAACACCGCAAGACATAGCAAAACTCAAGGCCGCATCAGCAGACGCAGTGCTTATCGGGCAGACGCTGATGCAGTCTGAGGACAAAAAAACAGCTTTGAGAAAATTAAACGGCGGTGAGCTATGAGCAAGGTAAAAATCTGCGGACTGAGCCGTTTAGAGGACATAGATTATGCAAACGAATTCATGCCGGACTATATCGGCTTTGTCTTTGCCGAAAGTAAGCGAAAGGTCAGTTTAAGCACCGCCTTGGAATTGAAATCAAGGCTTAAAAGTGATATACTTTCGGTTGGAGTGTTTGTAAATGCAGATTTATCTGCCGTAAACGAAGCCGCTCACAGCGGAGCGATAGATATGATTCAGCTTCACGGAGATGAGGACGAAAAATATATCAATGCCTTAAGGGAACTAACCAATCTTAAGATTATTAAGGCTTTGAGGGTACGCTCAACTCAGCAGGTTTTAAAGGCTCAGTCTCTACCCTGCGACTACCTGCTGCTCGACAGCTATGTTAAAGGCAGCTACGGCGGAGCGGGAAGCGCATTTAACTGGGATTTAATACCCGAGCTTAAAAAGTCGTTTTTCTTAGCAGGCGGGCTTAATGAAGAAAATATTTTAACGGCTATGAACACTGTAAATCCTTACTGTCTCGATATAAGCAGCGGAGTGGAGGAAAACGGAGTTAAAAGCCGTGATAAGATAGAAAGAGTTATAAGGTTAATAAGGAGTGGGAAATAATGTCAAAGGGCAGGTTTGGAATACATGGCGGTCAGTTTGTGCCCGAAACACTGATGCACGCCGTAAACGAGCTTGAGGAGGCTTACAATAAATACAAGGACGACCCGGAGTTTAACGCAGAGCTTAACAAGCTGTTGAGTGAATATGCGGGTAGGCCGTCGCTGCTTTATTATGCAGAGAAGATGACAAAGGATCTGGGCGGAGCTAAGATTTATCTCAAGAGAGAGGACTTAAACCACACAGGCTCGCACAAATTAAACAACGTCCTCGGTCAGGTGCTTCTCGCCAAGAGAATGGGCAAAACCAGAGTAATAGCCGAAACCGGTGCCGGTCAGCACGGAGTTGCGACCGCCACGGCTGCCGCTCTGATGGGAATGGAATGCGAAATTTACATGGGTAAGGAGGACACAGACCGTCAAGCTCTGAATGTGTATCGCATGGAGCTTTTAGGAGCTAAGGTACACGCAGTTACCAGTGGCACTCAGACGCTTAAGGACGCCGTTAATGAGACAATGCGAGAGTGGACAAACAGAGTAAGCGACACCCACTATGTGCTCGGCTCGGTAATGGGACCTCATCCCTTTCCGACTATCGTAAGAGATTTCCAGTCCGTAATAAGCAAAGAAATAAAGCAACAGCTACTCGAAAAGGAGGGCAAATTGCCTGATGCCGTTCTCGCCTGCGTAGGCGGCGGCAGCAACGCCATAGGCGCATTTTACGAATTCATTCCGGAAAAGAGCGTACGCCTCATTGGCTGCGAGGCGGCAGGACTTGGAGTTGACAACCCGAAAAACGCTGCAACAATGGCTAACGGCACTTTGGGAATTTTCCACGGTATGAAGTCATACTTCTGTCAAAATGAGTACGGTCAGATTGCGCCTGTTTACTCAATCTCAGCAGGTCTTGACTATCCGGGAGTAGGACCCGAGCACGCAAACCTAAAGGATACCGGCAGAGCTGAATATGTTCCTGTTACAGACAACGAGGCTGTAGCGGCTTTTGAATATTTATCGAGAACAGAGGGTATCATTCCTGCGATTGAAAGCTCGCACGCCGTAGCTTACGCTTTAAAGCTGGCGCCGCAGATGAACCAGAACGAGATTATGGTAATAAATCTATCGGGCAGGGGCGACAAAGATGTGGCTGCAATAGCAAGATACAGAGGAGTTGATATATATGAGTAAGACTGCTAAGGCATTTGAAAACGGCAAGGCGTTTATCCCCTTTATCACAGCCGGAGACCCTGATTTAAAGACTACCAAGGAATTGATACTTACCATGGCTGAAAACGGAGCGGATTTGATAGAGATAGGTATCCCCTTTTCCGACCCGGTGGCTGAGGGCATAGTAATACAGCAGGCAGATTTGAGGGCGCTTGCCTCCGGCACAACCACCGACAAGATATTTGACATGATAGCCGAGGTAAGGCAGGAGCTGCCTTACTTTCCGCTTGCGATAATGACCTACATGAATCCTGTATTTGTATATGGCTGTGAAAAATTCATGGCTAAATGTGAGCAGCTTGGAATCGACTGCGTAATAGTCCCCGATATCCCATATGAGGAGAAGCAGGAGCTTGCTCCATACTGCGATAAACACGGAGTTGACCTGATTTCTCTCATTGCCCCGACCTCTGAGGAAAGAATAAAAATGATAGCGGCTGAGGCTCAGGGCTTTTTATACTGTGTTTCCTCAATGGGAGTTACCGGCGTGCGCAAGGAAATAGATACGGACATTGAGTCAATGATAAACAGCGTGCGTGAGGTAAGCAACATACCGACGGCTATCGGTTTCGGCATATCCACTCCCGACCAGGCTCGTCAGATGGCGAAATACGCCGACGGCGTGATAGTCGGCAGCGCCATCGTCAGAATCTGCGCCCAGCACGGAAAGTACAGCGCTGAGCCTGTAAAAAAATATGTAAGAGAGATGAAGGCGGCTATATCGGAGAATTGAGCTTGGTTTAATGAAAATTAGATAATTTTATTTTAACATACCCCCATCTCAATGCTGAAAGTATTGAGACGGGGGTTGCTGTAAAGATGGAAATATATTCTATTAGCATCGGATTTGACGTTAATTTTACCTGAGCTTAATATAGAAAATTTCGTCGTAAGATATAATATTATTAATAAATATATGAATTTAAAACAATCGACGAAGGGCTGTAAAATGTATTACATCATAGAACTAATAATATTTACTATTCTAAATTTACTTATGTGTGTCGCAGTAGAACCCGGATGCAAAAGAGCTATAATTGCATGGCGGCTTGGCGCAATATGTTCAGTTTTGGGATGCCTCTTATTTCTACTGTTACACCGCAGTTTGCCGGACGGATTATTCAGCTTTATTTTGCTAATCATCTGCTACTTTAATATGCCGCTGATGCCACCGTGCAGCAGATGTCCCTCTTGCGGCAAGAGGTTGTTTTGGAAACCTCTGATTTCAAGCCCACTGTTCGCATTGCCATAAGAGCTTATATATGGGCAGTAATAAAGGTAGATATAACGACAGCAGCAATCAGTGTTAATTATCAAGTGCTTTCTTGATTAAAGCACAAGAGATTAGCTTGCTTACAGAAAATTTTGTCGTAAATTAAAATGCAACGATAAACTCAAATCTAAGAAAATATATTAAAAGTGTGTAAGCCGATTATAACTTACACACTTTATTTGTACTGCTAATTCTCCTTTGTTTTTATTCTGTACACAAATACGGAAGCAATGAAAATCAACACAGCCCAAATGGATAAAATCATTATCGACTGCGGCACATCGTTGAAATTACCCTCCATAATTTTGCGGCAGGAGCTGACTGCATAATAAAACGGAAAGCATTTTGCTACTGCTAAAAGCTGCCCTCCTATCATATCCAAGTCCATCCAAACGCCGCCTAAAATCGGCGCAGCGGAGATGATAATTGAGGAAAGACCGGGAGCGGACTTCTCACTAAAAAGAAAGCCGAAAATTATTCCCAAACCGATAAAGAGAATTACAGATGGTATGCTGACAAGAAAGCACAGTGGAATATACTGAATATTTAAGCTCTCACCGATTGCCGGCGAAAGTATAATTGAAGCGCCAAAGCAGGCTAAAATCTGAGCAACGGCTATAAGCGCCAGAGGTATAGCATACCCGATAATAAACTCATATGACCTCATAGGCGAAGCAAATAGCCTTATGAGCAATGAACCGGCACGGTCCTTTGATATAAGTAAGGCTGTAAAAAGCATTACAAACGAAAAGGCAAAAACTATCATTCCAGCACACTGGTTTTGCAGGGAGAATATCTCAAGCTCTGCCTGAGATGGTATGCTTCTGCCAAGTATTGTCATAATAACGAGCATAACAATCGGCAATCCTATACAGAAAATATAACTCAAAGGATCTCTAATAAGCTCCTTAAAATTTCTCGCCGCAAAGGCTTTAACCGGCATCTGCTCCACCTCCTGAAAGCTCTATAAAGGCTTGTTCTATACTGGTTGTATTCGTACTTATCATTAGTTGCTCAGGTGTGCCTGAGGCGATTATTCTACCTGCGTGCATAATACCAATCCTATCGGAAAGAGCCTGAGCCTCCTCCATATAATGGGTGGTAAGGATTATGGTCATCTTGCCCTTGAGCGTTTGAATAAGCTTCCACAGCTCCCTCCTCGCCAACACATCGAGTCCCAAGGTCGGTTCGTCCAAGAACAAAATCTTTGGCTGTGTAATCAGCGCCATTGCAATGCTCAGTTTGCGCCTCCAGCCGCCTGAGAGGGTCTTTGCACGTGAGCTTTTGTATTCCTCAAAAGACAGCGCTTTTATCATCTCTTCGGTTTTTTGCCTAGCTTCATCAGCCTTCATTCCGTAAATACCCGCCATCATTCTAAGGTTTTCCTCAACAGTCAGATTAAGCGCAACCGCCGTTGCCTGCGTGGAAAGATTTATCAGCCTTTTGACCTCCTCGCTCTGCTCTGTAACACTTTTCCCCAGAATAAAGGCTTTTCCCTCACTCGGCCGAGATAGGCAGCAAAGCATTTTTATCAGCGTGGTTTTACCGGCACCATTTACCCCGAGAATGGAATAAAGCTCGCCCCGCTCTATTTCAAGATTTAATCCGTCCACTGCACGTCTGTTTCCATAAAGCTTTGTAAGCTCCGTAGTCTTAACCGCCTTCATTATAATCCTCCGCTTGGGGATGCAACGCCTCCGCTAAGCCTGAAAACCACTCCAGCTTTACCATTGCCATTCCCTGACTTACATCGCCTAAGATTAAAACCTTATCGCCGGGTTTTATATCGAAAATCTCCCTCGCCTTTGCAGGAATTACAATCTGTCCTCTCTCCCCTACCGTTACAGCGCCAAAAATATGCTTTCTCTGAGCTTCCTCTCCCTTTTCGCCCACAGGAGTTTTCAGTAAATCATCTATGGACACCTTAAAAATCATAGACAGCTTTTTACAGCTTATTATATCCGGCAGAGCATCGCCGTTTTCCCATTTTGCGACTGTTTGACGGGCAACATCTACCTTCTCGGCAAGCTCCTCCTGACTGAGTCTCAGCTTTTTTCGTAGGTTCTTTATATTCGTACTAATCATGTATTTCCTACCTCCTTGTTACAATTATAGCAGGAACAAAGAGCACGCACCAGCAATCAGCGCTGACATTTTATGTTAAAATCAGTAGCAATCTATAGAGCTAAGCTAATATGTATCACGGAGCTTTAAACCCAGCAAAAAATAACTGCCCCTTGCGGGGCAGTCGGAGGAAATTATATGAAAAGAAAGATTTATAAATAAAAAGCTGTCTCTAATACTAAATATATCACATCTATCTCAGTGTGATACGTATAATATTATCGCAAATTAAAGCCAAATGAATTACTGATAATCAACGACATCTATCCACTTGGAGAGGAACTCTCTCTCCTCTTCAACTCCCTTAACCATCTGGGAAGCTGCTACGATCGGAAGCCACTGCTGTACATACTGCTTAGCTGTATCGCTCTTTTCGCAATAGAGATTCATATACTTCTCTGCAAGCTCTGGCTGATGCAGTGAAAACAGCAGATAGGTTCTGGCTGCGTCGGCCGAGCCGTTGCCCTGAGTTGCGTGCGACCAGTCGAGAATGTACATTGTGCCATCATCTTTAACGATAATATTGCTCGGATTGAAGTCACCGTGACAAACCTTTACATGCTTCGGCATACCGTCGAGGCGGGTGTGAAGCTCGTATCTAATCGTAGCGCTTACGTCAGTGAGGCTCGAAATTTTTCTGTTCATCTTGTCCTTGAGCTTGTTTAACATTGGAGCTCTCTTGCTTTGAACCTCGAGCTGGAGGTCAACAAATTTCTCAAGATACTCGTCAATCTTGTCGGGATTTTCGTCCATAAGCTCCTGTAGTGTTCTTCCTTCGATATAGTCAAGAGTAATAGCCCATTTTCCATCAATCAAAGAAACTGAGCGAATGGAAGGAATATTTAGCCCTGTTTCCTCTACTCTGGCTTGATTCAACGCCTCGTTTAGTACATCGGACTTCGGATAGGAAGCTCCAAACACCTTAACAGTAGCGTCGCCCTCCCTGTATATAGTTTTGTCTTTCCTTTCAGCTAAGATCTTTACATCTGCCATCTTAAAAACTCCCTTCGGAAAATAATACAAAAATTAATTTAAAATATGTCTTTTATATACATATCCTAACCTTGGTCATATTATACTACATTTTCTCAAGCTTGAATATGGAAAAAATAACAAAATCTTTCAATTACTTTTTGTCTATTACGACAGTTTTAACAATAATTTCACACGCTCTCTATATAATTCTTACATGGATTTCTAATTTATAATTTAAATCTTCGCCTGCGTGACAAGCTCGTTTAATTATGCCGCATACAGAGACGGGGGATATTGGCGACTTGGTTATAATCCGCTATATCTGCTGTTTCCATAGTTAAAGCGCACAACTAATTCATTCCCTCTGCGCCGACCCGTCCAAAAAGCCTGCGGATTTCAGCTCGCAGATAACGACAGTCATCGCTCATCAAGCCCTGAGGCCGATGTTCAATCTCATCTGCTGCTTTTTGAGCCAGTGTCAGAGCCTCCATATTCGCAAGATCGGCTATATGGAGCTCAGGGAGTCCGTGCTGACGCGAACCGAAAAAGTCTCCTGGTCCTCTCAGCTTCAAGTCCATATCGGCAATTTCAAAGCCGTTTGATGTTCGGCACATAGTTTTTAGTCTTTTAAGAGTATCCTCCCCTTTTGCATCGCTGATGAGAAAGCAGAAGGATTTTTCCCCACCTCTGCCGACTCTGCCGCGAAGCTGATGAAGTTGAGAAAAACCGAATCGCTCCGCATTTTCCACAGCCATTATCACCGCATTTGGGACATCTACTCCTACTTCTATTACTGTGGTCGAAACCAAAAGCTGAATTTCCCCGGATACAAATTGGCGCATAATCTCGTCTTTATCCTTTGTTTTCATTTTTCCATGTAGAAGTCCGACCGTGTAGTTTTTAAAATCTTTATCTCTAAGCTTCTCATAATACTCCGTTGCAGATGCAATATTCAGTTCATTCTCCTCTACTGTAGGGCAGACAATAAACGCTTGAAAACCTTTATCTAAATAATCCTTGATAAAGCCATACATTGCAGCCCTCTTTTGCGAACGCATAAGATACGTAGATACTTTCTTACGCCCCGGTGGTAGCTCGTCAATCACAGAGATATCCAAATCACCATAGATTATCAGCGCAAGTGTTCTCGGAATTGGGGTAGCGGACATTACCAGTGTGTGGGGCTTCTCACCCTTAGAACTGAGCTTTGCTCTCTGTCGAACTCCAAAGCGATGCTGCTCATCCGTAACTGCCAATCCGAGGGCGTGAAATTCCAACCCTTCAGAAATTATAGCATTGGTACCTACTATAAGGTCTATATCTCCATCTGCCAGCTGTTGGTATAGCCTGCGCTTTTTGGCAGGAGTAACAGAGCCGGACAAAAGCTCGACTCTAATCCCTGTGTTCTCAAGTGTTCTGCTCAAAAATTCATAGTGCTGCTGAGCAAGTATTTCGGTAGGTGCCATAAACGCCGCCTGCCAGCCGTTTTTTATCACTGTGTAGCACAACGCCGCCGCCACTGCGGTTTTTCCCGAACCGACATCACCTTGAATCAGTCGGTTCATAGGCGATGTTGCGTGAATCATATCTGAAATGCACTCAGCGGTTACTCTGAGCTGAGCTTTTGTAGGTTTAAAAGGCAAAAGCGAATAAAACTCATCTGTATAGTCTTTTTCAAGCTTTACGGAGGTCTCTTCCCTTTTGCTGGACTTCAATCTCCTAAGCCCCAAAGATAGCACAAGCAGTTCCTCAAAAACCAACCTCTCCATCGCTCTTTGCAGTTCGTCACTATTTTCCGGGAAATGAATCTTTCTTATGGCAAAGTCAAGTGAAGCTAAATCGTATTTATCAAGAATGAATTTCGGAATGGGCTCTCCAACCTCATTCGGAAGCAGTCGCAGAGCCTGCTTGACAGCGCTTTCGATATTGGCCGAGGTAAGTCCTGAGGTGGCGTGGTAGATTGGATGAATGGAGGAATCTTTTTCGACGTCAGAAAATGTAGGAGATACCATTTCAAGACCGCCTCTGGATGAAGAAACCCTGCCATAAAATCTGTATTCTCTGCCGGAGACAAGCATTTTATCTATGTATTTATTATTAAAAAAGGTAATTGTGATAAAGCCGGTTTGGTCAAATACTCTGCCGTGAGCAATCAGCCTGCCGCCTGAGATTCTTGTACTCACCACAGGACTTTCCAGAGTCGCTTTGATACAGCTGATATCCCCCGCTTTGAGAGTATTAATATCGACAGGCGTAGTGAAATCCTCATAGGTTCTCGGGTAAAAGCGCAGCAATTCACCGACTGTAGTAATACCCAAGCGAGAAAACAAGGCGGAACGCTTTTCACCAACTCCATAGAGGGTGCTGATACTCTTTTCAAATAACGATGACATATACCCTCCGATTAGTTCCAACGATACGGCAACAGTTCGCCTATCGTAGTTATGCTTTTATCCGGCAACAAAACCTCACATTTTTCGTTCTGGTCATTTATTTGACAGAGAAATTCCCTGCACCGACCGCAGGGAGGCCAGACTTCTCCCTCACAGCTCACTGCCACCATTTTTATGACTTTACTCTCGCCCGCCGTAACCATTGCAGCTATGGCTGAATGTTCGGCACAGAAGCCCACTGAGCAGGGTGCGTCAATATTCACGCCTGTGTAGATTTTTCCGCTTCCGCTTAGCAAGGCAGCACCGACAAACCCGGCTGTTGTCTGCTTACCGAGACTGCGATACACTGCAATTTCCGCAGCCCTCTCATAAAGTTCATCAAATCCTATTTCACAATTCATAATCTACCTCCGTACAAACCGATGTAAAATCACTGAAAACTTCGTCTTAATCATACAATTAGAGCATACCAAGCCGTTGCCCGACCGGGTATGCTCCGAAATCCTACTCGATTGAAATTATAAAGTAATACACCGGCTGACCGCCATTGACCAAAGTCACATCTACTCCGCTAAACTTTGAGCTAACCATATCAAAGCATTTTTCCGCCTGCTCTTGTGAAATCTCCTCGCCGTAGATAATGGTAATAAAGCTCGTATCCTTTCCCGCCATTGACTTAATCAAGCGATATGCGGCCTTGACAGGGTCATCCTTATCTGTTATGCAGAGCTTACCGTTATCAAGTGAGATTATCTCGCCCTGCTTAATCTTCGTGCTGCCAAACTCACTGTTTCGTGCGGCAAAGGTAACCTGACCTGTAGAAACAGAGGAGGCTGCATCGAGCATCAGCTGGCGGTTGCTGTCCACATTTAGTTCGGGGTCATAAGAAAGCATAGCGGAGATGCCCTGAGGTATTGTTCTGGTTGGCAACACTATTACCTTTCTGTCCTCTACTATCGGAACAACCTGCTGTGCAGCCATAATGATATTCTTGTTATTCGGGAGCACAAACACATTCTTCGCTCCTGTCGCCATAACAGCCTCATAAATGTCATCGGTGCTAGGATTCATAGACTGTCCGCCGCTGACAACCTGAGTACAACCGAGGTCACGAAAAAGCTCGGTAAGTCCCTCGCCTGCAGCCACAGCCACGAAGCCAACCTCCATCTCAGGCTCAACCGGTGCAAGGTGCTGTTTGGGCTGAGTCTCGATTTCGCTTTCAGCTTTTAGATTTTTATGCTGCTCAACCATATTCTCTATTTTAACAGTCAAAAGAGAGCCATATTCAAGACCTGCTTGCAGGGCATTGCCCGGCTGGTCAGTGTGTACATGAACTTTAATTATCTCTTCATCATCTACAACTACCACGCAGTCACCTATACTCTCCAGATATGATTTAAGTTCAACCGTCCCCTTTTTTAATTTCTGATTTCTTGAGACGATAAACTCGGTACAATAGGTAAAGTTAATAATCTCATCAAACTGAGCCGCCGCCTTTTTGAAGAAGCTGTCGTCTTTTATGTCCTCAGACACAGCAAGATCGTCTTGAGGCTGGATGATTTCACCGTTTTTAATATATGAAAGCATACCGTTCATAATTAAGCACAGACCCATTCCGCCTGCATCTACTACACCGGCTTTTTTTAATACAGGAAGAAGCTCCGGTGTTTTTTGCAGCGCCAGCTCTGCTCCCGTGCACATCTCCTGCCAAAGCTCTGCATCTGACGCCTTTGGGTTGTCATTTAGATAAGCTCTGCCCGCTTCAGCTGCATTACGAGCTACAGTTAATATTGTTCCCTCTGTAGGCTTGGTCACGGCTCCATAAGCTGCTGAAACACCATTTTCAAAAGCTGTGAGCCACTGTTCGGCTGTGGCATCGGTTTCGTCGGGCTCAAGACCCTTGGAAAATCCTCGAAACAACAGAGATGTAATTACACCTGAGTTACCTCTGGCTCCTCTGAGCATAGCAGAAGCGATAATTTTTGAAATTGCTGAGATATTTTCATCATCAATATTCTCAAGCTCTCGTGCAGCAGCTGTAATAGTCATAGACATATTAGTACCTGTATCACCATCGGGAACAGGGAAAATATTCAAATCATCGACCTGCGACTTATGGGAGCTTATGTTATTCGCCCCAGAAACAAGGGCATTTTTCAAAACTATTCCGTTCATTGTATTTTCATTTCCTTTCATTGGAAAAATTAAATCTGTCAAAACACAGCACCAAGGCGCAGTGTCGAAATATTGTATATGATATTATAACACAAAGAGAGTTTACATTTCAATAAATACGCAATAAATGGTTGGAAATTTGTGAAAATAGACTAGGATTTATTTAATTTCCATTCTCTCGACCTCTGTTGTATATCCTGTTTTCTCGTCCACCGTAAACAAAACACAGTCAAGCTTACACTCGCCTTCGGCCCAGTCAAAACGCTGAGGTAGTTTATTTTTTAGTTTTTCAATTATAATCTCCGGTTTAACGCCCAGCACAGACTCAGACGGACCTGTCATCCCCACGTCGGTTATATATCCGGTACCCTTAGGAAGGATAACTTCATCTGCTGTCTGCACGTGGGTATGTGTTCCAAAGATGCAACTCACGCGACCGTCAAGATAGTAGCCCAAAGCTCTTTTTTCACCGGTAGCTTCAGCATGGAAATCAAGAATATTTATCTTAACGCCTTTCTCACTTGACTTTTCAATCAACTCATCCGCTGTTTTAAACGGGCAATCAAGCGGTTCCATATATGAGATACCCATTATATTCATGACCGCTACCGAACACTTCCCCATGTCTATTATAGTCATGCCCCTGCCCGGTGTAGTAGAATTCGGGTAATTTGCGGGCCGAATTATATAAGGTGTATCATCATAATACTGATACATTTCACGTCGCCGAAATGCGTGGTTGCCCGTAGTGATTACATCCACACCGCTTTTAAATATATGTTCTGCTCCAGCGGGAGTAATACCATTGCCGTTGGCAGAGTTTTCTCCGTTTGCTATAACCAAATCAATATTCTTAAGCCTCTTTAAACCAGGAAGCTTCTTTCGTAAAAATTCACACCCATTCACTCCAATAATATCGCCTATAGCGAGTATATTCATTTAATCACCACCAAAAATTTAAGGGGTTTCCCGAAGGAAACCCCTCTGTTCAATCATAAACTCAGATTAAAACAGAAAAACTTAATCTTTAACTCTCTTGCGAGCCAAAACAACAACTCCGGCTGCTGCCATCAATACTACCAGCAGCGCTGCAACTGAGGTTGAATCGCCGGTAGCGACCTTACCTGTTGCTGTTGAAGAACCACCACCGGTTGTAGTTGAAGAACCACCGCCGGTTGTATTAGATCCGCTGGAAGATGTTGCTCCTGTTGCGTTAGTTGCATCTGTTGAGTCGTCTGTCGGAGCTTCTGTTGAGTCGTCTGTCGGCGCCTCTGTTGAGTCGTCTGTCGGCGCCTCTGTGGGCTCATCTGTCGGTGCCTCTGTAGGCTCGTCTGTCGGTGCCTCTGTAGGCTCGTCTGTCGGAGCTTCTGTGGGCTCGTCTGTCGGAGCTTCTGTGGGCTCGTCTGTCGGAGCTTCTGTAGGATCAGAAGATGAAACAACCTCAGCCTCACCATTAAGAGTAGTTACAGACATAAGTGCATCTAAGTCATAATTATAAATCTCAGATACACTTGCTGTAATATTAGCAGTACCTGATTCCTTGGCTACCAAAGTAACAGTAGCGAGAAGCCCGCTATCTGTAAAATCATATCCGCCTGACACATCAATGTTGCTTCCCCAAATCTGGTTTGGGTAACCAACAGGACTCGGGTTAGCCATGGTGCTGCCACTAGTGAATGTAGGCATAAGCATCTTCACAAGATCTGACGCAGACGCTGACTGGAAGTCGCTTGAAAGCTCAAGATTGCTACCATAATCAATAGCGAACTGAACACCAATAAACTCCTCAGGAACCGTCATGTATACAGAGTACTCAATGACATCACCCTGTTGAACTGTAATCGTTTGTGTGTCGGTAGGGGTAGCTTCGTTAGCAGCTGTTACTGACATGCAGCACATTGAGATAGTGAGTACGAGTGCCAGCACAATAGCAACTGCTTTGCTGTGTGACTTAAACATCGCTTGTAAATCCTCCTCGTATTTAAAAAAAATTATAGCAAAAGCTTAAGTTAATTATACAACAAGCACCCGAAATCTTCAATAGATTTCGGGTGTATCTTTAATATTTGTCAGTAATCAATAGTGTTAATATTGATAATCTGTAATTTTTGCACATATTAAAAAAGAGTTACAAAGGAAAACCAAGGGTAACAAACTGTAATCAACTCAAAAATTGCCTTCTTTTATTTAATTTTAAAAGTAATACAGCTACTACCGCAAGAGCTATCACTCCTATAACTACACATATTACAGTCCACGTCAAAAACTCATTGCTCGACCGCTGTTCTCGTAAGGATTCCTGCTGTGAGATCTCCGATTCCAGCTCAGCAATATTTGGGGGATTAACTACCTTATCAGGTTCGCCAAGCTCTATAGTTACATTGGTATCATAATCAGTAAGCGACGTATCGTTTTCTAACCCATAAATCTCACTGATAGTAAAGGTTATATTAGTGTCCTTAACTCCGTCGAGGATTTCAAACGGAACCTCTATTGCCGTACCTCCCTGCGTCAAATCATAGCCATTCGTTGTATTTACGGCATTAAAGCGAATCTCTCCGTCAAACTCATAGCTGCACCTTGCGCTTGTAAACACCGGTATGCTTATTTTGTCCGGGATTATCTTGAGACAATAGGGGTCATAGAAAATAGAGACGTTAATCTCGGAAATTTTATCTTCCGGCTCGGTAATATTTAGAGTGTAGGTAAATATATCGCCCTGGTTAAGCTCTACATCGTTAACAGTGCAGCCACCGGATTCAGCAGCCACTGCTGACATCCCAAAGACGCAGCTCAGAACTACAGTGGCAAACGACAACATAATTGACCTCACAGTCCTAGAAGCAGCTTTTACCTTCACAAAATATTCCTCCGTTTAGACATAATACTTAGATTTCATACCGCCCGGCAGATAACTGCGGCAGGGTATCCTGTTTAATATAATTATATATTCAGTCTATTTAGATTTCAATTAATAATTTGTTAATTGAGAAAGCAATAAAGCTAAATGGTTTGTGCTTCTTTAATTGCACCATTGAACTCAAGCGACGAGCTTATATCTTTGCTGACAATAAGCTCATTGTCATTAGTATATAGTATTACCTCAATCCCCGAATGAGAAGACAGATATTCTTTAACAAGTTGAAGTCCTCCGATATAAAAGGCAGTTGATAAAGCGTCTGCAACAGCGCCGTCCTGTGCTATTACAGTAACCGACTTAAACTCACTGTCGGCGGGATATCCAGTAGCCGGGTCGATAATATGGTGATATCTCTTTCCGTCGCTTTCAAAATATCTCTCATATCCACCGGAGGTTACAACAGCGCACTCATCCACCAATATATTACAAAGATACTGCCCTCCGTCAGGATTTCGGAGTGCTATTTTCCACTTACCGCCGTTTGGATTCTTCCCTACCGTCTGAACATTGCCACCTAGTGAAAGCACTGCGGCATCTACTCCATTAGCCTTAAGTAAGTCCCTGCAAATCCTACCGGCATACCCTTTGGCTATACCGCCGAGATCCAGCATTGCACCCTGAGGCGAGGTCACGGTGTTGCCCTCTATCTTGACTTTGGAATAGTCAACCAACTTCAATGCGTTTTGAATATCTGCTTTTGATGGAACCGAAAAGCTGTCAGTAGTAAATCCCCAGAGACGAACAACGGGATAAATACTTGGGTCGAAGGCTGTGTCGGTATCGTTATATATTTCTTCAGCTATATTAAGCACTTCAGCCGTCTCGTCGCTTATTTCGATGCTGCAGCCCTGAGAGGAATTTATCCGCCATATATCGCTGTTTTCTCTTGTAACTGAAAACAAAGACTCCAGTCTGTTCAGTTCCGTACTTACCTGCGCAGTCGCATCAGACCCGTAGCAGGTAAGATTAATTACGGTATTCATAGCATAAAGCTCTGATTCATATTTTTTCTGTTCCCCTTCACATGAAGCGATTGAAGTTAAAACTGTCACTGCCAAAAACAAAGCAGATATTTTTTTTATTTGAGATTTAAACTTCATAATACGACCATCACCCTTTAAAAATGAAATCTTACTCATTTTCTCATATTTTAGATTTTTTGTCGATAATTAAAAGATATTAATTCATATAACTTTGTTATGAGCTTGAAGCAGTTCATATTTAATTTATATTTTTCTTGTTGAAAATTAAGGAGATTTGGTATAGAATTGGATTAGTATATTTTAAGGAAATGATTAAATGAAACAATGCGATTATTGTGCTAAAGAAATTGATTACAGCAGGCAATACTGCTGTGATGACTGCGAAAAAAAAGCACAAATATTTTTCAATAAAGGAAAGCGCTCAGAAAAAATAGTATCTGTCGTAAACATTATAGCCTTTTTCGGGATTATCGTCGGTGGACTGTGCGGTGTTATTTTCAATGCTAAAGATGGTTTTATCGTCTGTGCAGCGATGCTGCTGTTACTCGGCATACTATACCTCATATTCCCCTTTGCTCCTGAAAACATCATACATAAATACAAGATTAAGTGTTCAATTTTCATGATTCGTACCTTTGCAACCGCAATGATTGTCATATCGGCAATATTATTCATTGTGGGCTTTTTAGTCGTATAAATTTATTTTAATATTTTGTATATATTTCCTCCTATTTGACAACAATAGTTTTGTCACCGACAGGGAGTCTCAATAGGCGCACCCGGTCGGATAAAACTACACTCAAAAGGAGGAGTTTTTTTGCTGGACAAAATTTGTCTGACACTGTTAATTATCGGCGGACTCAACTGGGGAGCTATTGGTATTTTTCAATTTGACCTGGTAGCCTGGATTTGCGGAGGTCAAAGCGGAATTGTAAGTCGCATTATTTACACTATTGTTGCTCTCTCGGCCATTTGGTGTATTTCTCTTCTATTTCGTGACACCGAAGCTGCGAACTCTCACCCCAGCCACAGCGTTCAGTAAAGCGAGCGAGTTTGCGCTCGCTACATATTTTATTTAAAGAATCCCTCGCCCATTGTGAGCGAGGGATTCTTCATTTTAGCTTTATTCTAAGTCGAGCTTATTTGAGGTATGTGCCTGCCTCTCCGATTTGACCGTCGATTCCGGTGTAACCGTTGTCTGAGAGTACATAACATCTCATATTACCCTTACCGGAAGCTTCGATAGAGAGAGTACCGTTTGTTACAACTTTAGTATCGCCTGTAACAGCGTCAATATATGTGCCGTTGGGGATACTTGTAAATGTTGCTGCATCAGTTACAGATACACAAACAAAGCTCTTCTCGCCTGTTTCGGAATCAGTGTAGCCTCTCTTGTAAGCCAATCTGCCGGATACATTCTCAGTTGAATACTGTCCCTTCTGAAGTGCCGGGATAGCACGTCTGATTTGATTCAAACGCTGGATGTGCTTAGCAAGCGGGTAGTTAAGGGTTTCGGCTACTGTACCTGAAGCTGTATATTCACTGAAATCAGTAGCTGTTACACTGCCTTCAAGATAATCGCCGAAGTATGCGCGACCGGTGGTGCTAAGCGGCTCTTGCGGACCTACGTCCATAATTACACCCTTCTGGAACTCAACCTCACTTCCATAATACAAGCAAGGAATTCCACGGAATGTAAACATAAACGAAAGATTCTCTGCCCAAGCGTCTGTTCCTCCGTCAAATCTGCTGCTGGTTCCCGGACCGTAGTCATGAGAATCAACATATACAACATTCCATGTTGCATCATTGTAATACTTATCGCCGGATTTAGCAACGCCGAAAGCGCTCTCAACATTACCAAAGTTCCAGTGCATCGGGAAGTCAATTACACCCATACCTGAATTTTGACTGTAATCAGGTTCGTGATACTCGTTACCATTTAAAAATGCGTTATCACTTGTCGGCTGCTCTGCGGGATCGAAATTATCAATCCAGTGATCAAGTGTAAGATCCATATTCTCAGCAACGGTATCAGGATCAGTCCCTGAGTAATTCCATTTGCTCAAGTATGAATCATCGGGCTCATCCCAAGTATAGAACGGAGCAGACTCACTTGCCATGCCTCTGTACCATACGTCTGTATGTCTTGTACATGCCTCGCCAAACATATAGAAACCTGTGCCGCCGGTTGCATTGAGCGGGTCAAGCACCTGGGCATTCAGCGACAAACGAGACATGTGCCTCAGCGTATCAACACGGAAGCCGTCAACTCCCATATTTATATATTGACTGTAAATGTCAACAAGTTCGTTCAAAACCTCGGGATTCTCAGTATTGAGGTCAACGCAGTCGCCGGCAATCTGGCTATACTGTGTAGCGTAATCATCCCAGTTGTAGTTCCTCCAATAACCATTGTGATAATAGTTATTTGCGTTGTACTTATCAGAATGAGATACCCTATCAGAGCTCTGTTTGTCTGACTCAATACCGGCTTTAAATCTTTCATAAGGAGTACCATCGGGGAATTGAGTAAAGTTAGATGTCTGAATGTCGGTATCCTTCATAATTCTAAGTCTTTGATAATGCTGGGTGCTGCCCGGCTGAGCATAATATTCCTCAGCGCTTGAAAGACCATACTCACTTAAAAGGGTTTCGTTTGGAATCATTGAGGTTTCGATATCAGCAAGATCCTGAATATCATCGTAAACCTTATCAAACAGCGGTGCGAAGGTAGCTTCACCAAAGTTACCTGTATGCTGCCATACAACGTCCTGAATGAGCTTCATACCCTTTGCGTGCACAGCGTCGATAAGATCCTGATATGTAGCGCCATTGCTTTGGTATCTCACGTCAACTGTTTTGAAGTCAAAAGCATGGTAGCCGTGATAGTCGTAGCCCGAACCATTTGTAACTACAGGCGTAATCCAAATCGCACTAAAGCCGAGCGCCTTGATGTAGTCAAGCTTATCAATAAGACCCTGGAAATCTCCTCTCCATGCCGGGTCGGAGTCGGGGTTACCTGCTTTGCTGTCATCCCAGCAGTGTACGTTGTTGCCTGTATCTCCGTCATAAAAACGTGTAGTCATTACGAAGTAGATGGTCTCTTCTCTCATATCTACACCAGTTACAGGAATCGGACCAAATGGATCGTAATTAGTCCATTTGCCCTCATAATACCAATATTCTCCGGGATTGGAGCGGGTAAGCTCAGCGCTCTGCTCCCCATTGGTAACAAAAACCATATTGATTTTTGTTATGTCATCCCACGAATAGGAGTACCAATCGTCTCCGTCTGCCGTCATGGCATCACCGGGATATTCGGTCTCGAGGTTTGTGGGAAGACTGTTCCAATAATAAATTGTAGGGACGCCGGAGGGCTGGTAATAATGAACTGTAATTCCTGTATCGGATGACGCTGAGCTGTCCTGCTGATCAGCTGTTACCGCTGAAGCGCCGAAAACTGCCACTGAAGCGATAACCACTAAAGCCAAAAGCAGGGAAATTAGTTTAACTGCTCTTCTCATCTTTTTTCCTCCTGCTAATTTTAAAATAATATGCGTGTAAGCTTAATTCGTTTTAATAATCAGCAGGCAGCAGAAGCGCCCATATAGCTGACACAATCTGCTGCCGCAATTATTTCAGTAAAATCAATTACTTAAGGTAGGTTCCTGCCTCACCGATTTGTCCGCTGATACCGGTGTAGCCGTTGCCTGAGAGTACATAGCATCTCATGTTACCCTTACCGGAAGCAGCAATAGAGAGCGTGCCGTTGGTTACATTCTGAGTATCTCCTGTAACAGCATCAACATATGTGCCGTTGGGGATACCTGAGAAGGTTGCTGCATCAGTTACAGATACGCAAACGAAGCTCTTCTCTCCTGTTTCAGGATCTGTGTAGCCTCTCTTGTAAGCCATGTTGCCGGATACGCCTTCACGTGAATACTGACCCTTCTGTAAAGCAGGGATAGCGCGTCTGATTTGATTCAAGCGCTGGATGTGCTTAGCGAGCGGGTAGTTAAGGGTTTCAGCTACTGCGCCTGAGGCTGTATATTCGCTGAAGTCTGTAGCAGTAACATTGCCCTCGATATGATCGCCAAAGTATGCACGTCCAGTAGTGCTCAGCGCTGCACCTGTACCGACGTCAATATCTTGACCCTTTTGGAACTCTATCTCACTGCCGTAGTACAGGCAGGGGATTCCACGGAAGGTGAACATCAGGCTGAGGTTTTCAGCCCAAGCGTCTGTTCCCTGATTATAGCGCTGCTTCTGCTGCTCGTCGGGAGCATAGTCATGGGAGTCAACATATACAACGTTCCAGGTGGAGTCGTTATAATACTGGTCGCGTGAGATTGCCGTATTGAAAGCAGAGCTTGCATTCATAAACGCCCAGTGCATCGGGAAGTCGATAACTCCGGTGCCGTTGCCCTTACTGTAATCGGGCGTATGGTATTCATTACCTTTTAAGAATGCGTTATCACTTGTAAGATTTGTATCTCTGTTGTTGTGAGCGTTCCAGTGAGCAATAGCGTTATCATAGTTGGCTTGAGCATCAGTGTCGCTCCAGTTATTCTGCCAGTTGCTTTCTGTCTCAGCCCAGGTGTAGAAGAACGGTGTGTCAGAGGCACCGCCCTCGTTAAAGGTATCATGCCATCTGGCACAAACCTCACCGAAGATATAAAAGTTATTATTTTCGGTAAATTTCGGGAAATAGGCGCTGTTGAGCACCCAACGGGTGATGTGCTTTTCTGTATCAAGACGGAAAGCATCAACTCCCTGTTGTACATATCCGAGGTAGGTGTCGGTGATATAATCAGCGACAACCGGATTTTCAGTATTGATATCAACACAGTCACCAGCCATCTGACCTAATGTCTCCAAAACGCTGCCATAACCCATGCTCTTTTCATGATGATAGTAGTTATTGGTGTCAAGATTAGCTTCCTTCATCATTGCAAGTCTTTGGTCATGCTGAACATTAGGATTCTGAGCGTAATAAGCCTCGGCGGAGGAAAGACCATACTGGCTGAGAAGTCTTTCGTTGGGTATCATTGAGGTTTCAATGTCCGCCAAGTCCTGAACATCGTCATAAACCTTGTCAAACAAGGGGCAAAGGAAGGCCTCGCCAAAGTTGCCTGTGTGATTCCATACAACGTCCTGAATAATTTTGATGTCCTTTGCATGAGCGGCATCAATGAGATCCTGGAATGTAACTCCATCGCTCTCATATCTGACATCTACTTTAGAGAAATCGAAGGCATGGTAGCCGTGGTAGTCATACCCGGATGCGTTTGTAACTACCGGGGTAATCCAGATAGCGCTGAAACCGAGAGCCTTTATGTAATCGAGCTTGTCGATAAGACCCTTGAAGTCTCCTCTCCATGCAGGGTCAGAGTCCGGATTTCCTGCTACGCCGTCATCCCAGCAGTGAACGTTATTGCCTGTATCGCCATCATAAAAACGAGTTGTGATTACGAAGTAGATGGACTCCTCCCTCAGATCAACATCTGATACGGGAATCGGACCGTCTGGGTCGTAGTTTGTCCATTTTCCTTCCTTATACCAGTATTCACCGGTGTTTTGGCGGGTAAGCTCCTCGCTCTGTTGACCGTTTGTTACGAATACCATGTTAATCTTAGTTACACCGTTGAAGGTGTAGCTATACCAGCCGTTGCCGTCAGAGGTCATAGCCTGTCCGGGATATGTAGTTTCAATATTCTCCGGCAGACTGTTCCAGTAGTAAATCGTGGGAGTGCCGGAGGGCTGATAGTAGTGAACTATAATCTGTGAATCCGCCGAGCTGTCCTGTTCAGCTGTGGTAACTGCGGAGGTACCAAACACCGCAATTCCTGCAACCAGTGCAATGGACAGGAGCAGAGCGATGATAGATTTGAGCTTTTTCATTTCTCAGCCTCCTGTTTAAATAATTGCCAATGCTCTCTTTTGAACCATCAGAGCGTCCTGTAATTCAACTGTTCCGTTTTGGTCGAAATCAGCAGCCTTCATCTGCGTGTTAGTCAGAGTGACAAGACCAATCGAAGCTCTTTGAATTAAAATCGCATCAATCAGGGTAACTTTTTCATCGCCATCCGCATCTCCCAGTATGTACTCTTCCTCAAGTACGGTAATCGAGATAGCATCGGTTGTAGCTGTCTTTCCTTCAGCATCTCTGGCTGTTACAGCTATAGTATAAGTGCCCCCTGCATTAGCCGTCCAATCAAATGTCTGTTTGGAAGAATAGGACTGCTGCACAACATTGTTTACAGCAAACTGATACTCATAGGGCTCTGTGCCGCCTGTAGCCTGTGCTGTAAAGGTAACGCTGTCGCCGGCGTTAATAGGACTTGTCTTTGAAGATGTGAAGCTCTGAATAAGCAGATCAGCCGCACTGCTTGTAGCAAAGAGCTCGTAGGTGTTGCTTACAGTAATGTTCGAAGAGTTCTGAACATAAACTGTAACATTGTATGTACCGTCCTGTGCAGGCGTAAATGAGTATGTATCATTCAAAGAATAATAAACATCGCCGTTTACTACCTGCTGAGTAGATTGCTGTGTAATAGCGACCTTATAGAACAGAAGGTTAGTACCTGTCATACCACCGGATGCAATTACATCGACAGAAGCCCTCTGACCTGTCTGTACGGTTGAACCGCCGGCAGGGGTTATGCCCTTCAATACAGGTCTCGACTCAGTAGCATCGTCCTTGATTGTGTAATCCATGCTGCGGCTTACTTCGTTGCCCTGCGCATCCCTAGCGGTAACGGTAATTACATATTCACCTGCTACAGCAGGGGACCAATACACGTTTGTGCTGCTTGAATAATTCTGAAGCACCCTGCTCTCCGCACCTGATACGCTGAACTGATACTCAATAGCAGATCCGTTCTCGCTTTCAGCGCTGGCGAAGATATTAATCTGGGTGTCCTTATACTGAGGAGATTCTAGGCTAGTGCCGAATGAAGTGAACTTCACCGGACCCGTCTCGTAAGGCTCCCAATTACCATTGATGCCGTTTCCGCTGTCGCTGGAAGGTGTAAACAGCATATCGCCGCCCTGGAAGGTAAGGTCTGCTGTCTGGCTGCCGCTGTTGTTGTTGAAGATAACCATGTTTTCGTTACCGGGCATGGTGAACGAGTAGATATCGTCACCTTCATCTGTCATCTCAGTACCCGGCCAAGCTACTGAGCCTTCGCCGTCTTTCTCCCAAACGTAGCAATAGACTGAGTTCCAGCTTGCAGGTTTTTTGAAATAGATGACATCACCCGCCGCTGCCGACGCGTCAACCACTGCTCCTGCGCAGACAACAAAAAATGCGGATAGTGCCAAAACTAATGCCAAAACCAGTGATATAGGTTTTTTTGCATTTTCCATTTTGTGTCCTCCTAAAAAATTTTTTTGAATTTAGCTTGAACTTACATAATAAAAATTAGCCGGGCAAGCTTACTCGGCTAAAGCCACCCCGTAAAATAACTGCATTTAGCGGTCGTTTCGGCTGTAATCGGGATGGAGCAATTTTTGTTATTATAAGCACAAAACTATACCCATATTTATTATAAAATATTGAATTTTTTTTAATTTCCGAAAAGGAATTATGAGCCAAATGTGAACAATTCAAATTACCAAACTTTTCTCCTCTTTTTTGTAAATATGCTCTAAATAGTCCAATTCATCGCGTTATTTACAATATATTGTATTATTCTAATATAAATTATTCACAAAATCAGTTAATTATCTACTCATAAGATATTCTCAATAGTGGGGCGCTCCATTGACCATATTTGTTCAAGCTGAATTTGCAGCTGAATCAACTTTATTTCAGAATCAGCGTCAGCTTTTTCACAGGCATAAGCTGCGCTTAAAAGCTGAACATCTATATCATCAATCCTATCGTGATGTAGAAATACACTGGTAACACCTTTTCTCCCCTGCCAAAAATCCCGTGCTTCATTTAAGGTACTGGCAGCCAAAACACCTTTTCCGGAGTTTAGCTGCGTTTTAGCCTTAGCAACCATATTGTTAAGATAGTCGGTACTATTATAGGTATAAATAATTTCAAACGTACAAAGCACTGCTGATATCAATATGCAAACTAAGGCAATCCAAAGTCTTTTCACAATTTCTCCTCCCTCTTTATCACCCTGAAGTTATCCTTGCCGCTCACTGTCATAATAAACACATCTCTGATTTGAAGCTTTCTTTTGTTAAGCTCCCTGTCGATTTTCTCACGGTCGATGCCCAAAACTTTGAGTGAACTTATACTCAGCTCACCGTCGCTGATGACCACAGTTTCAATCTCGGACTGCTCCGGCTTTATTCCGAGCTGCTTGCAGTTTGGCGCAACCTCGGCAGGATTTTTTAAAACACTGAGTTTGCCGTTAGTTTCCATAACTGCGTACTCGATTTCCGATAGCTTAAAATATCCCTGTTGTCTCAGATCTTCGCAGAGGTCCTCCGTACTCAACCTGAGTTTTTTCATCTGTTTTTGATCTATTTTTCCGTTTTTAATGATAATTTGCGGCATTCCGCAAACCAGCCTTCTGATCCACGCTCTTCTCAACATGAAAAGCGACAGTAATATTTCACAAACAAC
This sequence comes from uncultured Clostridia bacterium, assembly GCA_946500295.1. Taxonomy (GTDB): domain Bacteria; phylum Bacillota; class Clostridia; order Oscillospirales; family Acutalibacteraceae; genus UBA7067. The sequence continues at coordinate 39,902 of CAMMVF010000010.1, read as the reverse complement.
CAATATCATCATCGGAACTATACCGCTGAGCAAAGACGTCTCTGTATTCTGCATTGGCATGGAAGCAATGTCCGAAATTAGCAGAGTCACGACAAGCTCCGAGGTCTGCATCTCCCCTATCTGCCTTTTCCCCATCAATCTTACCGCTATGATTATCAAGCCATAGAGAATTACTGTACGAAAAATTGAAATTGCCACTTGCTTCGCCTCCTTGGAAATATTTTGCTCACGGTATGAAATCTTATACATATAACGCAGAGATTTGAGAATGTTAAAAGAGTGAGGTGGAGTATGGGAATTTTTGATAATTTATTTAATAAAAGGCAAGCGTGCCCACAAAACCATGGCAATAGCAACCCTGAACCGCTGCTGTACAGCGAGCTTGCCAAAAACCTGAAATATATGAAATCCTCGTTCGGTAACAGCGCAGACTTCACTGTCAGAAAAATAGACCTGAAGGATAAAACTAAGGCGGCTATTATCACCATGGAGGGAATGTCCAACAAGGAGATTATTTCCCTTTCGATTACCAATCCGATGATGAATTATTGCTTTGAAAACACCGATGCCAGCAAAATAGATATAATAGAAAAGCGGGTGCTGTCCGCATCCGAATTAGTTAGGGTTATTGACTTTGGTCAAGCTTTCACTTTTATTATGTCCGGCTTTACCCTTATCATAGTGGACGGTTGTGACATAGCTCTTGCGGTCGGAGTACAGGGCTTCAGCTTCAGGGGAATAAGCGAAAGTGAAACCGACGTTGTACAACGAGGATCGAGAGAGGGCTTTTCGGAACCTCTGAGAATTAACATGACGCTGGTGCGTCGTCGGATGAAAACTCCGGATTTAAGATTTGAAACAATGCAGATTGGCACAAAATCAAAAACCGACATTGCACTGTGCTATTTAAAATCAGCTGTATCACAAAAAATATTATCGCAACTTAAAGAGAAGCTCAGGCGTATTCCCCTTGACAGCGTTTTAGCAGCCGGCTATATTGTACCCTTCCTTGAGAAAGAGGGAGATTTATCGTTATTTTCAGGCGTTGGGGTAACAGAGAGGCCAGATACAGTGTGCGGAAAAATCAACGAGGGCAGGATAGCGATTTTAATAGACGGAACGCCCAGCGTGCTTATAGTTCCATACCTGTTTGTTGAAAATTTTCAAACGCTTGACGATTACTCCAACAAGGCATACTTTGCAAGCTTCAGCAGGATATTGAAATATCTCGCATTCTTTGTTGCAGTGTTTACCCCTGGAATGTATGTTGCGATTGCGGGGTACAATCCTGAACTGTTCCCCGGAGGAATTTTAAACAAGGTTGCCGCTTCAGTAGCACAGACGCCATTTTCAGTTTTCACCGAGGTACTGCTTATCCACTTCATATATGAGATAATGCGCGAAGCCGGACTCAGACTGCCGAGACCTTTGGGACACGCCGTGAGCATAGTCGGCGCTTTGGTACTGGGAGAGACGGCTGTAAGCTCCGGGCTTATCGGCGCGCCCACCTTAATGATAGTAGCGCTAACCGCAATTTCCTCATATGTCATTCCCGACCTCTATCCCACTGTGGCAGTTTTAAGAATAGCCTTTATATTTGTCGGAGGCTTTGGAGGGCTGTGGGGTATTATTATTCTTTTTGCAGCGGTGCTTGTTAATATGTGCTCTAAAAAAAGCTTCGGTGTCCCATATATGTCTCCGCTGACACCGTTTTCATTCTTCGGATTGAGAGATAGCATACTGAGACTCGGCTGGAGGACTTTGGCAAAAAGAAAGTCTTTGGTGCAAAATCATCGGGGTTGTGATATAAGCAGTCAGGAGGAGGAGAATGATGACAAGGGTGAGTAAGATATCCTCAGCTCAGCTTTTATGTTTATTTGTGCTAAGCCGAGGAGTTTTATCAGTTGGCTACGGAGCCTTCACTCATTCAAATAACATTCAAAGTACCGCAGTGAGTGCTATACTGGCAGCAGTGGTATCTCTGCTTATGTCTGTCCCCTTGCTGCGTCTTGGGCGTATGGGTATTCATGAAATCGGACATGGCATAGGCAGGGCAGCAGCAGGGATTTACTCAGTTTATTTTTTCTACATTATAATTTTAACTCTCACACTTTTCACTGTGCTGCGCACTGAAAGCTCCGGGCTGAAAATATCTATATGGATTTTACCGATTGCACTGCTCGCCGCCGCCATATACGGAGCATATAAAGGAATCGAGGGCATATCGAGAGCCGGAGCGCTAATTTTATTTATGGTTATCGCAGCAATCACTCTTCTCTGTTTAGGGCTGATTTCAAATAGCAGTCGGTTGAATCTCACACCCATTGGCGCTTTAAAGATTTCAGACATCATCAGAGAGAGTATAATCATGGTCGGCGAACAAAGCTGCATACCGGCAATTCTTTTTCTATATCCTCACGTAAAGGGAAATGTAAAAGGCTCGATAATTTTTTGGATAATGATAGTTTTCGTAACCACAGCAGGAATGGCCGTATTTATTTCTTCTGTACTGGGCGATTATGCACAAACTCAAAGCTTTCCTGTATATACTTGGGCCAGACTCTCATCAATCGGAGTTATTCAGAGGCTTGACTCTGTATTTATGGCTATCTGGGCTGCAGGAATTTTCATAAGGCTGAGCTTGCTTTTATGGGCACTGAAATATTCACTAAGATATGCCCTTGGCAGAAAAGTCGGTAGAAAAATCTGCTTTGGAACAGTCATTTTGCTTGGACTTGCAGCTGTAATAATCTCCGTAAATGCTGCCTACAACGAAACGTTTCGCCGGCTAATATTAAACGGATATATTCTAGCAGCAAGCACTATTTTTTGCAGTGTGGTATTGCCGTTGCTTTTGCTGATACGAAGGAGATTTAAATGAAAAAAATATTAGCTATTACAGTTGCAGTGATGATTATGCTCACAGGCTGTACGCCGATTGAGAACAACCTGGATAAACGGCTTATAGTTCAAGGAATCGGTATTGACCTTAACTCAGGCAACTACACTATAACCGCTATGTATATGGATACCCAACAGCCGGTAGGAGAAGCCGATGTGACCTCCTCATACGCACAGGGAGAAGGAAATAGCATATCCGCTGCTTTAACCGACACAGCCGCTAAGGTGGGTAAGGAACCGTTGTACGGCCAATGTAGCTTTATTCTCCTAGGTAAAGGTGTGACGGGCAATAATATAAAGGATAGTTTAAAATTTTTCACGGATTACTATGAGTTCTCTCCCGGGCTGAAAATATTTTGCAGCGAGGAAAAAGCCGAGGACATTATGAAATCAGAAAACATGAGCGACAGTCTGATAAAAGATTTTTGCAATAGTGAAAAGTCCACAGGAAAAAGCCTTAATCCCGCTCTTTACGAGGTGTACTCCTGTTTGGCAGGAAATAAAGGCGATATTGCCATCGCCAGGTTAATACTCAACGAAAAAAATACAGTATTGGATGGAGCGGTTGCATTTGACGGCGATAAATCCGCAGCAACTTTAGACGGAAGCGAGTGCACGGCTGCTATCCTAATCCGAGGAAAGGGAGATAATATATGGGACAACTTTATTGAATCAGGAAAAGAAATTAATTACTCCCTCTCTGGCTGTAACACCAATATAAAGCTAACTGACAACAGTTTTGAAATAATTATAAAGGCTAAGGCAAACCTTTATGCCACCGATCCAAGCGAAGATACCCGCTCAAAAATTGAGGCGAGGATAGAATCCATATGCAAAAAAACTATTGATAGAATTCTTAAAGAAAACAACTGTGATATTTTTAATTTTGAAAGAGAACTGTATGTACAAAATTACAGTGTGTATCGTATGCTCTACAATCCGGCAGAATATGTAAGGAAATCGAATTTTAAAGTTAAAGCCGAAATTGACCTTCAAGCTGTATAGACAATATACAAGCTTGGGCGCAGTTCTCTAATTTAAGATTTTTATATTTGTCCAAAATCAAATAGAGGGCTGCTCTGTGGAGCAGCCCTCTTGAGTTGGAAATATTCAGTTTAAGCAATCACTTACGCGACGGGCTTTTCGGTATATACCGTTAAGTCAGCCTCCGTTTTTGTTAATGTTGGAACATTTACTACTACCCAGAGATCGGAATCAGCATTCTCCTGATCAAGGGTCTGGTTTCCATTACCATCGTTGATTATCCAGTTATAGGTGCCGTTGGTAGTATTAACCTGAATGTCATACCAACCGTCGCCGTCCTCATCAGTCATCTGTGTTCCGGGCCATGCTTCGAGATAATCTCCCTCAGAGTTTGTTCCCCAAGAATAGAGATACGGAGTCCAGGTTGAACCATCCTGAAGCTTTACGTGTACCTGTCTTGGAACAGCGTTGAGTTTGTAGTAGTAAATTACCTCTGTGTCACCGTTTGAATATACACCCTGAGCATTTTCGGGAAGCTTTGTCTCATCAAGGATGTAAAGGTTAATAGCCTTCGCAGAAGTTGTGTACTCGGTACCGGCGCGACCTCTTGTAGTTACAACCTTCCCGCCGATTTCCTTACCTGTGTCAGAATCGAGACACTTGACCGTAACCGTACCCACGCCATTGACTTTTAGCTTTAATACAATCTTCTGTATAGAAATGGAATCCTCAAGATTTACGTTGCCGTCAAAGTTTACATCGGCAATTTCACTCTGCTCGTCCGTCAATGTAATCAAACCAAGAGTTGACTTTTGAATCATAATAGCGTCAATCAGTTTGGCTTCTGTTCCGTCACCACTGAGACTGTAGGCCTTGAGTGAATACGGAATATAGCTGTACTCAATATACTGAGTCTCAGCAGAGAATGTACCCTTTGCATTTTCAGGCTCTTTCTCGAGGTCATAATCAATAGCAAGTGAAGCGTCTGCTGTGGTAACATATGTGTCGCCGTAATCACCTGTAATGGTCATTTCCTTCATAATCTCGCCTGTATAAGCGTTCTTATGAGTAACTACTATCTTACCTGTGTCGGAGCTGATTCCTGATGCCTCATAGCTTGCCTTGTCAGCAAGAACATAGGTTGTCTCGGCAGGTATTGTAATTGTAGCTCCTGTATTGATTTCACCCAGGCTGTTTATACCCGCCTGATCTCCATCAACAAGGATTACCCAATCCTGCGGAAGCTCAGATGTACCTCTGAGGGTTACAGTCTGCTCAGTCTTAGAGCTGTTAAAAATTACAGCTACGTTATTCCAAACAGCAGTATCATCTGTAATAGTATATGCAATGCAACCTGTCGGCATTGAAGACATTGATGACATAACCAGCTTATTCTTTGCCACGTCTCCTGTTGCATCGCTGAACGGCTCATAAACATCTCTGAGCCTTATAAGTCCCTTATAATACGATACCAAATCAGCATAATCTAAAAGGCGGGTCCAATCGAGCTTATTGATATCGGGACTTGACTGGTAAGAGTTGTGGTCGCCAAGCTTTGTTCTGGCAAATTCCTCACCTGCGAGAATGAAAGGAATTCCCTGTGAGGTATAAACAATGGCAGCTGCTATTTTATTCTCCTGAACAAGGCCCTCATATCTCGTTGAATACAATTCGCTGTCCTCGCCATAGGTAGAGGCTACGAGTCTGTCATAAAGTGTTGCGTTATCATGGCAGGCAACATAGGTCATTGTCTGCTCCGGAGTTTGAGCAGTCCAGTTTCCTCCGTTCACATTTGCAGTGATGCCTGTAGCAACCCCGCTCATGTTACTGCTGTTAGGAGCCTGAAGGAAGCCTGTGCCTGTTGCATCAAACACGCTGCCCTTGACTGCGTCTCTGATTTGGTCATTGAAGCAAGCCACTCTTGAATTGAGATTGGCTGCCTGAGTCTGGTTCGCCATAGCAGGATAGTCATAATTTGTATCACTGCTGGTCATGTTCCAGCCCTCGCCGTAGGTAATGATGTCCTCGTCAATAGTATCAAGGTTAGCTCTGATGAGGTTCATTGTCTCTACATCATGAAGACCCATGAGGTCAAAACGGAAGCCGTCAATGTGGTACTCCTGCGCCCAATACATAACTGAGTCTATCATATACTTTCTGTACATAGCCCTCTCGGACGCGGTGTCATTTCCGCAGCCAGAGTTATTAGCCCAAGTACCGTCGTCATAAACTCTGTAGTAATAGTTGGGAACCGTGTAATTAAAGAACGAGGTTGCGGAAACGTATGTATGATTATATACAACGTCCATAATTATTCCAATGCCTGCATCGTGCAGAGCCATTACCATCTGCTTAACCTCGTTGATTCTTACATTACCGTCATAGGGGTTAGATGAATATGAACCCTCGGGTACATTGTAGTTCTTCGGATCGTAGCCCCAGTTAAACTGAGTATCGTCGCCTGTCTCGTCTACGGAACCGTAATCATAGAACGGGTTGATGTGTACATACTTAATGCCCATTTCCTTGAGGTAGTCAACACAGGTAGCAACGTCGCCTTCACCGTTTAAGGTTGTTCCTGTTTCGGTAAACGCAAGATACTTACCTCTGTTTTCCTCGCTTACGCCTGAGCTTTCGTCATACGAAAAGTCCTTAATATGGATTTCCCAAATGTTGGCGTCAGTTTGATCCGCTACGAGCTGGTAGGTGTCATTTTCCCAGCCTTCAGGATCGGTGCTGTCGAGGTCAACTACCATCGAACGGTCGCCGTTTACGCCGGCAGCCTTTGCGTAGATGTCGCCGGTCTCATGGCGGGTACCGTCCGCACCTTGAATCATGTAGGTGTAATAGGTGTTTTTAATGTCGCCCTGAATGGTGTAAGACCAAATGCCGGTTGCCTCGTCGTAGTTCATGTTGTAGGTGCCGATTCTGTCGGTTACACCCTTTTCGGTTGACTCTGCTCTGGAGCCGTTGGAATAATGCAAAAGCCTTACGGTGTCCGCAGTAGGCGACCAAACCTTAAAGGTAGTGGCCTCAGGAGTATAGTTAGCTCCCAAATCATCGCCTGTATAAGCGTACTTGTCAAGCTCTGCCGCTTGGTCAGCGTATTGGTTTGTGACCGCAGCGGAAGCCGTTGTCGGAACTGCAATAGCTGTCGTCATCATCATGACGCTCATAATTACAGCCGCCGCTTTTTTGAACTTCATAATTATATCCTCCTTTATGATATACATTTTGAAATATATAATTTTCGCAGAAGCTGCGAATAATTACCGAGTATGCTTGTCTCCTCTGTTTTTTCTTCGCCGTTTTATTATCAAGGCTACTCCCGCACCTAATGCTGCCAGTCCAATTCCACCTAAAATATAGGGTAAGGACTTTTTGACAGGAGAGTCTTTTTTATCAATCTCAGCTGCCAGTTTGGTCGCTGTACTTGAAGCTAAAACAATATCGGGAAGCGAGTCAATGCTTGTTTTTTCGGCTTTAACAGCAGCTGCATTGAAGCTCTGCTCATCGACTAAAATCAACGCTTGACCCGCCTTGATAGTTACACTGTCGGAATTGAACGCAGCAAGCTTTTCAACGCCGGCGCTTTCACCGTTGGCTATAGCTACCCAGCTTTTTGGGATGTCTTTGCCCTCGAGCTTTACCTCCTGGTCAGTCTTACCCCCGTTTAATATACATACGAGTTTATCCCACTCGCCATCGGTCGTTGCATTTTGATACATATAGCCCAGTACATTTTCAGAACATTCATTATAAAAAATCATGTTCCCAATTACGGTTTTATCCTCACATCTCATCGGTGAGTAAGCTTTTCTTATATCTATAAGCCCCTTGTAATATTTTACAAGATCGCTGTAGCGTGTAAGGCTAGACCAGTCGATTTGATTCAACTCAACGTCGGACTTAAAGGAATTGTGGTCTCCGTCCTTTGATCGTGCCATTTCCTCGCCGGCTAACATGAATGGTATTCCCTGAGCTGTCAGGTAGGCGACTGCCGCCAGCTTGTTCATTCTAACAAGTTCTTCGTTTCTGGCTCTGTAGTCAGCACCTTGACCGAGGGTTGTAGCCACCAGTTTATCATAAAGCGTCATGTTGTCATGGCAAGAAACATAACTGACAGTCTGGCTGGGCTGCTGTGACCATTGCATCGTTGCGGCCATAATACCGTCTTTGACATCTGCGCTTGAGAGTACACCCTGGACAAATCCTCCCACGGACGGTATGAAATTATCACCCTTAACAGCGTCCCTAATACCGTCATTGAAAGCCGCTATGTTCAAATCCAATTTGAACATATTGACCTGGATTGCAAGCTCGGCGTCACTAACTGTGTTGAGCTTCCAAGCCTCACCGTACATCAGGATCTTTTTGCCATCAGGAAGAGTGTTGAGCTGCTGTCTGATAAGATTCATTGTATAAATATCATGCAGTCCCATCAAATCAAAGCGGAAACCGTCAATATGATATTCCTGCGCCCAATATATAATCGAATCAACCATATATTTTCTATACATAGCTCTCTCGGAGGCGGTGTCATTTCCGCAGCCTGAACCATCGGCAAGTTTTCCGTCTTTATCATGGCGAAAATAATAGCCCGGAACGGTATTTTCAAAACAGCTGAACTCAGCATCATAAACATGATTATATACAACGTCCATAACTACGCCGATTCCGTTATCGTGCAAAGCTTTGATCATTTCTTTGGCTTCTTTTATCCTGACGCTTCCATCATAGGGGTTTGAGGAATAAGAGCCCTCCGGCACATTGTAATTTACAGGATCATAACCCCAGTTATATTGACTGTTGTCACCACCTTCATCAACAGAGCCAAAGTCAAAAAACGGGTTTATCTGAACATAATTTATTCCTAAATCCTTGAGATAAGCCACGCAGGTCTTAATTGTACCTTCACCGTTCAATGTAGTCCCTGTTTCAGTAAAGGCCAGGTATTTACCCCTGTTTTTTTCGCTGACACCCGAGGATTCGCTTGCAGAAAAGTCCTTGATATGAACCTCCCAAATAAGAGCGTCGGTCTGTTTATCTACCCTGGTGAAAGAGTCGTCTTTCCAACCCTGCGGGTCAGTCAGAGACAAATCCACAACCATCGAGCGGTTGCCGTTTACACCGGCAGCTTTGGCATAAGGATCTGCCGTCTGTTGAGTCTTTCCGTCCACAGTTACCTCATAAATATAATAAGTACCGTGGAGATTACCCCTTACGGTCAGCGACCAAATTCCGTTTGAGCAGTTGTAATCCATCTCATGTTCAGCTAAAAGCTCTGCGCCCTCTTCGTCATCGCTGCCTGTAGAGTACAGCTTGAGCTTAACCCTCTCGGCTGTCGGTGCCCAAAGCTTAAAACCCGTATTCTCCTTTGAGTAAACGGCACCCAAATCATTTCCGCTGTAGGCAAGCTCATCAAGCTGCTCACAGGTTTTATTAAAATTCACTTTTGCCTCGGTATTTACCGCAGAGACAACCGGTGAAAAGGCAAGTATCATTTGATAGTTCTCCAATCGACAGAAATTCTCATTTAAATCTTCGCCTGCGTGACAAGCTCGTTTGATCACGCAGGCGACGATTAGGCCGTCGCCAAGGAGCTTTGCTCCTCAGGGTTTCGGTGGAAGATTAAACCTCACCGAAAGACTGAATGAAACCCGCCGCCTACTCAGGCGAGGGACATCGGCGACTTGGTTATATTATCCGCCAAATTTCTTAACAAATACATAGCTCGAATTTAACTACAATCGAACAATTTTAAATTTGGTCATTCATATTTTATTTAATTTTAACATTATTAGGGAATTAATTTTTTCCGATTTAGAATTATATCTAAATACCCTAATAAAAAAAATCCGCACTAATTTGTGCGGATTGTACAAAATTTAAACTTTATTTTGCATAGTGTCTTAGAAGAGTGTCAATTTAGGTCTGAACATTACTTTCAAAAATAAACAAAGCCAGTTCCTTTCTTTGAGCATACCAGTCGGTGATATCAAGCACCTGCAATGCCTCCTCAGTCTCATAATTTCGGTAAAGTTCGTCTCCCGGCACTCTGTATTCTTCAAATTCGTAGCTGAGATAGGTCAACGAGTTGGAAACCAGACTTGTTATCTCATCTTTCTTGAGGTTAGTGGTTATCATCGGACCTACTTTTGAAACTATGTCGATAATTTGGGTAAGACTTGCACCCTTCATATCGTTTAGAACAGCGTTCAATAACTTTCTCTGCCTCTGAGTCCTGTCAAAGTCATCTCCGGATACTACAAATTCGGGATGTTCATCCTCCTCATAACCCCTGTTCCTTGCATACCACAGAGCCTGCCTGCCGTTTAAGGTTATCTTTCCATCCACTTCTTCAAGCTCGTATCTCTCATCAACCTGACTGTTTAAGTAGCTTTGCCAGTTAATATATGCTACCTCGTCGGCACTAAGATCGAGCTCTATTCCACCGAGGGTATCTATAATATCCTTAAATGCATTAAAATCCACCACTGCATAACGATCTACCATTATACCGAAATTCGCCTCTACAGTTTGAATAGAAAGCTTGGCGCCTCCCAATGTGTACGCTTCATTGAGTTTATATTTCCCATCATAGCCCGGTATAGTGACATATGTATCTCTCATAAATGAGGTCATTTTTAGTTTCTTGCGACGGTTGTCAACCGAAAGCATTATCATTGTATCACTTCTGCCGTGATCCTCTCCCTCATCCCGGTGGTCTTCGCCAAAAAGGAGAATATTCAAAATCTGTGGGTCATTGAGCAACTCTCCATTACTCAAGCTGGTATTCATCGCCCCGGCTGATTGCTCTCCATTTGGCTTTTTTACATCAACGTACTCATAATTAATTGAAGAAATTGTATTGTGAACCATTATCAGTACAACACCAGCAGCAGCCGCTATCAGGCAGCACAGCAACGCCAATGCCTTTTCCAGTCCGAAGGCGGACTTGACATTGACTTTTTGTTTTTCTTTCCTACGCATGAAAAAATTCACTACCGATCTAAAATATTATATATACATAATAACCGTGTTAATAATACACAACCTGACAATATTTGTCAACCGCACAGACATAAATATTAAATCCTTTAAATAAGTACCGCACCTGCTATTTAAACAGATGCGGTTAAGCTCAGTTTTCTTTTGTATTGTCCATGTTGTCGGAGGTGATAAGTTCAAACTCCTTTGTATCCTCCGGCTTTGTATTGTCAGACTGTTCTTCTATACCGGACGAGTTGTAATGGGAAATATCAGTCTGATGTATCACAAATTCTGCAGTCTCATCAAAAGATGGAGCGGTACGCTTTGATACAGGATTGTTCTCTTTGACATCAACGGTATTCATAGCTTTTTCGACATTATCAGAATCCGAACTGTAATCAACGCTAACGCTGACCCTTCCCTCCTGCTGTTGAACAGCCTCGGATTCACTCTCTGTCTTTTGCTCTGAGCCTGCCTGTTCGGTTTTCTTCTTTTTTGGAATAAATACTTTGACATCATCTTCTACTATATCCGGTTGCTTCCGCTCCGCAGCAGTTGAACTCACCGCTTTTTCTTCTAAAATAAACGGTGTATCGCTGCGCTTGGGATATTTTTGGGGAAGCTCAGAGGTATCGCTGATTGTCTGGGTAATTGAAATAGGATGATATGTATGCTCCGGCCGCAGCGCAGTACAGTATTCACCAAAATCCATATCAATTATATCACGGCATGGTTTTCTCTGACTTGCCAAAGCCAAATTATTGTAGTCGCCGTATAAATACTTCAGATATTTGTCATAATCTTTCGGCACAGGAAAGCTGTAGCCCTCAAAATCCCAATAGACCGTGTCTTTCAACCACTTCTTTGGAAAGCCATCTTTGCAGGCATTGTGCCCAATTTCATCGTAAAGATATCGTGCGTCCTGCTTATCTTCAAACCAACTGCGGCATCGACTATGAAGCTTTTCCAAAAATCCAAACGGTAAAATCTTATATATTACTTTTGAAACCGGATTTTGGTGCTCGTCACCGTCGCCTGAGCGTTGGTTATCCAGTTTATTGAATATCACAGAACGGAGTACAGACGTCAGCTTAAGATGAAATTTTCTCGCGAGCTTTCTGTTTGAAGTTCGGTCAAGAGCGATCACTTCAAAAAATACACCCTTTTGCATATCAGCAAACTTACCGGGAAATATGGCTTTATCCATCCAATGCTTCACAATAGCGCTGTCGGTATCAAAATCAACGTCATCATACATAGTAATATTCACTTGACGTTCATCTTGAACTGCGTTCAAAAATTTATTATAATCCTCTCTAAGCATCATCACACCGGCATAATCGCTCCAAGGGACGAAGCCTTTATGTCTGATTGCACCGAGCAAAGTTGTTCCCGCCAGGAAATACTTGATGTGATGTCTGCGGCAAATTCTATCTACCTCCAGCAGATATAAAAGCAAGACATTATGAGTCGACTCTACTTTTTCTTGAGTTGAATCGTCAAATTTGAATATATCATTGCCGTGCCTGTAGCTTCTGACAACAAGCTGTACAGCCTCCTCGAGACTTATTTTCGGCTTTAAGCCAGCGGAAACCGTGATTTTTCGATTGTTCATAGCTGCGCCATAGGCTGGATCGTTTTCACTGTTGATTAGTTTTATATTCGCTTTATCTGGATAGAAATCATGCAGCATTGCGGCAAGCATACCTGTCGATACTGTGGAGCGTTTGCCTACTACATTGTAGACAGTATTTTTTCGCATATCGGTAATCGAATGATACATTGAATTCAACACATCGCTGAGATAGACAAACGAATACTTGTTATTACTGTTTATCACTGAGTATTCATCACCGACAGCGACGCTTTTGAGCATATCAGAAATTATGCTGTCATCAAGTCCTGCCGAAGCCCCGAGCATTATAGCGCAGCGCAATATAGTAAAATCAAAGCTACAGCTCTTGGCTGCGGCTACACACTGCGCTTCCATAGTCTGTAATAATACAGACACCTCTGCCGCAGACTTTGAAAACGAGACTTTACCGTTTTCATGTTCAGAAATAAACACTCCTCTTTCTGTTTTACCATAGACACGATAATCAGAAAAGAGTACAAAATGGTGCGCCCCGGTTTTCTCCACTACAGAAAGCACATATTTCATCGCTTCAACTGAGTGTTTAAAAAAAAGCACAGATTCGTCTATCGCCTTGTTGCAAAGACCTGTAGAAATCACGACATCAACCCTTGGCAACTGTTCAGGCTCGGTGCCAAACACATAATACCGAAAATCACTTCGTCCGATTATTCCATCGGGAATCTCGTCAATATATTCCTCGTCTGCAAGAAAAGAAACGGTGATTCCTAAATTTTTCAAATCGTTAGCCGTAAGAATTGAAAACAACACACAACGTGCAAAATTTAAGTGGCCACCGGTAATCAGAACGCTCTTATTTTTTAGTTTCTCGGCAGGAAAATCCTCACAAAAAGCGGGAAAAGCCGCCCAGTCATATTCATACTCATTTAAGAGTGTCTTGATCTCCATACTACTACCCCGTTATAATCAGTTTTGGGCTAAAACTATCCTCACCGCTCTGCTAATACCCTCTCTCAGAGTGGTTCTGCCCACCCAACCGAGATCTTTGAGCCTCTTATTATCAAGTATCTCGGGAGTCGAACCAAGATAGGAGCGCTGAGATTCTCTTTCATCCTCTTGGTTTGAAAACCTGAGCTTTACCCCCATATCCGAGAAGGTCTCAACCGCAGTTTTGGCAAAATCTCTAATGCTTACATTTGAATACTCGCTCGAAATATTATATGGATAAGCGTCCGCTCCGCACAGCAAAATAGTAAAAAGCGCCTCAACTGCGTCAGTAACATAACAAAATGAACGAGGAGACGAGGTCGCTGCGTCACTCTCAAGCAGAATATCCTCTCCCCTGACTATATTCGCTATAATCTTTGCCCAATCTCTGTCATCATCCAAAGATACAGGCCCGTAGATGTAGCTCGGCCTTGCTATTTTTACAGACAAGCCGGTTTGTTTGCAGCAGCAGGAGCTTATATTTTCGCTTGCCCTTTTCCCGATAGCACAGCAGTTTTTGTAATCAGTATGATCTAAATAACCTATATCCGTCTCATTGATACTGTCTTTACCGTTGTGAATCACCCCGTAAACCTTGAGATCGGATACCATTAAGGTTGATTCCGCCATGCATTTTTCAGCATAAGACAAAACATTTATCGTACTGCTAAAAACTGAGTCCAAAACTGCGACGGGGCTATTATACTTGGCAGAGTTATCGGCTGAGCAGATGATAAAATCAGCTCTTTGATTTATCTTCAGTTCTCTATAAGTATCCTGTACGGCCAGATCCAAATCATCCCTGATAAGCAAATCTCCAAAGCGCTTGCGTGCCTTGATGTCATCTGTTACCAAGGCTATTACATTTATTTCCTCATTATATAAATCGTTTCTTAAAAGCAGAGCTGTAGTCAGATAAAACCCGATTAAACCGTCGGCTTCTGTAATTAAAATTGTTTTGCCGCTAAGTCTCTCCCACGGGATGGCGGCAGTTGCGACATCCAAAATATCATCATACTCGTATCTGATCAGAGCCTGTTGTACCTTAATCATCCTTTACTAAGCTCCCCTTCAAATTTCACAACAACCTTAGTTTGCGCTGATAAACGCTTTCATTTTTTCTTCTCGGAATAAATCTTTAGAGCCTCCTCGGTGTCACCGTCGAAAACCACTTCACCCTTTTTAAGATAAATACATCTCGGGCACATTTCCTTGACGCTTTCCTTTGAATGGCTTACAAATAAAACCGTCTTGCCCTGTTTGATTATGCTTGCAATTTTATCCTTGCATTTTTTTTTGAATTTCGCATCTCCAACGCTCAACGCCTCATCAATGACAAGTATGTCAGGGTCGATATTAACATTAATCGCAAAACCCAAACGCATCTTCATTCCGCTTGAATATGTGCGCACAGGCTGGTCTATATAGTCTCCTATCTGTGCGAAGTCAACTATATCCTTTTCAATGGATTTTATAAAATCATCCTTCAATCCCAGAATATAGCCCTTGAGATAAATATTCTCCCTACCGGTCATCTCGGGAGAGAAGCCTGCTGTAAGCTCAAGCAAAGCGGCGACCTTACCCTTGACGCTTACCGTGCCGCTGGTAGGAAAGCTTACGCCTGTAATCATCTTTAGCAGAGTAGACTTACCCGCACCGTTGTCTCCGATTATTCCCACGCTCTCGCCCTTGTTTATTGAAAAGCTTACGTTATTTAGCGCCCTGTGATCCTTGGCCGACTTGGGTCGAAAAAACAACGCTTTAAGCCTGTCGCCGTCACTCTTGTAGAGGGTGTATACCTTTGACACTTTGTCAAATATAATAATTGGCTCTTCCATCATGCTCTCCTTTCAATCGTTAAAGGACATCGGCAATTTTCTTACGAAGTCTCTTGTAATTCCATAGACCGAGAAAAAACAGCACAACAAACTCCGCAAAGAAAATAATTGTCTCGAGCGGGAACTCCGGATAATCCCAAAACCACCGATTATACAAAAACGCATTGCGATAGCCGTTGGTAAAATAGTTGATAGGATTAAAAAACATAATAATCTTTAACCAGCCGTACTCCATATCATAGCTGGAATAAATAACACTCGAAAGCCAAAATAAGCCTGACATAACAGAATTAATTATATTATAAAAATCAAAGCTGAAAGCGCTCATCGGAGCCGTAGACCACGAAAGCACCAGAAAAAACAGGTACATCAGCGGACAGTAGTAGAAAAACTGGATATTGTAAATAGTCGGTCCGCCATTCACGATCAACACATATATATACATACATATTACAAGCAAAAAATGAACAAACAGCTTTGAAAGTATTGTGTATGACATTATAGTTGAAACAGGGAATGATACCTTAGTAACAAAATGGCGGTTTGTCCTTATACTTCTAGCGCCAAACAAAATAGAGTCGCTAATAAAGCACCACGGAACAAAGCCCACGAGGATAAAGATAAAGATTGGAAATCCAACGGTCTGACCGTGGATATTTGCAACCTCAACCACCCTATTACCCCTAAGACCCACGCTAAAGGCAAACCAATATACAAAGAGGGTAAACAACGGCTTGACCACCGCCCACAGCGGACCTACGGCAGAACCTTTGTAGGTTTTTATGAGTTCATTTTTCGCCAGCAAAAAAATTTGCCTGGTAAAGCCCTTGTGCTCCCTAAAAATCTCAAACAAATATTTCACATCCTTAAATTCTGAAGAACGATTTGACTTTTACTATTTTATGCTTTTTTTCGCATTTGTCAATATTACTTTATTCTCTATCAATATCTAAAATAAATAAAGCTTAAAGTGCTGTGAGAAGCAACTCGAGTATGTACTCTCAAGAAAGCATCGCCTCTTAGCCGCTCATCATATTATTTCTCTCGAGCCACTCCTGATAACTTATTAGAACCTTTCTCGACTTTGAGCCCTCGTGAGGTCCGACAATTCCCATCTGCTCCATTTCATCTATTAGTCTTCCCGCGCGGGCATAGCCAAGACGCAGCCTGCGCTGTAAAAGTGAAGTAGAGGCTTGACCGGCTTCCACTACGAGCTTGATAGCGTCGTTGAGCATCGGGTCAGCATCACCATCGCTGTCAGCAACAGCAGGGTCGTTTTTCTTTCCCCCGGTAATCTCGGTACTGGCTATCTTTTCAATCTGTTCGACTATCTCCTCATTGTAGTCGAGTTTTGCGCTCTTCTTTGTAAAGGCAGTAACATTTTCTATCTCCTTGTCCGAGGAGTAACCGCCTTGAACTCTAAGAGGCTTTGAACAGCCGATCGGGGCAAAAAGCATATCGCCCCTTCCCAAAAGCTTCTCAGCTCCGCTTAAATCCAGTATGGTCCTTGAATCAATCTGAGATGAGGTCTTTAAAGCTATACGGCTGGGGATATTAGCCTTAATTACGCCTGTAATTACGTTGACAGATGGTCTCTGAGTAGCGATAACAAGGTGCATACCTGCGGCACGAGCCATTTGAGCCAGACGACAGATAGACTCCTCGACCTCATTTGGAGCCACCATCATCAAATCGGCAAGCTCGTCTATTGCTATTACAATTTTCGGCAGCTTTTCTTTTGGAATAGGGAGTCCCTCTTCAGTCAAAGGCAAATCCTCCTCCGGAGTATCGGGATCCAAGTCCTTATACTTTTCCTTATATAAATCGACCATCTTATTGTAGCTCTCTATATCTCTCACACTGTAGGCGGCAAATATTTTATATCTCTCAAGCATCTCGCTTACCGCCCAGTTGAGCGCTCCAGCTGCTTTTTTTACATCAGAGACAACCGGAATAAGAAGATGGGGTACTCCCTTGTACTTTGAAAATTCAACCATTTTAGGGTCTATGAGCACTATCTTCACTTCGTCGGGCGTTGCCTTATACAGAATACTCAGCAGCAGCGAGTTTACGCAAACCGACTTACCGCTGCCGGTAGTACCTGCAATGAGAAGGTGAGGCATTTTTGCCAAATCTGTGATTACAATATTACCCGAGATATCCTTTCCCAGCACTACGGTAAGCTTGCTTTTTGCGTTTTTAAACTGCTGAGAGCCGATAAGCTCCCTCATTGAAACCATGGTAACGGTCTTATTCGGAATCTCTATACCAACCGCCGCCTTACCCGGGATCGGGGCTTCTATCCTTACTCTTTCCGCCGCAAGATTCATCGCAATATCATCTGAAAGATTGGTTATTTTACTTATCTTTATTCCTGCGGCAGGCTGCAGCTCAAAGCGGGTGACAGCCGGTCCTCTGGCTATATCAATAATTTTCGCCCTGACACCAAAGCTCTCAAGTGTGGAAATAAGCTTGTCTCCCCTCTCTCTCATCTCCTTGACAAAGGCGTCAGAATCACTGTACTCATCCGGAGACGGTGCTAAAAGCTCAAGCGGAGGATAGCGATATCCGCTCTCCGTAGGATGGTCCTTTTCCTCTTCTCTTTCAAGCTCCACCGGAACAGTCTGAGGGTCGGGCTGGAGCTGACCGGGGCTCGACTTCCTCGGACGCTTCTTTTTCTCCATCACCTCGGCAGCCGCAACAGTTGCTGCAGGCAAAGCTGTAGATAAATCTTCCCCATCATTTTGATTATTGCTGTCCCAAGCAGCCTTGAGGTTTTCATAGCTTGAAGCTGACTTGCCGTGACCCTTATCCGAAGCGCCAGCCCCATCCATAGGAACATCTATATCAAAGCTTGAGCGTCTGTCCCTTTGTTGAATTGACTGTTCAACATCATAGGCATAGCTCTTTTTCTTTTTTACCGCCCGGCGTCTCGTCTCCCGTGCTTCTGATGCGACATCTTTGAACTTGTCGGCTGGTTTCTTTGCCGCAATAATTATGTTTTTAAGAGAAACTCCAAATAAAAGCATGAGCAGTACAATCAAAGTTATCACTGAAAGTATCTGCGCCCCCAACTTACCGCACAACATCACCAGCGGAAATCCCAGAACGCCACTGAGTAAGCCTGCTCCGGCCTGGTTAGTTCCAGAATTATACAGCTTCAAAAGTTCTGAAAAATAATCTGACCCGCTGAGCTGCGGGCTTGCATTAAACACATAAATTGTGGTGGCAATACATACTATTGTTCCCGCTGCAAGCATCAGCTTTCCGGCTGTTTTTCCGCTAATCTTTTTTTCCAGCGCCGTAATTATTGCTATGTATAACAAAAACAGCGGAATCAGTATGGCGCAAAAGCCGAATAATCCTGCGAAAAAGTTATGAGCCCAAAGCCAAACACCACCTGATTCAATAAGTATAACGCACATGAGCACAGCAGCTATACCAAGCATCAGTATGGCCTTGGTCTGATATGAAAGTCCTTTATTCTGCTCTTCATGCGTCTTACCCTTGGCCATCGGCTTTTTCTTTTGAGTAGTCTTTGCTCTTGTATTTGACTTTGCGCCTGTTTTTTTTACGGTGTTCTTTTTTTCTGCCAATCTTTAAACCTCCGAGAATAAGCATTAAGCTAACTTTCTATATATAAAATTTTGCACTAAGCGCTACATACTACATAAATGTAAGAGCCTCACCCGTAAAAATATTCACCCCGCTGTTAAGCTCGACAAGGCTGATAATAACTACGGCAACTCCGACCACGGCCGTATAAATAACAAATATGTACATTCTGTCCTTTGCTAACATCCACTTAAAAAGCCAGATGGCAAAAAAGCCTACAACAGCCGAAACCACTACTCCAACCAGTAAGGGAATAATTTCAACGTCACCAAGCGAACCCGAGGTTATAGCGTCCTTACCCTCCAAAACAGTTGCCGCCAATATAGACGGGATTCCAAGAACAAAGCTGTAATCAAGAGCCGTCTGCTTACTTAAACCGCAAAGCTGTCCAACTGCAAGAGTCGAACCCGAGCGGGAAAGTCCCGGAAATACAGCTGCAAAAAGCTGGGCAAAACCTACAGCCAGGGCGTCAAGAGGTCTAAGGCTATGCCTGCCCGTGGCTGATTTTGAAGCTCGGCGGTGCGCCTCATTTTTGGCACTCAATCTGCTTGCAGCTATTCCAACCATAAGCAAAATACTGGTAAACAGCAACGCCGCTCCGACCATAATAAAATAGCCGGTTGCTCCTGACCAAATTTCGGCGAGGTCCTTTGCATTTAAGCCCCCGCTGCCGGGAATCGGTACAAAAAGCAAAAAAAGCGGCACAAGCCCTATAATAAGTGTGATAACCATTTTTTGTTCATGGCTTAACTTACTGATTTTAAAGCTTCCTGATACAATAGCTTTTACTATCTGAATAAACCCTGTAAACAAGTCCGCAACCGTCTTGCGATATACAATCAAAACTGCAAATAGTGTACCCAGATGGAGCATTACATTAAAAAACAAATTCGATTCCGTAACTCCCAAAATATGCTGGGATATAGTCAGGTGACCGCTGCTGGACACCGGCAGAAATTCTGTCAATCCCTGAACTACGCCCTGAATCACTGCGTCTATAACTGTCATCTTAGCCTCCGTATATGTAGCGCCATCAGGCGCAAAGTTTAGCCGTTAGGCTTTCCTTTTCTCCTCTTTTTGCCCTTTTGTATCAATTCGCAAAGTTTTTCGGCTGCATCACGGTAAGAGCCGAGCTCGTCTATCAGCCCATGCTCAACAGCCTCCTCACCGTCTAAAACAGTTCCAACATCCAGTACGAGCTGACCCGTATTCATGGCAAGTGAGTTGTAGCGGCTGGCAGAAATAGAGGAATTTTCTGCCACAAAGCCGTTTATCCTCTCCTGCATTCTGCGAAAATACTCAAATGTCTGGGGAGCGCCTATAGTAACGCCGGTACTCCTTACGGGGTGAACCGTCATCGAAGCCGTCTTTGCGATAAATGAATAATCAGTAGACACTGCCAGAGGTATGCCGATGGAATGTCCACCACCCAAAACAAGGGAAACCGTCGGCTTTCTGAGCCCCGAAATAAGCTCGGCAATCGCAAGTCCTGCCTCAACATCTCCGCCTGATGTGTTGAGCAAAATCAATATGCCATCTACTCTTTCGCTCTGGTCTGCACAAACAAGCTGCGGTATGACATGCTCGTACTTAGTGGTTTTACTGTCGGAAGAGAGAATCTGATGTCCCTCTATCTGACCTATAATGGTGAGACAGTACACAAGATGACCTTGTATTTTTACCAGCACAGCCCCCGTACCGTCAAGCGAAGGCGTCGGAGCTTCTCCCTGCGAGGTCATATCTTCATTTTGCGGCTGTTCTTCCGTATTTGCTTTACCCTTGCTCATACAAACTCTCCTTTGAAATCTAGTTATTTCTACAAGGAGTAGTTTGCCTCATTTTAGCAAATTAATTCATACTATATTATAGCATCTGATTTAAGCTTCTTCAAGCCAAAATATATCATACAGTCTAAATACAGTACAAATAGGGCGCAGATATAAAGTCTGACAAAGGTAAAGATAATAACAAATTTGACGCGTTTCTCATATTATGTACTGCGGACAACCTCCGCAAATACACGGATAATCGAGAAGGGAGGAAAATTATGGCTAAAAAAATTTATCTCAGCCCGAGCAACCAAAACGGCAACAGCTACGCTTACGGCAATACCAATGAAATGGTGCAGTGCAACAAAATAGCCTCATATGCAAAAACCGCCCTTGAACGCTGTGGCTTTGAGGTTAAAAAAGCCGCCGAGGGACAATCAATGTATAACTCAGTCTCAGAAAGTAACAACTGGGGCGCAGATTTGCACCTGCCAATCCACACAAACGCCTTTGACGGTACTGTTACCGGAGGTACTCTGGTAATGATATTCAGTTCGGCAAGCGAAAATTACCGAGCTGCCACCGCAATTCTTGGAGCTGTGGGACCTATAACACCCGGAAAAGACTATTCGGTCAGGGTCAACACCTCTCTGTATGAGCTGAGCAATACCACGGCGGTGGCGGTTTATCTTGAGTGTGAATTTCACGACACCGTACAAGGAGCAAAATTTATAGTGGAAAACACCAAGGAGCTGGGAGAGGCCATAGCCAAGGGCGTTTGTGATTATTACGGAGTTTACTACAAACCCGACGGCGGCAGCGTGACAGACAAGCTTTATAGGGTAAGAAAAAGTGCAGGCGACGCCAAAACACAGATAGGAGCTTTTTCAATTTTGGAAAACGCAAAGAAAATGGCTGACCAAAATCCCGGCTATAAGGTTTATGACAGTGACGGCAAACTCATCTACACTCCGAGTGAGGCCGTTAAAGAGCTTAATCTAAAAGACGTACCACTGTATATAAGCTCTACTGCTAAGGAGGCTTCCAAGGCGGTAAGCGGGAGCTACTATCTTTGGAGTGATGAAGTCGTTAGCAACAGGATGAAAATCACTAACTCTGCCAAGAATATCGGCGTTGCCGGCCAGGTAACGGGCTGGATAGACAAGAAGTATATTTAATATATGAAACTTGTAAGCAAAAATTGGGCGCACCAGACAGTGCGCCCGATAATTGTCATATTTCGGATTTAATGCAAGCCCCAAGCTCGCCGCTATCTTTAACCCTGTAAACCACAAGCTCTTCCCCTGTGTCAGCAGCATTTACAAATGCTACCGCTTTGCACATTTCACCGCCTTTGCGAGTAAATTCATCTCCAAGTTTTAACTCTCTTGGCTGTACCTCGGTGTTAGTATTTTCAGATTTCTGCATTTCAGGCTCGGATTCAGATTCTGTTTTTGCTTGAATATATATTGTAAAGCTTCCGTCGTTTAAAACCAAAATCCTAGCGCTGTGTGCCGGAATCGGTACCTCAACATAGCCGGAGGCTTCGAAAATTTCGTTGTCATTCAGTACATCCGTTAACTTGCCATACCCGCCGTCAACATTAAAGCCGACTCTCTCTTCTCTGTCGCTCAAATTCAAAGCTACATACACGGTTTGACCCTCAGCACGGCGGCAGTAAACGAGCTGCTCGTTTTTGATTGTGCTGTTCTCAAAGCTACCGTTTTTCAGCGCAGGTAACGCCAACCTGATTGCACCAAGTTTTCCAATAAAATCGCAAAGCTCTTCATCCTTGTTTGGAATATTGTTAATATCAAGGCAAGGACGCAGCGCATCGTCACTGTTTTGAGTTCTCTGCCCCTCCATGCCCCATTCACTGCCGTAATATACCGAGGGAGCTCCCGGCATAGTATATAAAATAGTATAGCAGTTTCTCAGGTGAATCTTGTCTTTTAGATTGCTCGCAACCCTGTTTACATCGTGGTTGTCGAGAAAATTATAGGTATAGATATTTTTGTATATGCCGCCGTTTGCAAACTGCCTTTGAAGCGAATGCGCTATCTCAAAATAGTTGTGGTCGTTATGGGAGGAATATATACCTTTGTAACACTCATAATTCGTCACACTGTCGAGCATATCGGGATTAGCCCAGCGGCTGTAGTCGCCGTGGATAATCTCGCCCATCAGCCAGAAATCCCCTCTCTTGCTCTTGCAAAATTCCCTGAGTCTGCGGAAAAAGCTAAAATCTATGCAGTCAGCCGCATCTAGCCTGAATCCGTCTATACCAAACTCATCCATCCACATTCCTACGGCGCCTATCAAATGATCCACCACAGCCGGGTTTTGCAGATTAAGCTTGACAAGCTCGTAATGACCGTTCCACCCCTCGTACCAAAACGGATCGCCGCAGGGGCTGTTCCCGCCAAAATTCAGATTATAAAACCATGAGCAATACTCGCTTGCGCTGCCCTTTTCCTGAACATCCTTAAACGCCCAGAACTCTCTGCCCACATGGTTGAAAACGCCGTCAAGTACGATTCTTATGCCGTTTTCGTGAAGCTGTTTACATATTTCTTTAAACGAATCATTATCGCCGAGCCTTGTGTCAACCTTATAATAGTCTTTGGTGTCATATCCGTGCTTGCTTGAATCAAATACCGGGCCGAGATAGAGAGCGGTTATATTCATCTCCCTCATGTGTGGTATCCATTCTTTAATCTTATCAAGACGGTACTCCTGCTTCCCGTCATTGTACTGTGGCGAGCCTGTAAAACCCAACGGGTAGATATGATAAAATACTGCCTCGTTAATCCAGCTATTCATTATTATCAACTCCTAAGTTTTTATCATGATAGCATAATTTTTTTGTTTTTGCAAGCGTTTTTTTATTTAATATTTAGTGCTTGCAAAAGTTATGCCCTTGTTATAAAATTAGACTAAGTTTAGTTATGCTTAATACGGACATAAGGTGAATTAAAGCTAAAGAAAGGAATGATATATATTATGAACATTTGGCATGATATTGATTCATCCAGAATTAAGCCAGATGACTTTATTGCAGTAATTGAAATTCCTAAGGGCAGCAAGTGTAAATATGAAATGGACAAGGAAACCGGGCTTTTAAAGCTCGACCGAATCCTGTACACTTCCACCCACTACCCGGCAAACTACGGCTTCATTCCCAAGACCTATGGCGACGATTTAGACCCGCTGGACGTGCTTGTGATTTGCAGTCAGGTGGTTTACCCTATGACCTTGATCCGCTGTTATCCTATCGGTGTTATCCGTATGGTTGACAACGGTAGAAACGATGAGAAAATCATCGCCATCCCCTTCAACGATCCAAATTACAACGAATACACGGATATCTCACAGCTCCCCAAGCACGTGTTTACTGAGATGTGCCACTTCTTTACCGTGTACAAAAATCTCGAAAACAAAGAAACCGCAGTTGACGAGGTTCAGGGGGTTGAGGTTGCTCGAGAGGTAATCACTCACTCAATAGAATCCTACAACAATAAGTTCAGCGTCAGGGAATAATTATTGATATAAAATTTGAAAGGTAAAATTAAATGAACAAAGAAGTAAAAAAAATCGCACCGGTCACCAAGCTCGAAACAAAAAGATGTAAAAGGCTCAGACAGACTATCTGTGTTCTTTATATACTCACAATTTTCTTCTGCGCCCTTCCATTTGCTCAGCTCTACAATCCCGACGGAAGCATAGGCTCCTTTACTATTTTCAACCTGCTTATAGACGGCTTCCGTTACGGCGCTGACTACTTTGGCGTAGGAATAGTTGCCCTTATTGTTTTACTCATACCTGTGGCAGGATTTTTGTTTGCAAGCTTTGACAAGACAAGACTTCTAAAATGCGCAGTGGGAATACTCTGCTCTATAGTCGGCATTGCTCTTATCTGCTTTGGACTCGGCAGTTACGTGAGCATCGGTGGAATACTCTCTATCATCACATATATGTTTATTGCAGTGCTCTCGGCATATCTTGCACTGGTAATAAGCGCAGACAGACACAACCAAAAGCTTGATAAAGAGGAGGCTCGCCCTCAGCACAATTTCAAGCTTGACAAACAGGACTGATAATAAAATTATAATACGGAGAACAGATATGATTCAAATTAGAAATTTATCAAAAAGCTACAGCAGGGGCGGAGTAAAAGCCGTTGACTCGCTGAATGTAAATATTGAGGACGGTAAAATCACAGGCTTTATCGGACCGAACGGAGCCGGAAAATCCACTACACTAAAGCTCATTACCGGCGTATCTGTGCCTGATGAGGGTGAAATAACAATAAACGGCTTCAACATAGTCTCACAGCCGCTGAAGGCTAAGGAGCAGTTTGCTTTTGTATCCGACACGCCGGACAATTTTTTGAAACTCAAGGGTATAGAGTATCTTAATTTTGTAAGCGATATATACGACGTAAACGAGACGGACAGAAAATCGAGAATAAGCGAGCTTGCCGAACGCTTTGAAATGAGCGGCGCTCTGTCAACTCAAATAGCCGATTATTCCCACGGCATGAGGCAGAAGATGATGATAATGGGAGCGCTCATTCACAATCCTCCCGTTTGGCTGATGGACGAGCCCCTGGTCGGGCTTGACCCTGCTTCCTCCCATATTCTCAAGGAAATGATGAAGGAGCACGCCGCAAAGGGAAACTGTGTGCTCTTTTCCACTCATGTGCTCGAGGTAGCCGAAAAGCTGTGCGATCAAGTAATTATTATAAACCATGGCAAGCTTCTCTTTGTAGGCACCTTAGACGAGCTTAAATCAAGATTTCCGGGCGAGCAGTCGCTTGAGAACATATTTTTGGAGATTACAAAAAATGAATAAGCTATTTTCACTTATCAAGGTTATTAATAAATGCAGCGCAGGCAGCTATGCCATGAGCCGCAAAAAGAACCGTTCTTCCAACCAAGTCACCATGAGCATCGCTGCGAAAACCGTCGGCTATACGGTACTCGGGCTTTTGGGCTTAGGCTTTGCTATAATGATAGGCTTTATGGCATACGGAATTGCACCGATATTCACCCAAAGAGGAAATTTGGGCGACGCTATAAACTTTGTTCTGCTTTTAAGCCAAGCAATAATGTTTATAATGATAATCCCAAAAATTATGAGTATGTTCTTCCTCTCAAGCGACCTCGGCTCTTACATACATATGCCGATTAAACCCTCGCATATTGTGCTTGCCAAGCTACTGGCGACAGTACCATACACCTACACTGTAGTCGGTGTTTTCACCTTTCCCGCCTGTCTGGGAGCTCTTATAGGTAGCGGTGCAAATCCCTCACAATACCTTGCCGCCGTGCTTTGCTGTGTTACAGCCCCTATTCTCCCGGTTATAGTGATAAGCGTTTTATCTATCATCCTCATGCACCTGTGCAAAAACGTAAAAAAGAAGGAAAACATTGTAACTGCTATAACCTATATTATCTCGGCAGCCTTTGTATTTTTATATTTGTTCTCGGGATTTGGAAACAGCTCCGAGGAAATCAGCGACGCTCAGCTTGCCAACATGGCGGAATCGATTTCGGGATTAAAGTGGATTTTCCCCTCGAACGCCTTTTTCAGCTACAGCATGGAAAACGGCAATCTCGTCTCACTTTTAATCGGCGTTTTAATCCCCGCTGCGGCAGTGCTGATATTCATGTGGATAGCTCAGAGATTTTACTTGGAATCCGCCCTCGGCGGTATGGAAGGCGGAACTCGCAGAAAGAAAACTCAGGCTCTGCGCTCGGACGCTTTTTCCTCATCCACTGCTGCAAAATCACTTTCAAGGCTTGAGCGCAGGACGATTTTCCGTTCGCCGATATATCTTATCAACTGCTTCCTCTATCCTCTGATTATGCCTGTAGTAATGATAATCAGTTTTATCTCGAGCTTTTCATCTGTATCCGATTCAACGGATGCTCTGTCAAGTCTTATAAGCGATTCGTCTCATGTTTTGGTTTACTCGCCCTTTATCTCCGTCTTTCTAGCCGCAATGACGGCGGCGGTGTGCAAGGTAAGCTCTACCTGCATTTCCAGAGACGGCAAGGGATTCTTCGCCCTCAAAGCAATGCCTGTGACGATGAAAAAGAGAATATCAGTAAAGTACAGCTTCGCACTAAAGACGAATTTACTGATTTCGCTGCCCTTTGCACTTGGAGCATCGCTGTATCTCATTATCGCAATGAATGTAAATCCCATCAGCCTGCTGTTCTCAGTTATTCTTTCCTCCTCGGCAGCGGCAATAATAACAGATTTACAGCTGTTTTTAGAGGTCAGAAACCCCAAGCTGAGTTGGGAAAGTGAGGAGGCTGTGGTTAAGGAATCAAGAGGGGTCTTGATAGGTATGCTCGGTGCGTTAATACTCATGATACCGGCAGTAATAGCCATGCTTGGTTGTATTTTCTTAGGGATACCCGACCTCGTAATGATATTAATTTGGGCTGTAATTTTCCTAGCCGTAGCAATACTACTTCATTTTGGAGTACTTTCCTTCGGTGCCAAGAATCTTACAAACTTTGAAGCGTAAAATTACATATCAGGGCTGCAGCGCTTTGCTGCAGCCCTGATTTTTTATTTAAGAAACCCACAAATTTGCGCTCCAAGCCTCTCAGCTTTTAAACCTCAATCTCTAAGTCTGAGCATAGATCCCGGATAGATCACATTCGGATCGTCCAAGTTGTTACGGCTGAGTATATCATTTACGGTAATACCAAAATTCTTTGCTATGGAGTACAGCGTGTCCCCCGGCCTGACAGCATACCACTGCGGCACACTTGAGCGTTCCAGCGGGATTCTAAGCCTCTGCCCCGGATATATTCTGTCTGGAAAGGCCAGTCCGTTATACCTGGCTATATCATTCACTGTCACGCCGAAAAACTGTGCTATCCCCCACAAGGTGTCTCCCGGCTCAACAGTATAAATTACAGTAGTCATAATTAACCCCCTTTGATGATTATTATGCATAAACTTCCAATCTGCATTGCTTTATCGCCGCTTTGTTATCAACTTCTCTGCGCAAAAATCGGCTGAATTTGCTTGTACTCTAAGGCAGCCGTTATAGTGTCCTCGAGCTTATCAAAATGTGCCACTAAAGAATGTGCCTTCCGCTCGGGGTCGTCCTGAGACATTGGCACAAAGTAGATATTCTTAGTATTGAGCAAAGCGCCCAGGTTCTTGGCCGAAGCTGCCAACGCATCATTACTGGCAAGGGCGAGCACAACCGGAGCATCAATTCTAAGCTGAGATTTCACTGCCATTGTTACCGAGGTGTCCGTAATAGCATTTGCTATCTTCGCCATTGTGTTGCCCGTACACGGGGCGACGGCTATAACATCACAAAGTCTCTTGGGACCTATTGGCTCTGCACCTTCTATGGTATATATAATATTCCTTGAGCATATTTCCCTTATCCTTTTGTTTATATCTTCTGCCCTGCCAAAACGGGTATCAGTCGAGTACGCCGTTCGGGACATAATCGGAACAATATCGTAACCCTCCAAGGTAAGCCTTTCCATTTCCCTGATTGCCTTGGAGAATGTACAAAATGAACCGCATAGTGCAAAGCCGATCGTCGGTTTTTTCACTGCTCATCCTCCTCAAGCATGTTAAATATTGTAGTTTTTATTATCTCTCCCGAGGACTTAGGCGCTACCTTGCCCGGGAGTGAGAGTGCATGGATCGTCCTCACTCCGAGCCTTTTTGCTGCGTCAAAATCCACACCGCCCGGAGCTGAGGCAAGATCAATAACAACAGCATCCCGGCACACCTTAGCCAAAATCTTTGCCCCGAAAATCAGCGCCGGGGCTGTGTTAAACACCAAATCCGGTTTAGGGCAGGCGATAAGCTCACTCATCTCCATAGATTTATAACCCAGTGCGAAAATCAACGCAAGGTCAGCTCTCTTCCTCGCGGCCACAACAACCTCAGCTCCAAGCCCGTTGAGCATTTTGGCAAGCACCTTCCCTATCCTGCCAAAACCTGCGACAAGGCAACGAGAACCGTGTACAGTGCCCGGATACTCCCGCATTGCCACTTCTATTGCTCCTTCAGCGCTGGGTACGGCGTTTGCAATTGCAAACTCTTCTCTGACGCTGTAGTCATAAATATCGGCTCCTGCCCACTGAGGCTCCATAGCAGTGAGTTTGTTCTTCATAGAACAAAACACCCGACGTGCAGCAAAAGACGCTGCCATCTCCTTGATAAGCATACTTTCATTTGAAAAGGGTGCGTTCAGGCTCACGCCGTCCTTGGTAAGCGGCATTGGCAGGACGAAACAGTCACCAAGCTCCGTAGCGTTTTTAATTGAGCACTTCTCTATACCCCAATCCTCATTAAGCTTATCAAAGCCGCAAATATACACCTTATAACCTTCACTCTGGGTAGCCTTGGCAGCGTACAGCTGTCTTTTGTCCCCTCCGATGAATACAAAGCTCTTAATTTTCATGCTCTCAACCCCATTTTGGTGCTTATACCTTATAATACGGCTGTGACGTGAAAATGTGATTTAGAACATAAAAAAGCGGCGAAATCGCCGCTTTTTAAAATCTTGTTTTTTAAATCTTCGCCTGCGTGACAAGCTCGTTTGATCACGCCTGCGACGATTACAACAGTCGCCGGGTAGCTTTGCTCCTCAAGGTTTCGGTGGGGGATTATAACCCCCACCAAAAGACTGCATGAAACCCGCCGCCTACAGAGGCAGGGGCATCGGCGACTTGGTTATATTTTATCCATATCGCACAAAACAGTTGTCCCGTTTTTGAGTGATGATTTTACATCAATTATCCTCTGATTTGACGAACCTCTAAATTTGAGCGCAGGATTTTTTAAGCTGAGAACAAAAGGTCCGTCCACAAGCACGTCGATAAGCTTTAAGATTGCCTGTGTAAGCTTGTTTTCCTCGGCAAAATCTCCCTTTAGATCCCTGTCAAAGTCATAGCCCGTGTAACACCATATATCTTTATTCGGCAGAGCTTGCTTTATATCGCCGAGCAGCTTTAGTACCTCCTGTTGATTCTTCGGAGCAAAGGGCTCTCCTCCAAGCAGGGTAAATCCTCTGATATATGATTTATCAAGACAAGAGATTATATACCGTGTCTGATCATCGGTATATGGTTTTCCAAATTCATAATCCCAAGTCTCCTCATTGAAGCAGCCCTTGCAATGGTGAGGACAACCGCTGACGAACAGCGACACCCTCACCCCTGTACCGTTTGCTACATCAACAGGCTTTATTTCAGCGTAATTCATAATTTCACCTTACAGGTGCAATACCCTTGCCTTTATTTCTTTGGTCTTGCCGACATTCCAGAAGTTTTCGCCGAGATATCCGCATGTGCGGCGTGTAACGCTCATCTTTGTGCGGTCGGTGTTTCCACAGTTCGGGCACTCCCACTGATACTCGTCATTTACTATTATCTCTCCGTCAAAGCCACAGCAGGAGCAGTAATCGCTCTTGGTGTTAAACTCTGCATATTGAATATTGTCATAGATAAACTTGACAACCTCGGAAAGTGCGGAAAGATTATTTGTAATATTGGGTATCTCGACATAGCTTATAGCTCCGCCGCTGGATATTTTCTGGAACTGCGACTCGAAGGAGAACTTCTCAAAAGCGTCGATTTTTTCTCTTACGTCAACATGGTATGAGTTTGTATAATAACCCTTGTCTGTAATATCAGGAATCGAGCCAAAACGCTCCTTATCTATTTTAGCAAAGCGGTAGCACAGCGACTCCGCAGGAGTACCATACAACGCAAATCCGATGTTAGTCTCCTTCTTCCAGCGATTGCAGGTATCTCTCAGGTGGTTCATAACCTTCAGTGCAAACTCCCTGCCCTCGGGAGTAGTATGACTTTTGCCGGTCATAAGCTTTGTCATCTCGTAAATTCCTATGTAACCCAAGGAAATACTTGAGTAGCCGCCATAGAGAAATTTATCTATAGTTTCGCCTGGCTTTAGCCTTGCAATGGCGCCGTGCTGCCAGTGAACCGGGCTTACGTCGGACTTGACGCCCTTTAGCGCATTGTGGCGGCACATCAAAGCTTCAAAACAGAGTTGAAGCCTCTCGTCCAAAAGCTTCCAGAATTTATCCATATCACCGTTTGCAATAATTCCAATCTGCGGCAGGTTGATAGAGACGACACCCTGATTGAATCTGCCCTCAAACCTATAATTTCCGTTTTCATCCTTCCACGGAGCGAGGAAAGAGCGGCAGCCCATTGGAGAGAATACGTTGCCCTCATAGTTTTCCCTCATCTTCTTTGCGGAAATATAGTCAGGATACATTCTCTTTGCAGAGCAACGAACAGCCAAATCAGTAATATAATCGTACTTGCCGCCTTTCAGGCAATTATTTTCATCGAGAACATACACAAGCTTAGGAAAGGCGGGAGTAATGTACACGCCCTGAGCATTTTTGATACCCTCCAAACGCTGACGGAGAATCTCCTCAATAATCAGTGCATTTTCCTCAATAAACGGATCGTCGTCACGCAGATAGAGAAAGAGGGTTACAAAAGGCGACTGTCCGTTAGTTGTCATTAATGTATTGATCTGATACTGTATTGTCTGAACGCCGGACTTTAACTCCTCGCCGAGTCTCTCCTTGACAAGCTTATCTATTAGATCCTGAGAAACCTGCCCTGCACACTCACGCTCAATATTTCTGCGGAACTTCTCAGCGCTGCGGCGCAGGTAACGACCAAGGTGCGAAATATCTACAGACTGACCGCCGTACTGATTTGAAGCAACGTTTGCTATAATCTGAGTCATAACGTTACATGCCACTTGAAAACTTTTAGGAGTTTCTATGAGTTTACCGTTTATCATTGTGCCATTTTCAAGCATATCTCCTATATTTATTAGACAGCAGTTGAAAATCGGTTGAATAAAATAGTCTGCATCGTGAAAATGCAAAATACCCTCGTCATGTGCCTTTGAAATCTTTTCGGGCAACAAAATCCTTCGAGTAAGGTCTCTCGAAACCTCTCCTGCAATATAGTCACGCTGAGTGGCGGCAATAGCGGTATTCTTGTTACTGTTTTCTTCGGCAAGCTCCTGATTTGAGTTGCTCAGAAGCTGAAGTATGCTCTCGTCGGTCGTGTTCTGCTTACGAACCAGAGCACGCGTGTAACGGTAGATTATATATTTTTTGGCGAGTACGTACTTATTAAGTTCTACAAGCTTGGACTCAATAATATCCTGAATCTGCTCAACAGCCATTGTGTCAGAGGAATGATCCTCAACGTAACGAATAATATCCTCAACAGTGTGCGAGGAAATCCGTTCGTCAGCAGGAACCTCGGCGTTAGCCTTCAAAATAGCCTGTCTTATCTTGTCGGCTTCATAGTCGACCATCCTTCCGTCTCTTTTTTGTACAAGCATCTCAATACTCTCCCATCCCATGATAATATATATTGTAGGTCTTTGTGCTTTAAACAACTACATCTTGTATTCATTATAGCAGGGGCTCCCATAAAAAGCAATAGACAAATTGCCGAATTCACATAAAATAAAAGCCCGCCCCGAAGTTAATTTCAAAGCAAAAAAATCAATCCAAAGAAATTACAAGCATCATTATAACACAGAATTCCCCTTAAATATGAAAATAAAGAAATTTACCCTAAATTTAAGCTCTGCTATAGCCAAATTTAAAAACTGTATTTTGTATATTAAGCACAATGACAACTATATCTTGTATCTTACCGTTAACCCAAAAAGGGGCTGTACCATCAACGGTACAGCCCCAAAAATTCACGAATAACCGCAAACTTACTTAGCCAGTCTCTCCTTCAAACCTGCAAGCTGATCGGAAAGCTTCTTAGGCAGTCTGTCTCCAAACTTCTTGTAGAACTCCTCGATTCCCTCGGCCTCCTTTGCCCACTTAGCATTGTCAACAAAGAGAATATCTTCAAGAGTCTTCTTATCAATATCAAGTCCCTCTATATTGATATCGTCAACATGGGGAACATAGCCTATAGCGGTTTCCTCAGCGTCAGCCTCGCCCTCGCAACGCTTGATAATCCACTCAAGCACACGGAAGTTGTCGCCAAAGCCCGGCCAGAGGAAGTTGCCCTCATCATCCAAACGGAACCAGTTTACATTGAAGATCTTAGGAGCCTTGTCACCTAAAAGCTCGCCCATCTCAAACCAGTGGTTGAAATAGTCGCCCATATGGTAACCGCAGAACGGCAGCATTGCCATCGGGTCGCGGCGAACTACACCTACTGCGCCTGTTGCAGCGGCTGTTGTCTCTGAGGCCATGATAGAACCTACGAATACACCGTTGTCCCAGTCTCTTGACTGATAAACAAGCGGAGTTGTTTGAGCACGTCTGCCACCGAAGATAATAGCAGAAATAGGAACACCTGTAACCGAGTTAAACTCAGGGCTGATGCACGGGCAGTTCTCAGCAGGCGCTGTAAAGCGGCTGTTCGGGTGAGCTCCCTTTTCAGTGGAAGTTTTGCCGTTCCACGGCTCGCCCTTCCAGTTTGTAGCGTTCTCGGGCGGATTCTTGTCAAGACCCTCCCACCATACTGTATTGTCATCGTTGTTCAAAACTACGTTTGTAAAGATAGTGCCCTTCTTAGTTGAAGCCAAAGCATTCGGGTTGGACTTTTCGTTTGTTCCGGGAGCAACGCCAAAGAAGCCGTTTTCAGGGTTGATAGCCCAAAGTCTGCCGTCCGAACCCTTGCGCATCCAAGCGATATCATCGCCTACACACCAAACCTTGTAGCCCTTATTTCTGTAGCCCTCGGGCGGAATAAGCATAGCGAGGTTTGTTTTTCCGCAGGCGGACGGGAAAGCAGCTGTTACATACTTAACCTCGCCCTGTGGATTCTCGATTCCGAGAATAAGCATATGCTCTGCCATCCACTGGTTGTTCTTTCCGAGATAAGAAGCAATTCTAAGAGCGAAGCACTTCTTGCCGAGCAAAACATTTCCACCGTAACCGGAGTTAACGGAAATAATGTAATTATCCTCCGGGAAGTGGCAGATATATCTCTTCTCCGGGTCGATATCACAACGCGAGTGAAGTCCCTTAACCCAGTTCTCGCTGTCGCCCAGAACCTCCTCAACAGCTGTACCGACACGAGTCATAATAGCCATATTGAGCACTACATATATGGAATCAGTTACCTCGTAACCAATCTGAGCCAAAGGCGAACCTACCGGTCCCATTGAATAAGGGATAACGTACATTGTTCTTCCCTTGTAGCTGCCCCTTGCAATATCAAAAAGCATCTTATAAGCTTCCTGCGGATCCATCCAGTTATTTGTCGGACCTGCGTTCTCCTCTTTTCTGGAGCAGATAAACGTTCTGTCCTCTACACGAGCGACGTCGTTTACTTTAGTTCTGTGGAGATAGCAATCCGGAAGCTTCTCCTGATTGAGCTTAATAAGCTCTCCTGTAGAGCAGGCCTGCGCACGAAGTTGTTCAATCTGCTCCTTTGAGCCATCGATCCAAACTACCTCGTCCGGGGTCAGCAGCTCCTTCATCTCTTCGATCCAAGCAAGGACCGATTTATTATTTGTCATTGCGATAATCCCCTTTCAACCCAATTTGGGCTCATTTGAAATATATTATAATACATCCGCTGTCAATAAGCAATGTACAAATTGTTAATTTCCTGTCAATTAAGCCGGATATTTCCAGCATTATGAATAATTTCTTTGCTAATCCTGCAAAATGCTGGAAATTTAACAGAATCACAGAGAGTAATTTGCAATTTTGAAATTCATGCAAGTCAATAAGCGTCAACATTTATTAAGGCAACTAAAATAAAATTATCAACATCCAGCGTATTATCTTGCCTACTTTCCTGCATGGTTTTGGTATGTAGCGTTTTTCCGGAAACACTTACAAACCTGCTTTATTGTTTTACTTTTTCAGTTCCCATATTTTTATTTCTTTATACGGGTTACACTGAGCTAGTGCAATTTTGTCCGCTATTCCGCCAAAACCTTTGAACTCATTTTTTACAGTTTCAAAGGCTTTTGATAATTCAGCTTCAGACAGCTTAGTAGCTATAGTAGTATGGGGCATCCATTGATATGGCAAGTAAAAGCCATTGTCTCCAGCCTCCCCAACCTTCAGGAGCTGTCGGTTTACAAACTTACAAAGGTCAAGCAAGTATTCATTCATTATTGGCGATAAAAATAAAACATTGGGATTAAATACGCCTATTGACGCCCAGAAAATTTCTCCTTTGGTAAGTCTGTCTGCAAAAGCATCTATTGCTTCAATCAACAAATCATCGTTATCAGACATAATTGAAGATATTGTGATATGCGGCGGAATATCGGTTTTAACCATATATTCATTTCCGCAGTTTGCCGCAGTGTTATTTATTAAAGATTGTATTTTATTATTTGAAACATCGTCAAAATACAAAACTACTGCATAGTTCACACAACCCCATCCTTTCATTTAATTTACTTAATAAAAAAACTGGGGCTGTCACATTAACAGCCCCTTTCAGGGGAAAGCCTCTCTTGCAGGCTTTCCCCTCTTTTTCGCCACAGGCGAAAAATTCACCCCTTGCCGAGCGCTTTAAGCGAGGGGATTTCGCTGCCTGCGGGCAGCGACCAAAGGCTCTGCCTTTGGAATCCGCAAGCCTTTAAAAAGGCTTGACCTAAACTTTACCCCCTACGTTTTACTGCTCTGCGTTTATTATAATTGATTCCTAGCTATAATTTCAGAGTTTTTCCGTTACTTATCAGCTTTTTATTGCGACAGCCCCGGAGCTTTGCTTCTCAGGGTTGGGGATTAAACCTCACCGAAACTCTGAATGGAACCCGCCGCCGACAGCGGCGGGGACATCGGCGACTTGGTTATATTTTATTCTTTTATTCCATTTTCGTCAAGAAAGCAAAGCAGGCGGCAAGATTATTTCCTTACCGCCAAAATGTTTCAGTCCTCTTTTTCGCTGAGCTTTTTATATATCATATTAGCGCACATATACACGTTGCCGCCGCCAAGGGTGATGATAAGGTCGCCCTCGCCCGCATTTTCGCATACATAGTCGCTTATCTCCTCAAAGGTCTTAAACCACACGCAGCCGTCAATTTTCTCCGCCAAATCCTTGGAGTAAATATTGTAGGTGTTTACCTCCCTGACGGGCAAGATTTCCGACAGCACGACCTTGTCGGCTATGGACAGCGCCTTGGCAAAGTCGTCAAGCAGCATGGCTGTACGAGAATAGGTGTGAGGCTGGAACACAGCCCACACTGTCTTAAATCCCATACTCATTGCCGCGGTCAAGGTGGCGGTGAGCTCAGTCGGGTGGTGAGCAAAGTCGTCGGCAACAGTGATTCCGCATTTTTTTCCGAGAATTTCAAAGCGGCGGTGAACGCCCTTAAAGCTCTCGAGATTTTTGGCTATCTTTTCGCCGTCATCCCCGAGGTATGCGGCGACTGTCGCACAGGCAAGAGCATTTAAAACATTGTGCTTACCGGGCACGCTCAAATGAACAGTAGCGAGCTTTTCGCCGCCGTGCATAAGGTCGAAGCACTGCCTTGCCCCCGGCATTGCAGTTATATTTTCAGCATAATAGTCGTTGTGATTTCCAAAGCCGAAGTAGAGCTTTGGAAGCTTACTGTCCGCTACGACCTCACAGCTGTTTTCATCGTCACCGTTTACAACCAAAAGCTCGGTCGTCTGTGAAACAAACTGCTTAAACGAGCGCTTAATTCCATTTAAGTCCCCAAAGTAGTCGAGGTGGTCGGCGTCGATGTTCAAAATAATTGAGATAGCCGGGTGCAGCTCCAAAAACGAGTCAACATACTCGCACGCCTCACACACCATAACCTCAGAGCTGCCGACTCTGCCGTTGCCGCCGATATACGGCAGACGACCGCCGATAACAGCAGTCGGGTCATAGCCGCTGCCCACAAGCACCTGGGTGAGCATACCTGTGGTTGTGGTTTTTCCGTGAGTACCCGCAACCGCAACGGACTTTTTGTAGCGGTCGGATATAAGCCCAAGCATTTCACAACGCTCGACTGTTGGTATTCCCTTGCTCTGAGCTGCCAAAAGCTCAGGGTTATCATGCTTTACAGCCGAGGTATATACGACAAGCTCAGCGCCGTCGATATTCTCGGCTCTATGTCCCATATATACCTCAATTCCATAGCTGCGGATTCGCGCTAGGGTATCGCCCTCGCTGATATCCGAGCCGGTAATATTATAATTTTCGGCATGGAGTATCTCCGCCAGCGGGCACATTCCCGAGCCGCCAATGCCGATAAAATGAATGTTCTTAACTTTATTTAATATATCTCTGTCTAAGTCGTGATTTTCGATTCTCAAAAATTACACTTCCCGATTGTATTTTATTTCAGGCTGCCCGACAGTTAGGATTAAAAGCGGGCAAGCTCCTATTAATTATATATCGAAAAAAGGAAAAAATAAAGCCCATTTGGAAATATTTCCTATTATTTATTTTACGCTTAGATTCAGATATTATTCCGCCGCGCTTTTTAGCTTGATAAACAGGGGAAAAAGATGTATTATTTAAATTGGAGCAAAGCGTGACAAGCTCGTTTGATTACGCCGCCTACAAAGGCGGGGGACATCGGCGACTTGGTTATATCAAAATTTCTAATAAAGAAGTGCGTAAATAAAGAGCATAAAAATGGAGGTGCAGTTTTCAGCGCAGACAGAGCGTTGTCGCACCCGGCGAGAGGTGCATTAATAAAATGAGAAAAAACGATATAATAAGCCTTGAAATCTCCGGCATGACCTCAGAGGGAAGCGGAGTGGGAAGGCACGAGGGAATGGCTGTATTCGTGGCGGGTACGGCAATCGGCGAAGCAATACGTTGCCGTATAATAAAGGTATCGAAAAAATATGCCATCGGGCGCATAGAGGAGATAATCACCCCCTCGCCGCACAGAATAAAGCCCGACTGCCCTGTATTCAAATCCTGCGGCGGCTGCGTGTTCAGGCATATAAGCTATGATGAAGAGCTCAAAATCAAGCGCCAGCGGGTAGTCGATGCAGTGGAGAGGATCGGAGGCTTTGACGGAGAGCTTGTGGAAGAAATAATCGGAGCGAAATCGCCCGACGGCTACCGCAACAAGGCGCAGCTCCCGGTAGGGCTTGACCGAAACGGGAATTATATAACGGGATTTTACGCCTACCGCAGCCACAGGATAATAGACTGCGGCGGCTGCAAGCTCCAGCCGGAGATATTTACAAGGGTGGTAGAGATATTCAAAAGCTGGTGCGAAATATACAAGCCCGAGCCGTACAACGAAGAAAGTCATCGAGGGCTGATAAGGCATTTGTATTTGAGATACGGTCAGTCAAGCGGCGAGCTGATGGTGACGCTCGTACTCAACGGAAGCAGGGTTAATGGCGAGCTTGAGTTGGCGCAGCTGCTTAAAGATAAGATAGAGGGCTTCAAAAGCCTGATAATCAACGAAAACAGGGAAAAAACCAATGTCATTTTGGGCAGAAAATGCCGCACCGTATGGGGCAAGGATTATATTACAGACACGCTGTGCGGGCTAAAATTCAACATCTCTCCCCTATCGTTTTTCCAGGTAAACCACGACCAAGCCGAGAGGCTGTACTCTCTGGCGGCGGAGTATGCCGGCTTGAGCGGAGATGAGATTTTGCTCGACCTTTACTGCGGCACGGGTACGATAGGGCTTACAATGGCGAACAAGGCAAAGCGGCTTATCGGGGTCGAGGTAATCCCGCAGGCTGTTGAAAACGCCGAGGAAAACGCAAGGCTCAATAACATTGACAATGCGGAATTCATCTGCGCCGATGCCTCGAAGGCCGCCGAAAAGCTAAATGCTGACGGAGTAAACCCCGACGTAGTGGTGGTAGATCCGCCGAGGAAGGGACTTAACCCCGAGCTCATAAAGACTATAGCCCAGTTAAACCCAGATAGGGTCGTATATGTCTCCTGCGACTGCGCGACAATGGCGAGGGATTTAAAGCTTTTCGGCGAAGATAACTACACCCTCAAAAAGCTCACCCCGGTGGATATGTTCCCAAGGACAGGGCATGTGGAGACGGTAGTAATGCTTTCCCACAAATAGGAGAAGACGAATGAAGAAAACATTGTTGTATCAAATTCCAAATGAAATACCGCAGGATATTCGGCATTTTGTGTCCGGGGCAAATATTTACGATACTTCCTCCTCACCCGGAGCAAAAGTATATTTCATTGACAAGGGGAATGGTTACTATTTAAAATGCTCAAACAGAGGAATGCTCGAAAAAGAATTCAGGATGACAAAGTATTTTTACTCTAAGGGACTTAGCGCAGAGGTATTGAGTTATATTTCAAACGACAGCGATTGGCTTTTAACGACAGCTGTTATCGGAGAGGACTGTATATATGAGGGGTATCTTGCGAACCCCGAACGCTTATGCGACACCATTGCATATGAATTAAGAAAACTGCACGAAACAGATTATACAGACTGCCCGCTCATGGACAGGACAGCAGAATACCTTGCTGTGGCTGAGAAGAATTACCGTACTGGAAATTATGATAAATCTCATTTCCCTGATTGTTTTGGCTACAGCTCAGCAGAGGAAGCCTATGCTGTTCTGACTGCAGAGAAAGACGCCTTGCAAAGCAGGGTTCTACTTCACGGCGACTATTGTTTGCCTAATATTGTTCTTAATAAATGGAAATTCTCGGGGTTTATCGATGTTGGCAATGGCGGCGTTGGTGACAGGCATATAGACCTTTTTGGGGGAGCTTGGACGCTTTGGTTCAATCTGAAAACGAATAAGTATCGCGAGCGTTTTTTTGATGCATATGGACGGGATAAAGTAGACGGTGAGATACTCAAAATTGTTGCCGCGGCAGAAGTTTTTGGCTGAGCACATCAATACGGTTAAACGATGTATTGTGCATTTAATGTCTTACCAAGCACTGAATTTGGTTAATCAAATTCGCTTTTCGGCAAGTTTGGCATTGAAGGGTTGTGGGAAAGAGGTAATACCGTCGAGTGCGTAGTATTGATGTCAAAAGCCGAAATGATTTAAATTAAGACAGCAAATCGGGAGTTGTGGAGGTAAAATATAGATGAATCAAGGTAGAATTATTGTAATCACAGGTGCGCCGGGGACAGGAAAAACTACAACGGCATCTGCTGTTGCAAAAGAATCAGATTTGGAAAAGTCTGTGCATATGCACACAGATGACTTTTATCATTATTTGAGTAAAGGGGCAATAC